>NZ_DASXHN010000436.1:0-14569 GCF_036488505.1 Paraburkholderia sp. | reverse complement strand
GCCGTATCCGCCGTTCGCGCCGCCGTTTCTGAAAGACGGCGATCTGGTGATCTCGCAGACCGCCAACGTCCTGTTCTATCTCGGCCCGCGGCTCGGTCTGGCGCCCGCGGTCGAGAGCCTGCGCTATGTCGCGAACGGCCTGCAACTGACGATCGCCGACGTCGTGACCGAAGCGCACGACACCCACCATCCGCTCGCCAGCGGTCTGTACTACGAGGACCAGAAAGACGCCGCAAAGATACGCGCGCAGGATTTCATCGACCATCGGATCCCGAAGTTCATGTCGTACTTCGAACGCGTACTGACACAGAATCCGGCGGGCGCGAGCTTTCTGGTCGGCGACACGCTCACTTACGTCGACCTGTCGATGTTCCAGTTGATCGACGGTCTGCTGTATGCGTTCCCCCGTGCATTGAAGCGCTTCGGCGAGCACTATCCGCGGCTCGCCGCGCTGCACGACAGAGTGATCGAAAGACCGAACATCGCCGCGTACCTGGAATCAGACCGGCGCATCCCCCACAACGAGGCCTGCATCTTCCGCCACTATCCCGAACTCGACAAGGCGGCGACTTGACCCACGCCGCTCAGCCGCGCTCTCCCACCGCAGCGCGCCCGCCATCCGAGGCGGGCGCGCTGTCGTTGTGGCGCGCGTTTTTCAACTGTGTTTCACGCCCCGTACCGTCGACGTGCTTTCATTCCTGCTGAAGCTGCGCACCCGCGCCCAACGCATTTTTCGCCTTTCCGAAGCTCACACGATGCTGATCTGGTCGGTCGTGGTCGGGCTCGCCGGCGCGTTCGCGACGATCGTGTTTCGCAAGGGCATCGAGGTACTGCAATTCGCGCTGACCGGCCGCGCCGGCAGCTTCGTCGATATGGCGCGCAGCCTGCCGTGGAGCACCCGCATCTGGCTGCCGGCCGCGGGCGGTCTGGTCGCCGGCGTCTTTTTGCTGATCGCGCAGCGTCACGCCGACAAGCGCGCGCACACCGACTACATGGAAGCGGTCGCGATCGGCGACGGCGTGGTGCCGGTGCGCCTGAGCCTGTGGCGCAGCGTGTCGTCGCTGTTCACGATCGCGAGCGGCGGCTCGATCGGCCGGGAAGGTCCGATGGTGCAGCTCGCGGCGCTCGGCGCGTCGCTGATCGGCCGCTGGGTTCACTTCGATCCGCCGCGCCTGCGCCTGCTGGTCGCGTGCGGCGCGGCCGCCGGTATCACGTCCGCGTATAGCGCGCCGATTGCGGGCGCGTTCTTCGTCACCGAGATCGTGCTGGGTTCGATCGCGATGGAAAGCTTCGGGCCGGTGCTGGTCGCGGCGGTCGTCGCCAATATCACGATGCGCGAATTCGCCGGCTACAAGCCGCCCTACCAGATGCCGGTGTTCCCGACCGTGACGGGCGTCGAAGTGTTGCTGTTCGTCGCACTCGGCGCGCTGTGCGGCGCGGCCGCGCCGCAGTTCCTGCGGCTGCTCGATGCATCGAAGGCAAGTTTTCGCAAACTGCCCGTGCCGTTGCCGCTGCGGCTTGCGCTGGGTGGCCTGATCGTCGGCATCATCTCGACCGGCGAGCCCGAGGTGTGGGGCAACGGCTACAGCGTCGTCAACTCGATCCTGCATTCGCCATGGACGTGGTCCGCGCTCGTGCTGGTGCTGGTCTGCAAGCTCGCGGCCACCGCGGCGACGGCCGGCTCCGGCGCAGTCGGCGGGGTCTTCACGCCGACGCTGTTCGTCGGCGCGGCGGTCGGCGCGCTGTTCGGCCAGGGGATGAACGCGCTGTGGCCGCATGCGACGTCCGCGCCGTACGCGTATGCGATGGTCGGCATGGGCGCGTTTCTCGCGGGCGCGACTCAGGCGCCGCTGATGGCGATCCTGATGATCTTCGAGATGACCCTGAGCTATCAGGTGGTGCTGCCGCTGATGGTGTCGTGCGTGGTCGCGTATTTCATCGCGCGCGCGATCGGCGAGACCTCGATGTACGAGGTCACGCTGCGCCGCAATCGCGAGGAACAGGAGCGCTCGCGGCTGCGAGCGACGCAGATGCGCGAGCTGATTCGCCCCGCGCAAACCGTCGTGCCACCCAACGCGAGCGTGCAGGACATGACGCGGGTGTTCCTCGAATATCCGGTCAAGTACCTGTACGTCGCGAACGAGTCCGGCGCGTTTCTCGGCGTGGTCGCGCTGAAGGACATCACCTCCGACCTGCTCGAGCGGCGCGACACCTCCGCGAAGACCGCCGCCGATTATCTGCAGCCGCATTTCGACGTGCTCACGCCCGACATGTCGCTGGGCGCCGCGATTCAGCACTTCATGGCGTTTCAGGGCGAACGTCTGCCGGTGATCGAAAGCACCGCGCATCCGAAGCTCGCGGGCGTGGTCTACAAGACCTCGCTGCTCGACGCGTACTTCCGCATGAACCCGTCGCGCTAGCGCGTAGCGCATACGGCCGCACGCGGTTCGCGCCACGCGATGCAAACTGCCACAAATTTTCTACAATGGACGAACCGCCGCCGCATCCGCTGGCGGCGCGCTTAACGCGAACGCGAGCGTGGCCAGACGCCGCGCGCGATCGGAGCGAACATGAGCGAACCGTCCCCTGAAGCCGTGCGCCGCGACGAGGCCGGCTGGATCTTCGTGCATATCGAAGGCGAGCCGTACGATCGCGGCGAGCAGCACGGCCAGTTGCTTGCCGCCGAAATCCGAAACGCGATCCGCACCGCCCGCTATCTCGCGAAATGGGATACCGGCGAGGACTTCGACACCTTCGTCGAGGCCGCAACCAGCCAGTTCGCGAGCAAGCTCGATACCGAATTCGCCGACGAGATCCAGGGCATCGCCGACGGTGCGCAGTTGCCGTTCGCCGAAGTGCTCGCGTGGAACGGCTACATGGATCTGCTGCAAAGCTGGTGGCCCACGCACGCCGCGCAGCAGCAGCCGCAACTCGGTCCCAAGCCGTGGCGTGGCCGGCGCGGCCATCATTGCAGCGCGTTCATCGCGACCGGCAGCGCGACCCGCGACGGCCGCATCGTGATGGCGCACAACTCGTGGGACCGTTACGCGGCTGGCGACGCGTTCAACGTCGTATTCGACATCGTGCCGGACCGCGGCCACCGCATCCTGATGCAAGGCCTGCCCGGCTGCATCTCGAGCCTCACCGATTTCTGGATCACAGCGGCAGGCCTGATGGTGACCGAAACGACGATCTCGAACTTTGCCGGCTACAACGCGGCGGGCGCGCCGGAGTTCTATCGCTCGCGGCGGGCATCGCAGTATGCGAGCAGTATCGGCGAGTGGTGCGAGATGTTTTCGCTGGCGAACAACGGCGGCTACGCGAACAGCTGGCTGCTCGGCGACACCAGGACCGGCGAGATCGCACGCTATGAACTCGGGCTGCACTTTTCCGGCTTCGAGACCACGAAGGACGGTTTTTACAGCGGCTACAACACCGCGACGGATCTGAAGATCCGCAACCAGGAATGTATCGGCGAGGGTGAGGACTACACGGACGTGCGCAAGAATGGCGCGCGGCGCCTGCGCTTCATGCAGCTCGAACAAACGCATCACGGCAGGATCGATGTCGAGCTCGCGAAGGCGATGATCGCCGATCACCACGACGTCTATCTCGATCGCAACGACAATCCGTGTTCACGCACCATCTGCGGGCATCTCGAACTCGACGACGCGCGCTTCGGCGGCACCGATCATGGGCCGTTCAATCCTTGGGGCGCGAACGACGGCAGGTGACCGACAGCGAAATGGCCCGCGACATGGCCTTTACCGCGCGCTGGGGTCATCCTTGCGGGCGGCCGTTCGACGCGCAGGCGTTCATGAAGCGGCATCCTCAGTGGAACTGGCTCAACGGCTATATGCGCGACCGGCCATCGTGGCCCTGGACGCGCTTCGATGCGCTCAGGTAGCGGCGCGACCGGCGCGGCGCCGTTGGCGCCCTTTCTGAAACCTACAATACGGTTTTGTCGCAAACCGTACGGACCTTGCAGCATTTGCCACCTAAGATGATGGATGAGCGCAGGCCCGCAGCGCGGCACCGCCTGTGGCTTGCGCCTTCTTTTCGACGCGGGGACGGCACAGGGCTTGCTGAACTGTCAGCGCCGCATGAGCTTGGGAGGTCGGGCGATGAAAACCTCGACACTGTTAATCATGGTGACGCTGTCAGCGTCTTGCTTTGCCGCGCCGATCCGGACCGCGCCAGATAGCACGTATTCCAGCACGCTCGCCGAACGCGCGAATGCCGCGCCGGTCGCGCCGCCCGCCCCGGGTGTGGCAGCCATCGACGACAACCGTCCGCAGCGATGGGAGCACATTGCGCTGCCGAAGTCGCGCCATCTGGAGCGCAGCCTGACGGGGCAGCACGAGCATCTGACGACCTAACGGTTGGCTGACGGTTTGCTGACGGTTCGGCAGGATTGGTGGCTGTATGGCTGCGGTTGCTGCCCGCCTCTCTGCCCGCGTTGTCGCCGCCTTCTCGCCGCCTTCGTGCTGCCGGGCTTCTGGCACGGCTTCGGTTTCCGCAGCGGCAATAACAACAGCAAGCAACAGGAGCATGCGCATGACTGCCTCGGCCATCCCCGGCGAACCGATCGATCTGCAGATCGCCGACGTTCTCCGCGAAGTCCGGTTTCCCACCAACAAGGACGGCCTCGTAGACGCCGCGCGCGCTGCCGGCGCGAGCAATGAGGTACTGGCAATGCTCGACGGGATGCCCGAACAGGACTACGCCGATCTCGCGTCGGTCACCCGGCTGATCGGCGGCAACTATGGTCCGGGGCTAGGGACGTAGGCGCGGGCTCTTGCGTTAAAACGGCGCCGGCGCGGCGATTCGCGTGCGCGACGCGCGCGCTACCCGGCGTGTCGTCCCACGCGCTTCGGGTACATCATCGGCCATTACAGGCGCGGCCACCTCGCCGGGACCGGCCGTGCGCGCGGCCGCAACCGTCGGCGCACTACGGCGCGAATCGCGGGCCGGCTCGTTGCCCGGCTGGAAATGTTCAACCAGATGGTCGATGAAGGTACGCACTTTCGCCGGCAAATGCAGCCGGCTCGGGTAGGCGATGGTGATTTCGATCGGCGGTAGACGGTAGGCGTCCAGCAGACGGACGAGCCGTCCCGCGGCGAGATCGCGGTCGACCAGATAGCTCGGCAAAATCGCGACGCCCATCCCCAGAAGCGCGAACTGCCGCAGCATCTCAGCGTTGTTCGCCGCAATCGCGTTGACCGGCCGCACCCGCACTTCGCCGTCCGGGCCGGCGAACACGCGCTCTTCGCCGGCGCTCTGCTCGGACGGCCGGCTCAGGCTCGGATGCTTGAGAAGATCTTCGGGGCGCGTCGGCGTGCCGTGCTGCGCCAGATAGGCGGGCGTCGCGCAGACCGTCATATAACCGGTCGTCAACCGCCGCGTGACGATGCTCGCGCTGCGCATATGCCGCGCGACGAGGATGCCGACGTCGAAGCCCTCCTCGACCAGATCGACCGGACGGTCGGCCAGCGTGACATCGGGTACCACTTCCGGAAAGCGCGCCGCATACGACTGCACCACCGGCGCGAGGCTATGCAGCCCGAACACGACCGGCGCGACGATGCGCAGTGTGCCGATGGGCTCGTGATTGCGCGCGACCACCATCTGCTCGACGCCTTCGAGATCGGTCAGGATATGGCGCACGCGCTCCAGATAGGTCGCGCCAGACTCGGTCAGCGAAAGACGGCGCGTGGTGCGATTCAACAGCCGGGTGCCGAGCCGCGCTTCCAGATCCGCCACATGACGGGTGACCACCGCGGTGGACAGATCCAGCGCGCCCGCGGCGCCGACGAAACTTCCGAGGTCCGCCACCTTGACGAACACGCGCATCGACTGCAGTTGATTCATGGACGACTCCTGCCTCGGTAACGCCGGGCCGGCGCAAACTTGCCGCCTGTCGACCCGCGCCACGACGACGCGCACGGGTTGGCCCAACGAAGCCGATTGTATCGGCGGGACATGTCCCAACCCTGACCCGCGTATGACATTCCGGTCAGGTTGGACGCAGCGTGTCTGCCGCGCCACTATCTCCACGTCTATTGTGGGTATTAACTAGGTATAAACCCCTAGTCGGTGATACCATGGCGGCCAAAGGAATTGACCACCATGACACATCGTTTTCAGCTTCTGGAAAAAATCGCCTTCTCGCTGGTTTGCTGGTTCGCCGCAGCCAGTTCCGCTTACATCGGATACGAGCGCTGCCCCGACCTGAAGGTCGCGCTGCACGCCGGAGAGAAAATCCTCAGCACGAGTGGCCAATACGCATTCGCCTGCACGGCGCCCGCCGTCGATGTGTGCGCACAATTGCCGACCGACTGATTTTTATCATTCCCGCGGCACCTGACGCCTCGCGCGCGACCCCGAAGGATCGCGCGTCTGCGCATCGATACGCGCGTCGCGCCTGACGCTCACGCCTCGCGCCCGAACACCACCCGCGCGAAAAATCCCGCCAGCACCGTCTCGGCCATTTCCGCCGGCACATTCTGCGGATCGACCGTGTAGAAGAACTGCACGCCGTCGCACAATCCCATCAGACCAATCGCCAGTTGCTCAGGCGGCATCAACATCGGCGTGCCGACTCGGTCCGAGAATTCGCGTACGTACGCGCTCAGCTGTTCGACTTTCTCGTGCATGAACGCGTTGAAACGAAGCCGGAAGCGGCCGTCGCGCACGGCGAGCAACCTCGCCTCGACCCACAGCAGGAAGCACCGGTTCTCGCGATAAATCGTGCTGTAGTAATGGAGCACGCGCGCTTCCATCTCCTCGCGCGACACCGCGTTCTCGAAGATCGCGTGCAGGCCCGCCTGCATCGTTTCGTGATCGCGCCGCAATAGCTCCAGAAACAGTTCGCTCTTGCTGCGGAAGTTCGAATAGAACGCGCCACGCGTATAACCCGCGGCCTCCGCGATGTCCTCGACGCTCGCCGCGACGAAACCTTTCTTGAGGAAAGTCGCCTGCGCAGCGTCGAGCAGCCGCCCGCGCGTCTGATCCTTGCTCTGCTCTCTGGTCAGTCTTTGCCGTTTCATGCCGGAAAGCATAGCACCGGAAAGAATTCGAATTCATAGATACATTCAAATACAGGTGTGTATTAGAATGCATCTCATCATTCCGAATCATGACTGTATGCCAATCGCATCGCACGGCATGCGGTTCCTCATGGGCGGCCGTCGCGGCTTGCCGCGTTCGTTCGCTGTCTCCAGATGGGGTATTTGTGAAGCGTTCCGGTTCTCCCGCATCGTCAGCGATGCATCCGCAATCTCCTCCTCACCTGCAACCCGGTCGATCCAGCCTCTTATGCGCGCTCGCGCTGGCTGGTGCGCTGTCGCTTGCCGCCTGCGCGAAGAAGGAAGCCGCGGCGCCCCCGCCTCGTCCGGTGGTCGCCGTGGCGGTGCATGCGGATGGTCACGCGCTGCAGGCAGCGTCGCTGCCCGGCGAAGTCCAGTCGCGTTATGCGACGCCGTTGTCGTTTCGCGTCGGCGGCAAGATCATCGAGCGGCGCGTGCGGCTCGGCGATACGGTGAAGAGCGGCGAAGTCGTCGCGCTGCTCGATCCGGCCGATGCGCAAAAGAACGCCGCCAGCGCGCAAGCGCAACTCGACGCCGGGCAGCACAGCCTCGTCTATGCGCAGCAGCAGCTCGAACGCGACAAGGCCCAGGCGAAAGAAAACCTGATTGCGCCGGCGCAGCTCGAACAGACCACCAACGCATACGCGTCCGCGCTCGCACAGCGCGACCAGGCTCAGCAGCAGTTGGCGCTCGCGAAGAACCAGTTGCAGTACACGACGCTGATCGCCGCTCATGCGGGCGTCATCACCGCGGAAGAGGCCGACACCGGACAGAACGTATCGGCCGGCCAGGCCGTCTACAACCTCGCGTGGAGCGGCGACGTCGACGTGCTGTGCGACGTGCCCGAAAACGCGCTCGCCGCATTCGCGGTCGGCCGCAACGCAAGCGTGACGCTCGCCGCGCTGCCGAACCGCAAGTTCAATGCGCGCGTGCGCGAGCTGTCGCCGGCCGCCGATCCGCAAAGCCGGACCTGGCGTGCGCGTCTGACGCTCGACAAGCCCGGGTCCGAGATCCGCCTGGGCATGACCGCCGACGTCACGCCCGTGGTGCCGCTGACTGCGTCGGCACAGCACGGCGTGTTCACGCTGCCCGTCACCGCGCTGTTCCACGAAGGCCGCCAACCCGCCGTATGGGTCGTGCGCGCCGCCGACAACACGCTGGAACTGCGCCGCGTGACGGTCACGCGCTACGGCGAGCGCACGATCGTCGTCAGCGAAGGGTTGCGAGACGGCGACAGCGTCGTGCTGCAAGGCGTGCATACGGTGAGCGCCGGTGAGAAAGTCCGCGCGATCGCGCCGCTGCATCCCGAGGACTTTGCTTCATGAGCACGCCATCCGAAGAAGCGCGCTTTAACCTGTCCGCGTGGGCGCTGCGTCATCAGGCGCTGGTCGTGTTCCTGATCGCGCTGGCGACCACGTTCGGCCTCCTCGCCTACACCCGGCTCGCGCAATCCGAAGACCCGCCCTTCACCTTCCGCGTGATGGTGATCCGCACCTTCTGGCCGGGCGCCACCGCGCGCCAGGTGCAGGAGCAGTTGACCGACCGCATTGGCCGCAAGCTGCAGGAAACCCCGTATATCGACTTCGTTCGCAGCTACTCGCGCCCCGGCGAATCGTTGATCTTCTTCACGATGAAGGATTCGGCGCCGGTCAGCCAGGTGCCCGAAACCTGGTATCAGGTCCGCAAAAAAGTCGGCGACATCGCGAGCACGCTGCCACACGGCATTCAGGGCCCATTCTTCAACGACGAGTTCGGCGACGTCTACACCAACATCTACACGCTCGAAGGCGACGGCTTTTCCGCCGCGCAACTGCACGACTACGCGGACCAGCTGCGCTCGGTGCTGCTGCGCGTGCCGGGCGTCGGCAAGGTCGACTACTTCGGCGATCCTGACCAGCACATCTATATCGAGATCGCCAACACGCAGCTGACGCGGCTTGGTATTTCGCCGCAACAGCTCGGTCAGGCGATCAGCGGGCAGAACGCCATCGCCCCCGCGGGCACACTCACCACCGCCGACGACCGCGTGTTCGTGCGCCCGAGCGGCCAGTTCAACGATGTCAACGCGCTCGCGGACACGCTGATCCGCATCAACAACCGCACGTTCCGTCTCGGCGACATCGCAACCATCAAGCGAGGCTACGACGACCCGGTCGTCACGCAGATGCGCTTTCGCGGCCAGCCGGTGCTTGGCATCGGCGTGACGATGCAGGCGGGCGGCGACGTGATCCGCGTGGGCAAAGCGCTCGATCAGCAGATGACGCAATTGCGCGCCGCGCTGCCCGCCGGTCTGAAGCTCGTCGAAGTGTCGAGCATGCCGCACGCGGTCGCGCGCTCGGTCGATGATTTCCTCGAAGCGGTCGCCGAAGCGGTCGGGATTGTGCTGATCGTGAGTCTGGTGTCGCTCGGCGTGCGCACCGGCATGGTCGTCGTGATCTCGATTCCGGTCGTGCTGGCGGTCACCGCGCTGTGCATGTATCTGTTCGACATCGGCTTGCACAAGGTGTCGCTCGGCACGCTGGTGCTCGCGCTGGGCCTACTCGTCGACGATGCGATCATCGCGGTCGAAATGATGTCGGTGAAGCTCGAACAGGGCTGGACCCGCGCGCGCGCGGCGGCCTTTGCGTACACCAGCACCGCATTTCCGATGCTGACCGGCACGCTCGTCACCGTGTCCGGCTTTCTGCCGATTGCGCTTGCGAAATCGAGCACCGGCGAATACACGCGCTCGATCTTCGAAGTGTCGGCCATCGCGCTGATCGCGTCGTGGCTCGCGGCCGTCGTGCTGATCCCGCTGCTCGGCTATCACATGCTGCCGGAGCGCAAGCGCCACGCGCACGAGCCCGAAGATCATGAGCATGACATCTACGACACACGTTTCTATACGCGTTTGCGCGGCTGGATCGGCTGGTGCGTCGAACGGCGCTTCATCGTGCTGGCGATCACCGTCGCGCTGTTCGTGCTCGCGATGGCCGGCTTCACGCTCGTGCCGCAGCAGTTTTTCCCGAGTTCGGACCGGCCCGAACTGCTCGTCGACGTGCGCCTGCCCGAGGGCGCCTCGTTCGATGCGACGCTGCGCCAGGCCAAACGCCTCGAACTGGTGCTGCAGGGCCGCCCCGAGATCGACCATACGGTGAGCTTCGTCGGCACCGGCGCGCCGCGCTTCTATCTGCCGCTCGATCAGCAGTTGCCGCAGCCGAACTTCGCGCAGTTCGTGATCACCGCAAAGTCGGTGAAGGACCGCGAAAAACTCGCGCAATGGCTGGAGCCGGAACTGCTCAACCACTTCCCGGCGATACGCACGCGCCTGTCGCGGCTCGAGAACGGACCGCCGGTCGGCTATCCGGTGCAGTTTCGCGTCAGCGGCGACGACATCGCGACCGTGCGCTCGATCGCCGAACGCGTCGCCACGACCATGCGCGCCAATCACGGCGCCCGCAACGTGCAGTTCGACTGGGACGAACCGGCCGAGCGCTCGGTGCGCTTCGAGATCGACCAGAAGCGCGCGCGCGAACTCGGCGTGAGCTCCGAAGACATTTCGAGCTTCCTCGCGATGACGCTGTCCGGCTATACGGTCACGCAGTACCGCGAGCGCGACAAGCTGATCAGCGTCGATCTGCGCGCGCCGCGGGCCGAACGCGTCGACCCGTCGCAGCTCACCGCGCTCGCGATGCCCACGCCCAATGGACCGGTGCCGCTCGGCACGCTCGGCCATCTGCGCAACGAGCTCGAATACGGCGTGATCTGGGAGCGCGATCGTCAGCCGACCATCACGGTGCAGTCCGACGTCGCGCGCGGCGCTCAGGGCATCGACGTCACGCACGCGGTGGACCGCGCGCTCGGCCCGATCCGCGCGACGCTGCCGGTCGGCTACCGGATCGAAATCGGCGGCTCGGTTGAGGAAAGCGGCAAGGGCCAGGCATCGATCAACGCACAGATT
This sequence comes from Paraburkholderia sp., assembly GCF_036488505.1. Lineage (GTDB taxonomy): Bacteria > Pseudomonadota > Gammaproteobacteria > Burkholderiales > Burkholderiaceae > Paraburkholderia. The sequence continues at coordinate 3,541 of NZ_DASXHN010000436.1, read as the reverse complement.
CCGATCATGGCGATCGCGGTGCTGACGCTGCTGATGATCCAGCTGCAAAGCTTCGCACGCGTGCTGATGGTCGTGCTGACCGCCCCGCTCGGTCTGATCGGCGTCGTGCTCACGCTGCTGCTGTTCGGCCAGCCGTTCGGCTTCGTCGCGATGCTCGGCGTGATTGCGATGTTCGGCATCATCATGCGCAACTCGGTGATTCTGGTCGATCAGATCGAGCAGGATATCGCGTCGGGGCACAAGCGTTTCGATGCGATCGTCGGCGCGACGGTGCGGCGCTTCCGCCCGATCACGCTGACCGCGGCGGCCGCCGTGCTCGCATTGATTCCGCTGTTGCGCTCGAACTTCTTCGGCCCGATGGCCACCGCGCTGATGGGCGGCATCACGAGCGCGACGATCCTCACGCTGTTTTATCTGCCCGCGCTGTACGCAACGTCGTTCCGCGTGCGCGCCGACGAGCGCGAGCCGCCGGCGCGCGACGGGTCGGGTGTCGCGCATACGGGCAATTGAAGGGGCAACCGAGCATGAGGAAGAGCAACAGCATGGGTACTTTCGCACTGTTCGATTTGTGCGCCTCGTTCACCCGGTCCATCAGGTCCATCAGGTCCATCAGGTCGGCTCCGTACGGCGCATCCGGCCTGTCAGCCGCATCAGGCGCATCCTGTCGGCCGGCCGAGGCGGCGCCATCGGTCCCGCGCGGCCTGTCGGGCGCGTCGCACACGTCACCTTTCGATGCGTTAGCCCGCGCCACGCTGGCCGCGAGTATCGCGTGCGCGCTCGCCGCCTGCTCGCTCGGACCGAACGGCGCTGCGCCCGCGATGCCGCAACCCGCGCACTATGGCGCCGAGCCGCTGCCCGCCCAGACCGTGCCCGCGCAAGGCGTCACCCAGCAATTCGTGGCCGGCGCAAAGACGGTGCCCGAATGGTGGAAGCTGTATCGCTCCGACGCCTTGGACGCGCTCGTCGACGAAGGCCTGCGCAATAGTCCGACGCTCGCCGCAACCGACCGCAATCTCGCCGCCGCGCGTGAACAGTTGCGCGCGCAGGTCGGCAGTTCGATGCTGCCGACGCTCGATGCGGGCGGCCAGGCCACCCGCAATCGGGCACTCGCGATTCCGGAGATTGGACCGAACACATTTCTGTACAACGTATTCGTCGGCCAGTTGCAGGCGCACTATACGTTCGACCTGTTCGGCGCGGAGCGTCTCGCGAACGCGGGGCTCGCCGCGCGCGTGAACATCCAGGTCTACCAGTTCGATGCGGCGCGCCGCGCGCTGGCCGCGAACATCGTGACGGCGGCACTCACGAGTGCCGCGCTGCGTGCGCAGATCGACACCACCGAACGGCTCGTCACGCTCGCTAACGATCAGGCGCGCGACACCGCTCGGCGTTACGAACTCGGCGCGGTATCGCATGCCGATCTGCTGAATGCGCAACAGAGTGCGGCGAGCGTGTCGGCGAGCCTGCCCGCGCTGAAGCAGCAATGGCTGACGACACGTCACGCGTTGGCCGTGCTGCTCGGCCGCACGCCGGATGCCGCGCCCGACGACCTTGATCTCGCGCAGTTGCATCTGCCCGAAGAGGTGCCGGTCGTCGTACCGTCGGAACTGCTGCGCTCGCGCCCCGACATTCAGGCCGCCGATGCCGCGCTGAAAGCCGCGGCAGCCAACGTCGGCTATGCGACTGCGCAGATGTTCCCGAGCCTGTCGTTGTCGGCCTCGATGGGACAAGGCGGCTTTAGCTGGCCGGTCGCGCTGTCGGGCGCGGGGGCGATCTGGAGCATCGGCGCATCGCTGTCGCAGCCGCTCTTTCATGGCGGCGCGCTCCTCGCGCAGCGTCGCGCGGCACAGGACAGCTATGACGCGACCGTCTCGCAGTACAAGCAGACGGTGCTCGCCGCGTTCGAGAACGTCGCCGACACGCTCGCGTCGCTGGAACACGATGCACAGTCGCTGGACGCCGCGAACCTCGCCGCGCGCGCGGCGCAGGGTGTGTTCAACGAGACGGCGGCGCGCTACCGTCTCGGTGCACTGCCGGTTGCAGCGACGCGTTCGAGCGAGCAGCAGTGGCGCAACGCGCAGCTCGACGAGATTCGCTATACGAGCGCGCGTCTGACCGATACCGCGGCGCTGTTTCAGGCGATGGGGAATCCGCCGGTCGATGAGGCCAGTGCTTCCGCTTCGACTTCTCGTTCGCCTGGGACGGCGAACGCTAGCGCTTTGTCGAACTGACCCTCGGCTTCCGTGCGGAGCTTCGCGATTGAACGGTCGGAGATTGATCGGCGAGGCGAGAAAACAGACAGCACCCGCCGGATAGTCGACTGAATACCTCGGTGCGTGCCGGGCAACGGTCGACGTTATCCCCAGTTTGTGTTGACAGAGCTGTGAATAACCCGGGGGCTAAGCGCGCAAGTGCTTGATACGGATCGCTTTATGTCGTGCGGTACGTACGGATGCAGCAACGCGCAATGACGTGCGGTGGCATCGAATCGCGAAGACCGCGGTGGAGAAAAATAACCGCGCGTACCGTCCTCGACAGAATGCGTTCGAACGCTTGTTCATGAGGCCTGGACACCGCGATGCATCTGCGCGCGTTCCGAGTAGACACGCGATGCGCACCTCAGATATCTAGCTCTGAAGCTTTCGCCGGCCGCGCCTCTTACACCACTGCCGCCAAGCCACCGCGGCCGCAGCGAACCCGAGCACGATTGCGGCCGACGACATCAGGAACGCCAGGTCGGATTCCTGATACGCGGTCGTGACTCCATACATACGCACCGCCAATTTCCATATCGGATTCGAGAAATTCAGGGGAGCTTCCGGGTTCATGATCCACCACAGCGCATTGGCAACGATTGCGAGCAGCAAACAAAGAACGACAGCGAGCCAGGCCAGGAGCTTTTTCATACCACCATCACTTCGCCGTACGCCTTAAGCGCCGACCCGGGAACTGATACCTTCGGTTCATCGGTAAGAATCGAACGAATACGATGCCAATCTGCGAGTTGGTCGATGGTTATGCAGCCCTCGCTCTTTCCCACTCTTCCCTTCGGGTGCAAGCGGAATCGGCCACGAACGATGCCATCGCATAAGAGTTTGTCGTCGTCAATGTCGCCGTCGATTGCGTGGAGCGCGAACCATTCGCTCTTGTTATTGCCGTTGAGGTTCAGCCGTTCTTTCCATGGCCCGAGAAAACCTCCGGATCTTCGGTCAAAGATGTAATACCTGCCAATGGGGATAGCGCCATAGCCCGGCGTGCAGAGTCCAGACGCTTTATTGATATAACGCTCTTGCCCGGAAAAAGCGGCAAACGATAGAACGCCGATCGTGAATTCGCTCATCGGTCTGTCGTTTAATTTAAATGAGCATTGAAGCATTCAGTCCTCCCAGTAGGCCATTCTGCGGAAGTACCGAATGATCAGGTTGCATGTAAGAGGCGCCACTATACCAACGCAGCCATATCAAAAAAGAGATCTCTAGCTATGGAGTTTTCGCGGCCCGCGGCTCTGACGCCAATGCCGATAAACCAGCAGGATCGCGAT
>NZ_DASXHN010000413.1:0-5625 GCF_036488505.1 Paraburkholderia sp. | reverse complement strand
CGCGAAGTTAGAAGGCAAGGCCTCAACGCTAGATAAATATTCGCCTTGTACAAAAGATTCGTAATCCTTGGAGATCATTCGATGAAAAAGTCGCTTCTCGCTCTCGCGGCACTGGGCGCATTCGCAGGCGTCGCACATGCTCAGAGCAGCGTGACCCTGTACGGCATCATTGACGTTGGTATCAACATGAACACCAACGCCGGTGGCTTCCACAAATACGACATGTCCAGCGGCGTCATGCAAGGTTCGCGCTTCGGCCTGCGTGGCACGGAAGATCTGGGCGGCGGTCTGAAGGCGCTGTTCGTGTTGGAAAACGGCTTTGACGTGACCAACGGCAAGCTCGGCCAAGGCGGCCTGATGTTCGGCCGTCAGGCGTACGTCGGCCTGTCGAGCCAGTTCGGCACGGTCACGCTGGGTCGTCAGTACGACTCCGTCGTCGACTACGTCGGTCCGTTCGAGGTGGGCGATCAATGGGGCGGTTACATCGCTGCTCACCCGGGCGATCTCGACAACTTCAACAACTCGTATCGCACCAACAACACGATCAAGTACACGAGCGCGAACTACGGCGGCCTGACGTTCGGCGGCACGTACAGCCTCGGTGGTCAGGCAGGCAACTTCACCGGCAACCAGATCTGGTCGTTGGGCGCTGGCTACAACAACGGTCCGTTGGCATTGGGCGCTGGTTACTTGAACGCGCGCACGCCGGCAGCTTCGGGCGGTCTGTTCAATAACGGCGGCACGATCTCGACGAACACGCCTGCTATCGGTACGACTGCAGCCAACTTCGCAGTGACGTCGCCGATCTACGCAGGCTACGCATCGGCCAATACGTACCAGGTCGTCGGTGCAGGCGGTGCCTACACGTTCGGCGCAGCAACGATCGGCCTGACGTATTCGAACGTCCAGTTCGGCAACCTGGGCAAGACGTTCGCGTCGCCGTTCACGGGCCAGAAGGCCACGTTCAACAACGGCGAAATCAACTTCAAGTATCAGTTGACCCCGGCACTGCTGGTCGGCGCAGCGTATGACTACACGCGCGGCACGCAAATCGACAATGCATCGCGTGCCCAGTACCATCAGGGCGCTGTGGGCGTGGACTACTTCCTGTCCAAGCGCACCGACGTGTACGTGGTCGGTGTGTACCAGCATGCTCTGGGCGACACGGTGACGTCCACCGGCCGCGTGGTCGCCGCAACGGCAGGCATCAACGGCCTGACCGGTTCGTCGACGAACAACCAGTTCACGGCTCGCATCGGTATCCGTCACAAGTTCTAATAAGTCGTAAAAACGCAGTTCTCTCAAAGGCGCCTTCGGGCGCCTTTTTTTATGCCTTCGAGGGCGGCGGGGCCGATGTTTCTGTCGTGGGAGCGCGCCGATCGAGTTTCCGCCGGAAGGCGCGGCGCGAGCGGCCGACGAGAAGAACAAGAAAAGCCCGGCGTGGATTTCCGTCCGCCGGGCTTTTCGTTGCGCGCCGACCTGCGTATCGGGATCAGTCGCGGTATTCGTCGACCGTGGTTCGCGTCGAAGGCGTACTGGCTGCGCGGGATTCGCTCACACGCGCCCGTCGCGCAACTCGCGGCGCAAGATCTTGCCGACGTTGCTCTTGGGCAGCTCCGTGCGGAATTCGACGAGTTTGGGCCGCTTGTAGCCCGTCAGTTGCGTTTTGCAGTACGCGAGAACGTCCTGATCGGTAAGCGCCGGGTCTTTCTTCACCACGAACAGTTTCACCGCTTCGCCCGAATTCTGGTCGGGCACGCCGACCGCCGCGACTTCGAACACACCCGGCAGCTTCGCGACGACGTCCTCGATCTCATTCGGATATACATTGAAGCCGGAGACCAGAATCATGTCCTTCTTGCGATCGACGATCTTTACGAAGCCATCCCCGTTCATCGTGCCGACGTCGCCCGATTTGAAGAAGCCGTCTGGCGTCATCACCTTCGCGGTCTCGTCGGGCCGGTTCCAGTAGCCCGCCATGACTTGCGGGCCGCGGATGCAGATTTCACCGGGCTGACCGAGCGGTACTTCGTTGCCGTCGTCGTCGCGGATCGAGATTTCGGTCGACGGCAACGGCAAACCGATCGTGCCGTTGTGCTCGGTCGCGGTGACGGGATTGCAGGTCGCGGACGGCGAGGTCTCCGACAGTCCGTATCCCTCGATGATCGGCGTGCCCGTCGACTCGAACCAGCGCCTCGCGACCGCTTCCTGCACCGCCATGCCGCCGCCGTTCGCGGTGAGCAGCTTCGAGAAGTCGAGCTTGTGGAAGTCGGGGCTGTTCAACATCGCGTTGTACAGCGTATTGACGGCGGGAATCGTCGTGATTCTGTAGCCTTCGAGGGCCTTGATCATGCCGGGGATATCGCGTGGATTCGGAATCAGCACGCCCATCCCGCCCGTGCGGATTGTCAGCAGCCCACATACGGTCAGCGCGAATATGTGGTACAGCGGCAAAGCGACAACGGTGATGAACTGATCGATATCCGGGCGGCCTTCGCGCGCCGGATTCAGCCAAGCCTCCGACTGCAGCACGTTGGCGATCAGATTCCGGTGTAACAGTGTCGCGCCCTTGGCGACACCGGTCGTGCCGCCCGTGTACTGAAGAAACGCGATGTCGTCCGGCCGCTGCTGGACCGGTTCGAATGTTTGGCTCGCACCCCGGGCGAGCGCGGCGTTGAACTTGATGTGACCCGGCAGAGCCCACGCAGGCACCATCTTTTTCACCTTGCGCACGACGAAGTTCACGAGCGCGCCCTTGCCCCCCATCAGGTCGCCCATCGCCGCGACGACGACATGCTTGACCTGTGTATTGCGGACGACCGCCTGCAACGTTGCGGCAAAATTTTCGAGCACGATGATCGCTTCCGCGCCGCTATCCTTCAGTTGATATTCGAGCTCGCGCGGCGTATAGAGCGGATTGACGTTCACGACCACATAGCCCGCGCGCAGGATCGCGGCAATCGCCACCGGATATTGCAACACGTTTGGCATCATGATGGCGACGCGCGCACCGCGGGAGAGTCCCGTCGACTGAAGCCACGCCGCGAGCTTGCGCGACAGCGTATCGAGTCCGCCGTAGCTGAGTTCCTTACCCATGCACACGAACGCCGGCCTGGCGCGATGCTCGCGGAAGGCTTCCTCAAGCAGCTCGGCCACCGACGAATAGCGCATCGGGTCGATCTCTGCGGGAACGCCGGGCGGATAAGTTTTCAGCCAGATTTTCTGCATGCAGGGTCTCCTGAATTATTTTCGAATGATCGTGCTAAAAATGCATCGTAGCATGCGCTTATTGCGGCCAACGGCGACAGCGGTGCAGTTAGACTGCCGTCTCGAAAGGGAGGAGTTCCGGCGGTGCTCAAGCTGCAATAGGTTCCTAGGCTCGCTCCACTTCGACAGGACGGTCGTAATAACACGTAGCACAGTCGCCGTCGTCGGTAAGTGCCAGGGTTGCGAGCGGGTTCGCGTTGCAGCCGGCCGGCGCGAGCTTCTTCCACCAGCTCGGCAATTCGAGCGCAAGGCCCTCGTGCGCCGAGTAGGTCACAGTCTCGTGCACAGCGCGACCTGCGTCGGCGAATGCTCTTGATAACTGGCCACCTTGTTCGCCCATCCGTTCTCCACGGTCACCGGCATCACGCGGGTGTTGGGGCAATCGTGCGGGCCACTGCGCGCGAATTGGAGGCAGCCATTGGCAATCGGTCCAAGCAAGCAGTCGGTGGTCGTGTCGGGCAAAGCGGAATTCTATTACGTCGATTGGCCGCCGCCGTCGGTGGTGCCGCCAAAAAGACCTTCGGCGTAGAATCGATTATCCCAGCGCCGAGGGCAGCGCGCCTCCGAGCGATCTCAAGCAAGTCAAGCACAAGCGATTGATACTCCATCATGAAACTGATCCCCGAAATTCAAGCCGCTCGCGGCGAAATCCAGACCCTTCGACGAACCATCCATGCTCACCCGGAGCTTTGCTACGAAGAGACGACGACGTCTGATCTCGTTGCTCGGACGCTCGAATCCTGGGGTATTGAGACACACCGCGGATTGGGGAAGACCGGCGTCGTCGGCGTATTGAAGCGCGGTAGCAGTTCACGCGCGATTGGTCTACGAGCCGACATGGACGCACTACCGATTCAGGAGCTCAACAGCTTCGAGCATCGGTCTAAAAACGACGGCAAGATGCACGCTTGCGGCCACGATGGACACACCGCGATGCTGTTGGGCGCGGCACATTACCTCGTCAAGCACGGCAACTTCGACGGCACGGTCGTGTTTATTTTTCAGCCGGCGGAAGAGGGCGGTGCCGGCGCAAAGGCGATGATTGATGATGGCCTGTTCGTCAAATTCCCTGTGGATGCGGTGTTCGGTATCCATAACTGGCCAGGCATGCCTGCAGGTCACTTCGGCGTGACCGAAGGCCCGATCATGGCGTCGAGCAACGAATTTCGCATCGAAATCAAGGGGACCGGAGCCCATGCCGCGCTGCCCCACAATGGGCGCGACCCGGTCTTTACGGCTGTACAGATTGCGAGCGGGCTGCAAAGCATCATCACGCGAAACAAGAAGCCGCTGGATACCGCTGTGCTGTCGATCACCCAGATTCACGCTGGCGATGCGGTCAATGTGGTCCCGAACGACGCGTGGATTGCAGGAACGGTCCGGACTTTCACGACCGAGACGCTCGACCTGATCGAAACGCGCATGCGCAAGATCGTCGAGAGCACCGCCGACGCGTACGACTGCTCCGTTCAGATCCGCTTTCACCGAAACTACCCGCCGACCATCAACAGCAGTGAAGAAGCGCGTTTCGCGGCATCGGTGATGAAGGAAATCGTTGGCGCGGAAAACGTCGATGATGCGGTCGAGCCGACGATGGGCGCCGAAGATTTTTCGTTCATGCTGCTGGCAAAGCCAGGCTGCTACGGCTTTTTAGGCAATGGTGACGGCGGCCACCGCGAATCCGGCCACGGTGCGGGTCCCTGCATGCTGCATAACGCAAGCTATGACTTCAATGACGAGCTATTGCCGGTCGGGTCTACATATTGGGTGAGGCTGGCGCAGAAATTCCTTTCTGGAGCGGCCCCCGAATCCCCTGACACGTCTGGCGCTTAAATAGCGGCTTCGTATACGAATACGACTGCGCTTTTTGACCGACAGCAAACAAGAAGCGCTAAGAGTACTCAGGGCCTGGAATGCAGGCGCCGGTGGTCAGTGAAAGATAAGCTGGCGGTGGTGAAAGAGAGTTTCGAGCCGGGCAAATCGGCCTAGATGGTCGTAAGCCAGCGCCACGTCAAATCGAACCAGCTATTCCATTGACGCGAGCTGCAACGATGGCAGCGTGTCAGCAGTCAGTGCCGCCTAGGACGGTGGGCCGGCGTCGAAGGTGAGCGATGCAGTCGAAAACCAGGAGGCTTCAGCGACTGGTGGGAAAGGATCATGCAAACCGACATTCTTCGCGAGGCGGTGGAGGTGGCGAAGTCGGGAGAACTTGCAGTTGCCCGGCAGTTTGCGTCAGTCGTGTCCGTCCAGTGCCTATGCGGGCGTAAACGCAAAAACCCCACCGTAATCGGGTGGGGTTTCTGAGAGGAGGGGTAGCCTGACGATTACCTACTTTCACACGGGCAATCCGCACTATCA
>NZ_DASXHN010000410.1:0-21882 GCF_036488505.1 Paraburkholderia sp. | reverse complement strand
GACTACTGGGTTGCGCTCGACCGCGATCAGCTCGATAGCGTCACCGGGCTGCAATGGTTCGGCTGGGGCACGTTCGCGCTCGCGCTGTCGCTGTTCGGCGCCGCGTTCATCACCAGTCTGGTGAATCGTCCGTTCGCCCGGCTCGCGAGCGCCGCGCGCCGCGTTGGCCAAGGGCAGGCGCCGGAGCCGCTACCCGAGCGGGGACTCGGCGTGGCCGCCGACACGAACCGCAGCTTCAATCAAATGGTTCGCGACCTCGAGCAACTCGAAGCGGATCGCGCGCTGATGCTCGCCGGCATCTCGCACGATCTGCGCACGCCGCTCGCGCGGCTGCGGCTCGAAACCGAAATGAGCCCGTCCGATCAGGCGACCAAAGACGCGATGGTCGACGACATCGAACAGATGGACATGATCATCGGCCGCTTCCTCGATTACGCGCGGCCCGTGCAGCGCGTGCCGGAGCCGGTCGATCTGTCGGTGATCGCGGGCGAGCTCGCCGCGCGCATGCAAAGCGAGGACAGTATGCGGCTGATTACGCGGCTCGCGGCTTCAGCGGTGATCGAGGCCGACGAAACCGACATGCGCCGGGTGGTCGGCAATCTGCTCGAGAATGCGCGCAAATACGGACGCAGCGACGGCGACGGTGTGCCACATGTGATTCTCGAGACGCGCGTATCGCATTCGCGCGTCGAGTTGTCGGTCGTCGACGAAGGCCCCGGCATTCCGGAAGACCAGCTCTCGCTCGTCACGCGGCCGTTCTATCGCGTGAATACCGCGCGTACCCAGGCCAACGGCACCGGCCTCGGCATGGCGATCGTGCAGCGGCTCGTCGCGCGTTATCGCGGCGCACTGCGTCTGCGCAACCGCTCGCCGGGACCGGGGCTGGAGGTCACGATCGAGTTTCCGTTGGCGAAAGGGACCTGATAAAGGCACCTGACAAAGCAACGCGATAACGACGCGTGAGCGAAAGGAGTACCCGCATGAAAACCGTTGGCGATCAACTCGAAGCGTTCACCGTCACCGCCGCGAAGCCGGGCTTCAATGATCCGGAAGAACGCGGCGTATCGGCGTTTATCGATATCACCGAACAGTCGTTTCCGGGCAAGTGGAAAATCATCTACTTCTACCCGAAGGATTTTTCCTTTATCTGCCCGACGGAAATCGTCGACTTCAGCCGGCTCGTCAAGGATTTCCAGGACCGCGAAGCGGTGCTGCTCGGCGGCAGCGTGGACAACGAATTCGTGAAACTGGCCTGGCGCCGCGAGAACAAGGAGCTCGACAGGCTCAATCACTACTCGTTCGGTGACGTGAAGGGAGAGCTGATCGATCAGCTCGGCATACGCGACAAGGAAGCGGGCGTCGCGTTGCGCGCGACTTTTATCATCGATCCGGACAACACGATCCAGCACGTGTCGGTCAATAACCTGAACGTCGGCCGCAGTCCGCAAGAAGTGTTGCGTATCCTCGATGCGCTGCGCACCGACGAGCTGTGTCCGTCCAATCGCGCGATCGGCGGCGCGACACTGTAGCGCCCCCGCTTGCGCGGAACCATTCAGTTCCTGACCAGCAACACGGCAGCCTGCGCCTCGATCCCTTCGCCGCGGCCGAGATAGCCCAGCTTCTCGTTCGTCTTCGCCTTGACGTTGACGCGCTCGATTGGCAACCCCAGGTCCGCGGCGATATTCGCGCGCATCCCTTCGATATGCGGCGCGAGCTTCGGCGCCTGCGCGATCACGCTGCTATCGACATTGCCGATCGCAAAGCCCGCCGCCTTCACGCGCGCCGCGCATTCGCGCAGCAACACGCGGCTGTCCGCGCCGGCGAACTTCGCGTCGGTATCGGAGAAGTGCCGGCCGATGTCGCCGAGCGCGGCGGCGCCGAACAGCGCGTCGGTGATCGCGTGCAGCAGCACGTCCGCATCCGAGTGGCCGAGCAGCCCGCGCTCATACGGAATCGTCACGCCGCCGATAATCAACGCGCGTCCCGGCACCAGCGCATGCACGTCGTAACCTTGCCCAATTCTGAAATCCATTTGCGTCACGTCCTCGAGTGCTGAAGCCTTTGAAGCATTGAATCAGCGCGGCCGATGCGCGCGCCGATATTGAAATGGTGCATCGTCCGGTCGCGCAGCCGTGCCCGGCATCACGAAGCGGCCGGCCGGCTCAGGATCGCCTCGGCCAGGTCGAAATCTTCCGGATACGTGACCTTGAAGTTGCGCAGGCTGCCTTGCACCAGCTTCGGCGCATGGCCGGACCATTCGATCGCGCTTGCCTCGTCGGTCAGGTCGTGACCATCGGCTTGCGCGCGCAGGATCGCGTCGCGCAGCATACCGATGCGAAACATCTGCGGCGTTTGCGCCTGCCACAGCCCGTCGCGCGCCTCGGTGCGGGCGATGCGGCCATCGGCGGCGGCCGCGTCGATACGCTTTAGCGTATCGGCGACCGGCAGCGCCATGATGCCGCCGACCGCGTCGTCCTTCAGCGAACCGATCAGCGTGCGGATCAGCGCGGGCGTGATGCCGGGGCGCGCCGCGTCGTGCACCAGCACCCAGTCGTCGTCGTGTGCGCCGAATTCGACCAGCGCATGCAGCCCATTGAGCACCGACGCCTGGCGCGACGCACCGCCCCCGCGGCGCACCGCGAAGCGCAAGCCGCCGAAGCGGCGTGCGTCGAAATGCTGGTCATCGGGGGCGATCACAACGAGGGTCTGCGCGAACTCCGAGCAGGCGTCGAATGCGGCGAGCGAGTAATGCAACATGTCGCGGCCGGCCACAGTGCGATATTGTTTGGGCATCGCGGCGCCGGAACGGCTGCCGGTGCCTGCGCACGGAATCAGGGCAAATAGGCGGGAAGTCACGAGTGCGGATGCCGCGAAGTCAAAGTAAAGGACAGATTTTATAATAGGTCCTTCGCCACCCACGCCCGTACCCGCGTAAACTTCGCCGTCACGTGTGAGCCCGAGCCGCTTTTTCTCCTTTATGCCCGATATCGCCGCATCCTCGCAGTCCTCCCCGCCCGTCGCGCTCGTCAAGGCCGGCCAGCGTTTCGCCTTCGACGGCACGCGCGGTTCGTCCGACGCGCTGCTGATCGCCCGCTACCACCTCGCGTATCGCGAGAAGATGCCGCTGCTCGCGGTCGTCTGCGAAAACGCCGTCGACGCGCAGCGGCTGTCGCAGGAAATCGGCTACTTCGCACCCGACGCGCGCGTGCGCCTGCTGCCCGACTGGGAGACGCTGCCCTACGACACGTTCTCGCCGCACCAGGACCTCGTCTCGGAGCGCCTTGCAACGCTGCACGATCTCGGCGAGGGGCGTTGCGACATCCTGCTGGTGCCCGCCACCACCGCGTTGTACCGGATGCCGCCGGCGTCGTTTCTCGCCGCCTATACGTTTTCGTTCTCGCAGGGCGAGCGGCTCGACGAAGCAAAGCTCAAGGCGCAGCTGACGCTCGCCGGCTACGAGCACGTGAGCCAGGTCGTCCGTCCGGGCGAATACTGCGTGCGCGGCTCGCTGCTCGATCTGTTCCCGATGGGCTCGCCGCTGCCGTACCGGATCGACCTGTTCGACGACCAGGTCGATTCGATCCGCGCGTTCGATCCCGACTCGCAGCGCAGCCTCTACCCGGTCAAGGACGTGCGCCTGCTGCCGGGCCGCGAATTCCCGTTCGACGAAGCCGCGCGCACCGCGTTTCGCAGCCGCTGGCGCGAGACCTTCGAGGGCGATCCGAGCCGTGCATCGATCTACAAGGACATCGGCAACGGCGTGCCGTCGGCCGGTATCGAATACTATCTGCCGCTGTTCTTCGAGGACACGGCCACCCTCTTCCACTATCTGCCGGAAGGCTCGCAACTCGCGTTCAGCGGCGATCTGGACGCGGCGATCCGGCGCTTCACCAACGACACGAAGCAGCGCTTCAATTTCCTGTCGCACGATCGCGACCGGCCGATTCTCGAACCGCAGCGGCTGTTCCTGTCGGATGAGGACTTCTATGTCCTCGCCAAGCCGTTCGCGCGACTCGTGCTGCCCGGCAACGGCGACGGCGCGTGGTCGCTGGCCCTGCCGAACCTCGCGATCGACCGTCACGCCGACGACCCGCTCGCCGCATTGCGCGCGTTTCTCGCGAGCACGCCGAACCGCGTGCTGTTTACCGCCGAGTCGGCGGGCCGCCGCGAGACGCTGCAGCAACTGTTCGCCGACAACCAGCTGAAACCCGCGCCGGCCGACAGCTTCGCGCACTGGCTGACGAGCGACGCGCCTTTCTCGCTCGGCGTCGCGCCGCTCGCCAACGGCTTTGCGGTCCCCGGCGACGGCATCGCGATCGTCACCGAAACCGAGCTATACGGGCCGCTCGCGCGTCGCGCCGGACGCCGCCGTCAGGAACAGGCGAGCAACGTCGATTCGATGGTGCGCGACCTGTCCGAGCTGAAAGTGGGCGATCCGGTCGTGCATTCGCAACACGGCATCGGCCGCTATATGGGCCTCGTGACGATGGACCTCGGCGAAGGCGAAACCGAGTTCCTGCACCTCGAATATGCGGGCGACAGCAAACTCTACGTGCCGGTCGCGCAGTTGCACGTGATCTCGCGCTATAGCGGCGCCGATCCGGAAAGCGCGCCGCTGCACTCGCTCGGCTCGGGCCAGTGGGAAAAAGCCAAACGCAAGGCCGCGCAGCAGATCCGCGACACCGCGGCCGAACTGCTCAATCTGTACGCACGCCGCGCCGCCCGTTCGGGCCATGCGTTCGCGCTCGAACCGAAGGATTACGTGAAGTTCGCTGAGAGCTTCGGCTTCGAGGAAACCCCGGACCAGGCCGCGGCGATCGCGGCCGTGATCGGCGACATGACGAGCGGCAAGCCGATGGACCGGCTGGTATGCGGCGACGTCGGCTTCGGCAAGACCGAGGTCGCGCTGCGCGCGGCGTTTATCGCGGTGATGGGCGGCAAGCAGGTCGCGCTGTTGTCGCCGACCACGCTGCTCGCCGAGCAGCACACGCAGACTTTCACCGACCGCTTCTCCGACTGGCCGGTGCGCATCGCCGAGCTGTCGCGTTTCAAGTCGACCAAGGAAGTCAACGCGGCGATCCAGCAGATCAACGAAGGCACGGTCGACATCGTGATCGGCACGCACAAGCTGCTGTCGTCGGATGTGCAGTTCAAGCGGCTCGGGCTCGTGATCATCGACGAGGAGCACCGCTTCGGCGTGCGTCAGAAAGAGGCGCTGAGGGCGTTGCGCGCCGAGGTCGACGTGCTCACGCTGACGGCGACGCCGATTCCGCGCACGCTCGGCATGGCGCTCGAAGGTCTGCGCGACTTCTCGGTGATCGCGACCGCGCCGCAGAAGCGTCTGGCGATCAAGACCTTCGTGCGGCGCGAGGAAGACAGCGTGATTCGCGAGGCGATGCTGCGCGAGCTCAAGCGCGGCGGCCAGGTGTACTTCCTGCACAACGAGGTCGAGACGATCGAGAATCGGCGCCACATGCTCGAAGCGCTGGTGCCCGAAGCGCGCATCGCGGTCGCGCACGGTCAGATGCATGAGCGCGAACTCGAACGCGTGATGCGCGACTTCGTTGCGCAACGCGCGAACGTGCTGCTGTGCACGACGATCATCGAAACCGGTATCGACGTGTCGAGCGCGAACACGATCCTGATCCATCGCGCGGACAAGTTCGGCCTCGCGCAATTGCACCAGTTGCGTGGGCGGGTCGGGCGCTCGCATCATCAGGCGTACTCGTATCTGCTCGTGCACGATCCGCAGGGACTGACCAAGCAGGCACAACGCCGGCTCGAAGCGATCCAGCAGATGGAAGAACTCGGCTCGGGCTTCTATCTGGCGATGCACGATCTCGAAATCCGCGGCACCGGCGAAGTGCTTGGCGACAAGCAATCGGGCGAGATTCACGAGATCGGCTTCCAGCTTTATACCGACATGCTCAACGACGCGGTCAAGGCGCTGAAGGACGGCAAGGAGCCGGACCTCACCGCGCCGCTCGCCGCGACCACCGAAATCAATCTGCACACGCCGGCGATTCTGCCGGCCGACTATTGCGGCGACGTGCAGGAGCGTCTGTCGCTGTACAAGCGCCTCGCCAATTGCGAACACAACGATTCGATCGACGGCATCCAGGAAGAGCTGATCGACCGCTTCGGCAAGCTGCCGCCGCAGGCGCACGCGCTGGTGGAAACGCATCGTCTGCGGCTGGCCGCGAAGCCGCTCGGCATTTCGAAGATCGACGCGGCCGAAACGGTGATCGGCCTGCAGTTCATCCCGAATCCGCCGATCGACGCGATGCGGATCATCGAGATGGTGCAGAAACACAAGCACATCAAGCTCGCGGGCCAGGACAAGCTGCGCATCGAAACGCGCAGCCCCGATTTCACGGTGCGGGTCGCGACCGTCAAGGAGACGCTGCGCGCGCTCGCCACGCCCAGCCGCGGCACGGCGGCGGCTGCGTCCGCGCGCTGAGCCGCCGCAGCGAGTGTTGCCGCGCGCGCCTCGCGCAGGTTGGCGGCGTGGGCCCTGCTGAGCCGCGCATGGTCAGCCCGCGCACACCATGCGCGCGTCGCCGGCCCGCCTTCGGGTCATGCGGATAGAAAAACGGGGGACGTCCACCCGTTTTTCGCGTTCATGCTGCGCCGCGCCAATACGCACGGCGCTTGCAGACGCGCTGACGAATATCTTTTGGGATATGATCGAAAGACTCAAATGCCGGAGTCCAGTCATGTCTCATGTCGCTGAAACAGCGCAATCTTCGCAGTCGCCATCGCCCTCCGCTTCTTCCAGCTCTCCTGTTTCGCTCCCCTGGATCACCCGCCTCGTGTCGATCGACACGGTCAGCCGCAATCCGAATCTCGGTCTGATCGAAACCGTGCGCGACGAGCTGCGCGCGCTAGGCATCGATGCGACGCTCACCCACGGCAAAGGTGGCAAATGGGCGAACCTGTTCGCCACGGTGCCCGCGCACGATGGCGAGACCAACGGCGGCGTGGTGCTGTCGGGTCACACGGATGTGGTGCCGGTCGATGGCCAGCAGTGGGACAGCGATCCGTTCAAGCCGGAAGTGCGCGGCGACAAACTGTACGGCCGCGGCACCTGCGACATGAAAGGTTTTATCGGCGCGGCGCTCGCGCTGGTGCCGGACATGCAGCGCACGAAGCTCGCGAAGCCGATCCACTTCGCGCTGTCGTTCGACGAGGAAGTGGGCTGCGTCGGCGCGCCGCTGCTGATCGCCGATCTGATGAAGCGCGGCGTGAAGCCGGATGGCTGCATCGTCGGCGAGCCGACCAGCATGCGCCCGATCATCGCGCACAAGGGCATCAACGCATACCAGTGCTGCGTGCGCGGCCAGGCCGCCCATTCGTCGCTGACGCCTAAGGGCCTGAACGCGATCGAATACGCGGCGCGCCTGATCTGCTACATCCGCGACATGGCCGATCAGTTCCGCGCGCAAGGCCCGTTCGACGAACAGTACGACGTGCCGTTCAGCACCGCGCAGACCAGCACGATCATCGGCGGCAACGCGATGAACACGGTGCCGGCCGAATGCAAGTTCGAGTTTGAATTCCGCAATCTGCCGACGCTCGATCCCGAGTCGATTTTCGCGCGCATCGATACGTACGCGCGCG
Organism: Paraburkholderia sp.; assembly: GCF_036488505.1. GTDB lineage: Bacteria > Pseudomonadota > Gammaproteobacteria > Burkholderiales > Burkholderiaceae > Paraburkholderia. Next base: position 14,262 of record NZ_DASXHN010000410.1, on the reverse strand, counting down.
AAACGCTGCTGCCGAAAATGTTGCGCGAGCATCCGTCGGCCGCGATCGAGATCACCAAGATCGCCGCGGCGCCCGGGCTCGATGCGTCCGAACAGGCGGCGATCACGCAGTTGGTGCGCGCGCTCACCGCCGATCAGGACAAGCGCAAGGTCGCGTACGGCACCGAGGCGGGGCTGTTTTCGAACGCGGGCATCCCGAGCATCGTCTGCGGGCCCGGCGACATCCAGCAGGCGCACAAGGCGAACGAATTCGTCGAACTCGAACAGTTGGCCGCGTGCGAGCGTTTTTTGCGCAAGTTCATCCACAGCATGTCGGTCGAGGCCGCGCGGTAATCGCGCGCAGTCGTGACGCGAAGTCATAAGTTTGTGGCGCGCAGCCGCACGGAAACTGCGCGCGGCAAAACGGGTCTCAGCCTTATCGACGCCTTCGGTGCCACGCCATGTCAACCGCCACCCCGCAGCATACCGACCACACGATCGACGGCGAGCCGATCCCCACGCTCGACGACATCGCCGCGCAGCATTTTGCGTTGACGCCGTGGGTCGCGCGAACCCCGGTATTCGACCGGCTCGACTTTTCGTCGTTGCACGGCACCGTGGTCAATTTCAAGTTCGAACTGTTGCAGGCGGGCGGCAGCTTCAAGGCGCGCGGCGCGTTCACCAATCTGCTCGCGCTCGACGACACGCAAAAGAGCGCGGGCGTGACCTGCGTATCGGGCGGCAATCATGCGGTGGCGGTCGCGTATGCCGCGATGCGGCTCGGCGTGAGCGCGAAGGTCGTGTTGTTCAGGAAGGTGAACCCGGCGCGCATTGCGCTATGCCACGAGTACGGCGCCGATATCGTGTATGCGGAAGATCTCGCCGAGGCGTTCGAACTCGTACGGCGCATCGAAGCCGAGGAAGGCCGCTATTTCGTGCACCCGTTCAACGGCTATCGAACGGTGCTCGGCTCGGCCACGCTCGGCTACGAATGGGCGACACAAACGCCCGATCTCGAAGCGGCGATCGTGCCGGTCGGCGGCGGCGGCCTCGCCGCCGGTGTCGCCACCGCGCTGCGGCTCGCAAATCCGAATGTGCATGTGTATGGCGTCGAGCCCGAAGGCTCGGACGTGATGAGCAGGAGTTTTGCCGCCAACCATACGGTCAGGATGGGCCATATGCACAGCATCGCCGATTCGCTGATGTCGCCGCATTGCGAGCAATACAGCTATGAGCTGTGCCGCCGCCATATCGATCAACTGGTGACCGTATCCGACGACCAGTTGCGCGCGGCGATGCTAATTCTGTTCGAGCAGTTGAAGCTGGCGGTCGAACCGGCGTGCGCGGCCGCCACCGCGGCGCTGCTCGGCCCATTGCGCGAGCGCCTGAATGGCAAACGCGTCGGCATCCTGCTGTGCGGCACGAATATCGATCCGGTCAGTTTTGCCGCGCATATCGAGCGCGCGCGTCATAGCGAGTCGCAGTTTCCCCGTTAGTATCGGCGTGCACGGAAACATGCATTGACGTTGCCGCTAAACACTAGCCTATCCGTCTCAGATTGGTATGATTTAGCTATTCATGTCTGGGGAGGTACTTGTATGAGCATGGTCAAGGAATTCAAGGAATTTGCTCTGAAGGGCAATGTGATGGATCTCGCCGTTGGTGTGATTATCGGCGGCGCATTTTCCAGCATTGTCAATTCCGTGGTTAAAGACCTGATCATGCCGGTCGTCGGGCTTGCCACCGGCGGCCTCGACTTCTCCAATCTGTTCATTCGCCTTGGCCATATCCCGCCGACCTACAAAGGCAACCCCGACTCGTATAAAGACCTGCAAACGGCAGGCGTCGCGGTAATCGGCTATGGTTCGTTCATTACCGTGCTGATCAACTTCATCATTCTCGCGTTTATTATTTTCCTGATGGTCAAGTTCATCAACAATCTGCGCAAACCGGAGGAAGCCAAGCCGGCCGAGCCGCCACCTGTGCCGGAAGACGTGCTGCTGCTGCGTGAGATTCGCGATACGTTGAATAACTCGCCACGTTAAATATGAATCGAAGATCTGGCCTTTGAGGTTTAACGGCTGGAAACAATGAAACACAAAAGCCTGTTGCGATTGCCGTCGCAACAGGCTTTTGTGTTTTCCCTTTGCTCCCGGCGACATCGATGCAAACGCGTCACTCGCCGTTGCGCGCCTTCAACTGCGCCGCGCTTTCGATCGTCGCTTCCAGCTGGCCGAAGTTCACCGGTTTGGTCAGATGCGACGTGAAGCCCGCGGCGAGGCAACGGCGCACGTCCTCATCGGTGCCGAAGCCGGTCAGCGCGACGGCCGGCACGTCCGAATGCTCGCGAAACGCCTCGATGAAATCGAGGCCGGTGCCGTCCGGCAAGCCGACATCGCTGACAATCAGATCGAAGCGCTGCAACTGCGTCGCGGCCAGCGCGTCGTCGACGCGGCCGACCACCGTCACGTCGTGACCCAGGCTGCGGATCAGTTGCGCCATCACTTCGGCGGTGTCCGCGTGATCCTCGATCAGCAGCACGGTCAACAAACTCGCCGGCTGCACCGTGCTCGGCACGACGACCGGCTGCACCGCGGCCGGCGCGGCCGCGGTCGGCAGCGTGATCGTGAAGGTCGCGCCGCAGTGCGGGCCCGGGCTCTGCGCGGTGACGACGCCGCCGTGCACGTCGGTTAGCGCCTTCGTGATCGCCAGACCGAGGCCGAGGCCGCCGAATTGCCGCGTCATGTTCTGGTCGCCCTGCTCGAATGCGTTGAACAGCTTGCCGATCTGTTCGGGCTCGATGCCGATGCCTGTATCTTCGACCGAGATCTGCACCTGCATGCGTTCGTCGCGCGTGCGCACGTAGATATGGCCGCCGTCCGGCGTGAACTTCGCGGCATTGCGAATCAGGTTCCACAGCATCTGCTGCAAACGCGCGCGGTCGGCGAGCACATAGTGATGGGTCGCGTGCTTGGCCACGTGCACGTCCTGCTGCTTGACCTGGATCTCGCTGCGAAAGAGTTCGAGCACACTGTCGATCACGTCGTGCACGTCGACGGTTTCGAGCGACAGACGCAGCTTGCCGTTCGCGACACGCGTCAGATCGAGCAGATCATCGATCAGCCGCGCCTCGAGTTCGATATTGCGGCGGATCATCCGCACGCTGCTGCGCGCCTGGTCGGGCAGACCGGGCATCATATCGAGCACGCTCGCGCCGGCCAGCACCGGTGTGAGCGGCGTGCGCAATTCGTGCGACAGCATCGCGAGAAACCGGTCCTTCGCGCGGTTCGCCTCTTCGGCGGCCTGGCGCGCGGCCTGCTCCGACGCGAGCAGCCGTTCGCGCTCCTCGGTCGCCTCGCGCTCCGAATGAATGTCCGTGCAACTGCCGAACCATTTGCTGACGTTATTCTCGGCGTCGCGCATCGCGACCACGCGCATGTCGAACCAGCGATATTCGCCGTCGTAACGGCGAATCCGCATCTCGTGCCGGTACTCGCCGCTTTGCCCCGTCACCGCCTTGAGCCAGCTGCGGCGGATCTCCTCGCGATCGTCCGGATGGACGGCACCGAGCCACGCGAGCCCGTACGAACGGTGCTCGGACAGCCCGCTGTAGTCGTACCATTGCTTCGACAGGAAATCGCAGTCGCCGGCCGCGTTGCAGGTGAACACGAGGTGCGGCAGCGTCTCGGACAGCGTGCGGTAATGCAGCTCGCGATCGCGCAGCAGCCGCGCCTCGTCCGACGCGCGTTGCAGACGCACCTGCGACAGCACACGCTCGACTGCCTCGGGCAAATAGTCCAGATAGTCGCCGGACTTCGGCACCACATCGGACACGCCCGCGCGCAGCGCCTCGATCACGCGTGATTCGTCGGTGAAGCCGGTCACCAGGATCGCCGGAATCTGAATCCCTTCGGCGCGCAGATGGCGAAAGAAATCGAGACCGGTCTCCGGTCCGCTCAACTGGTAGTCGAGCACCAGCAGATCGGGGCCGCCAGTTGCGAGCCGCTCGCGGGCCGCCTCGACGCCGGCGCAGATCGCCACCTGGCAGCCGGCGCGTTCGAGCGACCGGCGCGCGAGCCGCAGGATGCCCTCGTCGTCGTCGACAACGAGCACATACGCGGCGTGCGGCGTGGACACTTCTTCGATCATGCGGGTTTTCTCTGGCGGGTTCGTTGGCTCATCTTGTCATGCACGGCTTTCGGACAGTTTCACGCGTATGCGGGTGCTGCGGTTCGACGCTGAGCAGAGGTCGATCGTGTCGCCCGCCGGCGCGACGGGTGGCACTGATCGCGCGCGTCGGCCCGCCCGCCAATCCGTTGGCGGCCACGACCGGTTGCGCGCCTGGCCGTTCACCGCGCTGCCAGGCGGTGCCCCGGCGGCAGCTTGACGACCTGAAGGAAAAAACCCAGCCGGCGCACCGCCTCGATGAACGTATCGTATTCGACCGGCTTACAGACATAGACGTTGCAGCCGAGTTCGTAGCAGCGCGCGATTTCGCGCGGATCGTCGGTGGTGGTCAGCACGATGACCGGGACCTCGGCGGTCTCGGGCGACTCCTTCAGACGCCGCAGCACTTCGAAGCCGTCGACGCGCGGCATCTTCAGATCGAGCAGCACGACGAAATTCTCGAGATCCTCGCGCGGCGGATACGGATGGCCGTCCGCATCGGTGAGAGGCTGCGCCGACGCGGGGCCAAAGAAATAATCGAGCGCCTGCTGGCCGTCGCGAAACCGCAGGAAGCCGTTCGCAATACCGGCACGGCGCAGATTGCGCTTGACGAGCGTCGCATGTCCATCGTCATCCTCGATCAGCACGATGCTGACCGTTTGTGCATGATCCATATGCTCCCCCTGCTGACGATTGGCCGCGCATGGCGGTTGACGATTGGCGTGCCGTGTTGATGCCGATTTTCGTGCCGACAGCGTTCTGTCGACGCTTCTCGCGAACGGTAGTGCAAATTTCCTTACCCGCGACGCCCCGCAGCACTCACGCGTGCAGGATAGACCAGCCGGCGCAATCGGACGCGCAACCCGACGCGTGTTCCTGACGCTCAGACCCGCACCGGCTGCTCGGGCAGCACGACGAAAAAGGTCGAGCCCGCGCCTTCGGCCGATTCGACCCAGACCCGCCCGCCGTGCCGCTCGACCGTGCGCCGCACCACCGCGAGGCCGATGCCGTCGCCGTGCGCGACGTCGCCATGCAGGCGCTGGAACGCGCGAAACACTTTCGACAGATAGGCGGCCGGAATCCCAAGACCATTGTCGCGCACGTAATAGGTACGCATGCGCACCGCGCGCTGCTCGCTGGCGTCGACGGGTTCGGGCTCGAGCGCGCCGACCTCGATGCGTCCGCTGCGCGCCGGATCCAGAAAATTCAGCGCGTTGCCGATCAGGCTCGCGAAGATCTGCTCGAGCGCCGCCGGGTCGCCCCACGCGGGCGGCAGCTCGCGCACGGTGACGACCGCCGCGCGCTGGCTGATCGCCCCCTGCATGGCGTCGACCACACGTCCCACGACGCGCCCGACGCTCACGCGCTGCCACTGATATTCGAGCCGCCCGGCGCGTGAAATCCGCAGCAGTGCGTCGATGATTGCCGCCGCGCGCGCTACTCCCGCGCGCAGATAGTGCAGCGATTCGCGCACGTCGCCATCGAGAATACGTGTGATGCGCCGATGTTCGTCGCCAGGCAGACGCGCGTCGCCGACCAGCTTGTCGAGTTCATCGCACGACACGTGCAGTTCTTTCGAGAAGCCTTGCAGGTTCACGAGCGGCGAGCGCAGATCGTGCGACACGCTGTAGATGAACATCTCGTTGTCCTGGGTTTCCTGGCGCAATGCCTCATTGACCGCCGACAGCTCGCGCGCACGCGTTTCGAGTTGCCTTTTCAACGCGGCCTGCGCGGTGTCGGCCTCGCGCAGACGCGCGTCCGTCTGATGCAGCACGGTGTCGAGACCGGCGATTTCGTCGCTGCCCGACAACGGTGCGGCGAGCGGCCTGCCGCTGCCGAGCCGCTCGGCGTTATCGGTCAACACTTCGAGCCGCCGGCCGATGCTGCGCGCAAACACCACCGCGGTGCCCGCCCAGATCAGCATCGAGCCCACCACGGCGGCGATCAGCGCGTACTGCTGATGCGCGCGCCGCTGCGCGAGCGCGACCGACCGTTCGGCGTCGAGCCGCGACGCGGCCGCGCCGAATTCGGCGAGCTCGTCGCGAAACGCGGCGATCTGTGGTGGCAACGCATTGGTTTCGAGCGCGACATATGGCGTGAGGCTGCGGCCTTCATGCAGCGCCTGCGAGATCGCGATGCTCTGCTCGCGATAGGCGTCGACCGCGCGCCGCATGTTGCGTACGCGGCCGGCCTGCCGCGGCGTGTCCGCCACCAGCGCATCGAGTTTCGCGAGCCGGTCGTTGAGATCGACCCACACCGCGTGGCGGTCGACCAGCGCTGCATCGCGTGTGACCATCGCCGCGCGCACGCGCGCCGCCTGACGCAGCAGCGGATCGGCGAGTGCCGACGACTGATAGAGGATCTGCTGGCTGTTATCGACCCACTGCGCGGCCTGCGCGGTCCGCTGCTGCGTATCGAAGACGACGCCGAGCAGCGCCAGTTCGACGACGCTCGGCACCGCAATCAGCAGCAGACCCTTCGTGAATAGTTTCATGTTCCCGTCAGGGTGTTCAGGCTGTCATTCGCGACGCGGCTCGCGCGCCCTCGTCGCGCCCCGCGAAGGCGCGCGAGCCGCGGTCGGACGGGCCATTATCGACGTGAATCCGAGATATTTCAACGTGAGCTCAGCAGGTCCTGGCGCACACAGAAATGACTTTTTTATTGGCAGAAGATGTTTTTTCGGCGCCGCGTGCGTCTATGATGGAGACAAGGTGTGCTGGGATGCGAATGCGCGCGGCGAGGCGGTTCGGCATGATTCGTGCGGGAGGCGGTGAAGCGGCGCATGCGTCGAATCACCGTGAGTCCAGCCTTGTCGTATGCTATAAAAGATCGACGTGCGGCGCGCGAAAGCCGGGAGTGGTCGCATGAGGACGCAGCGTTTCTTGCAATTCTTTTTCAGGCGAATTTTTATGTCCTTCCCGAAAAAGCGTAGGCGCGCGAAGGTGGACGGCGACGAGTCGTTCCTCGCGGTTCTACGGCATTTCAAGCCGTTCAGTCAACTCGACACCAAGATCGCGCGCGCCCGCGCGCAAGACGAGCCGGTGCTCTATGCGCACGTGCTGCCCGGACTCGACGTACTCCTGTGCAGCGTGCGCGGCGCGCAGCCCCCCTACCCCGCGCCCGCCGAACTGCGGCGGCGCTGCATCGAATCCATCACCAACGCATTGGAGCAGCCGCTCGACGGTCTCGAGAACGGCGGCTACTGGTACGAAGCGGACGGTTTCGGCTTCCTCGTCTTCGCGAGCCGCGCGCGCGGCAAGATTCTGACGGAGTTTGGCGCGACACGCAGCGGCACGCGTCGCGGTGTGCGCCGGCAGGATGCGGCCGGCGACGCGACACCGCGTTCGTTGCGCTAGACGCGCCAACGCAGGGCCATTCAGGCAGGCACTCAGGCGAGCCCGCTGACGCAGCCGACTGACGCAAGGTCAATCTCAGTGCTGCCCTCAGACGCGCACGACCGCGCGGTGCGGTTGAACCGTAGTTGGTTTTTTTTTTGGCGACGGCTCGTATTGTGTTCACGCGTGCGCCGTCGGGTCGGCGCGGTCTGTCGCCCGGGCCCGGCGCGCGCGGCGTGAGCTTTCCCTTTCGTTTCACTACACCCAACCCTTCATCGTGCTTGCGCGTGTGCTTGCACATGCATGCATCCGTGCATGCACCGCGCCACCCCGTTTATTCGGCTATCGCATCGGCGCCGCTATCGGGCGCTGGCGGCACGCTGATCAGCCATAGAAACACGACACACAGCGCGCCGCCGAAGCTCCAGGTCAGCCAGTCTGCCGGCAGATCGATAAGCATCAACTGCCTTTGTATTGCGCCGCGCTTGCTGGCGACACCACCGCGGGCTTGCGGTCCGTCGCAGCGGGCGACGACGCGCCGCCCGACGATTTGTTCACCGGCACGCCATCGAGAGAAAGCGGCGCTTTTAGCGGCTGCTTGACGCCCGGCGGGGGCGCCTTCGGCGGCTGCTTGACCTGTGCGAGCAACGCCGCGCACGGCAACGGCTTGTTGTCGCTCGGCGCGAGCAGCGGCAACAGCGCGGCGAACGGATTGATCAGCCCGAGCCCGATCGCCGCGCCGCCGCGCAACGCAAGCGCCGCGGCATTCACGCCGACGTGCGGATTCTTGAACGTGCCCTTCACATACAGCGGCGAGCGCAGCGAAAACACGCGGAAGCCTTTCGTATGCGGATGCACGCCGAGGTTCATCGTCTCGTCGCGCATATTCACGTTACCGTCGATATTGATCACAGCGTCGCCGGTGTCGAGTGCGAACACGCGCGATTCGAGCACGCCGTTGGTCGCGACAAAATCGGCGGCCGCGCAGTTGATATTCACGTCCCGACTGCCGAATAGTTTTTCATACACGACGTTCGCGACATTCAGCCCGGCAGCCTCCATCAGCAGACGGCTGACCGTGCCCTGCGTGACGAGCGCCTTGACCTCGCCATTCGAGGTCGCCGCGAGCGCCGCTGGCGAATTGCCGGTGGCGGAAAGCGACGCGTCGCCGTTGATTTCGCCGAGCGCGTTCTGCATCGTCTTGAAGTTCGGGAATAGCTGTTTCAGCTTCAGATGCCGCGCCTGCATCGCGAAGCGTCCCTTCAGCGGCACGCTCGCGCCATCGAGGTGAATATCCGACGCGAGCGAGCCGCCCGCGACACCGAACTTCAGCGGCTCGAGCGACAGCACGCCGTCGGTCATCACCACGTGCGTATAGAGATCGGTGATCGGCAGATCCGAATTCCTGAGGATGCGCCGGCCGGTGAATTTCACGTCGGCGTCGATCGCCTTCCAGCGGTCGGTGCGGAACTCTTCCACCGGCAGCGCACGGCCGCTCGGCTGCGCGGTCGCGTCGCCGCGGCGCGCCTTGCTCGCTTTCGAATCGGCGCCGATCACCGGCGCGAGATCGGAGAACTGCAGCAGATGCGACACGAGTTCGCCCTTCAGCAACGGACGCGGCTTACGCGCCGTATAGGTCAGCGAACCGTTGAGATCGCTGCCGCCGACCCGCCCTGTAAAGTTTTCGTACGTGAATACGTTGCCGTTGGCGTTGAAGTGGCCGATCAGGCGACCCTCGGTCGCGTACGGCGGCGTGTCGGGCAACGTCACGCCGGTCAGCGAATAGAGGCGCGCCATGCTGCTGCCCTGCAGCCACAGCCGCAGATCGAGCGCGGCGAGATGCGCGGGATCGGTCACTGTGCCGACGAACGCGATATGCAGATCGCCCGCTTTGAGGTCCGCTTGCAACGGGAACGGCCTGCTCGCATCCTGGAGCGCGAGCACGCCGCCGACCTTGCCGCTGCCGGAGACCGGCGTGCGGTTGTACGTGCCTTTGGCGGTCCAGGCGATCGCGTAGAGCGGCGTCGCGCGCGGGGTCCCAGCGGCGCCGGACGCGCTGGTGGTTTCGCTCGCGCCTGATGCGGTTTCGACTGTGGTCGCGCTGGTGCTGGCGGTTTCGTTCGCCACAGCCGCAGCGCTCGCCGCAGGTGCGCCGGAAGCTGCCGACGCTTGTGCCGCCGTGGCCGACGCGTGGGACGCGTTCGCGTCGGACGCCGCCTTCGCCTCCGACGCGGCCTGAGCGTCGGCCTGAGCGTCGGCCTGAGCGGCGAGCCGGTGCGCGCCCTCCTTGCCGACCGCCTGCGCCGACGCACTGCGCGAAGCCGCTTGCTGCTGCTTCAACGCGTCGCCGATCGGGATCGGCTGGCCGAGCGTATCGACGGTCATCGCCAGTTCGACCTTCTTCTGCTGATCCGACAGCGCGATATTGCCCTTGGCGAACGCAATGTCATGCAGGTCGAGCTTCCATTCGGATGGTTTGCTCGAGGACGGCAGCTTGAAGGTCCAGTTGTCGCGTCCGTCGACCAGACGTTCGAGATCGACTGACGGATTCACCAGATTGATCGACGGAATCACGATGTCGTGCGCGAGCAGCGGCAGCACCTCGACCTCGAAGTCGATTTCGTCGAGCGTCGCGAATTGCGGCCGTTTGGCCCAGTCGGGATTGCCCACGGTCACGTTGGCCGCCGAGAAGCGCGGCCACGGCACCCAGCCGCGCCAGCCGCCTACGCCGGTCGCATGCCGCCAGCCCACTTTCAGATCGCCGTTGATCGCGAACGGCCGGCCGATCGCCTGGGTCACCTTGTCGTTGATGTAAGGCCGGGCGCGGTTCCAGTCGAAGGTCGCCACGAAGATCGCGAGCGCGACGACCAGGACGATCAGCGTGCCCAGCACCCACGCGACGACTTTTCCAATCCGTCTTTCGACGCTGCTCGACCCAGCCATTGAGACGCTCCGCGTGTTGTTCTCCGTTGCCGTCGCGCAGCAGTTAGCATGCCCGGCGGCGAGCGGCGAGCCGCACTGCGCAGTCGTGGTTGGTCCGCGCCGATGTTGCGTTGCTGCTGTGCCTGATTAGCCTCCGGTCGTTCTATCATTGCGCACGGTTCGGCGGCCATCGAGCCACGAATCGATCCAAGACTTGTGACGCGCTGTCGCCTGAACGCCTTCCACGACGATCCAACCATGACCGATGTTCCCCTCGTGCTCGCCGAGCGCATCGCGCGACGCGATACGCAGCGCGGCCAGACACTGCTGCAGCCGACCACCTTCGCGCTGCGCGCCGGCGAACGCGTCGCGATCACCGGGCCGTCCGGCTCGGGAAAAAGCGTGCTTCTGCGCGCGCTCGCGTTGCTCGATCCGCTCGATACCGGCCGCATCCTGTGGCATGGCGCGCGCATCGAGCGCGCGGCGATTCCGCGCTACCGCCGCGAGGTTGCGTATATCCGCCAGCGGCCCGCGCTGATCGACGGTAGCGTCGAGGACAATCTGCGCTATCCGTTCGGCTTGCGCGCTTATCACGACGTGCATTTCGATCGCGAGCGGGCCGCGGCGCTCGCCGCGCAGGCGGGCCGTGGAGGCGATTTTCTCGGCAAGCGCGCGAGCGAACTGTCCGGCGGCGAAGCGCAGATCGCCGCGCTAATCCGCGTGCTGCAACTCGCCCCCGACGTGCTGCTGCTCGACGAGCCGACCGCGGCGCTCGATCCGGCGTCCTCGCGCGCGATCGAGGCGCTGGTGCGAGCATGGTTCGACGCGGCGCCCGATCGTCACGCGTCGATATGGGTGTCGCACGATCCGGAGCAGGCCGCGCGGATGAGCGAGCGGCATCTGACGATGCGTGCCGGCGTGCTCGAAGAAGCCGCGCTCGAGCAAGCGCCGCAGCGCCTGCATCGCGACGCCGTGCAGAACGCCCCGGAGAACACCCCGGCCGACGCCCCCAAAAACGCCAGGCCGGAGCCGCGCCAATGAATCTGCAGAACCTGAGTCTGTGGGATGTCGCGATCGCGACGCTGCTGATCGTCGTGAATGGCGCGGTCTCGATCGCGCTCAAACTCGATCTCGAACGCAAGCTTGCATGGGCTGCGGTGCGCACGGTGTTGCAATTGCTCGCGATCGGCTATGTGCTCGGCTGGATATTTCAGTTCAACCGCTGGTACGTGGTGCTGCCGCTGATGATCGTCATGACGCTGATCGCCGGTTTTGCCGGCGCGCAGCGCGGTCGCCGCGGTTACAGCGGGCAACGCGCCGACAGCGTGGTGTCGATCTGGGTCAGTTCATGGCTCGTCGCCGCGGTGGGGCTGTTCGTCGTGATCCGCATTCACCCCTGGTACGAGCCACAGTATGCGATTCCGATTCTCGGCATGATCCTCGGCAATACGCTGACCGGCGTGTCGCTCGGCGTCGAGCGGATGATCGATGAGTTGACCGCGCGGCGTGACCGCGTCGAGATGGCGCTCGCACTCGGCGCGACCCGCTGGGAAGCGGCGCAGTCGCCGGCGCGCCAGGCGGTGCGTGCCGGCATGATGCCGACGCTGAACCAGATGGCGGTAGTCGGCGTCGTGAGCCTGCCGGGCATGATGACCGGCCAGGTGCTGGCCGGCCAGTCGCCGTTGCAGGCGGTGCGCTATCAGATCGTCATCATGTTTCTGATTGCCGCGGCGTCGGCGTTGGGCACGGTGGGCGCGGTGCTGCTCACGTATCGGCGGCTCTTCTCAGCGGAGCATCAGTTCTTGCCGGCGCGGCTGGTGGAGCGGGCGGACAACGGCTAAGCCGCTGGCCCTCGCCATTGTCTCGCGTCCGACAGGTGGCGCGTGCACCCGCATACTCGCGCACACTCGCATCGCGGAGTTCACCGCTTCGCGCTGACCGCCACCTCGGTGCCATCGCTGAGAGTCAGCGTCTTCGTGCTGCCGTTGACCGGCATCGTGAACCGCACGATCTGGCTCATCGTGACATCGTTCGGACATTTGAGCGTCTTGCCGCCGCTGGTCACGGTCTTCAGGCCGTGCGGCGTTTGGGCCTGAAAACTGAGCTGCACATTCGCGGTGCCATCCTTGGACACCACCGGCGCAAAGCGGATTTGAGTCTGACGGATCATCGCGCCATTGGAATCGAGCGGTAGCGACGAATAGTTCGGGCACGCGTCGGTGCCGGGCACCGGGCCGCCCGGCGGCACCGTCTTCCACGTGAAGTCGTCCGACTCGCCGGAGCGGATCGTGCGGGTTTCCTGGGAATTGCCGAACTGTTTCGACGTGACGCGCACGGTGTAACGGATCGGACCGTCGAGCGCGGCCTGCGACGTGACGGTGATCGGCGTAGCTGCGTGAGCGGCCGGCATCAGCGCGCAGCCGAGACAAGCGACAACGGAAACGGCGGAGAGTTTGAAGCGGAAGCTCATACTGTCACCTCGTTGTTGTGCCGCTGCGCGCTTGCGTCCGCGCTACTGCCCGCGCATTACCCGCTCCGGCTTGCACACACGCGCACCGCCGGGCAGGGCCGCAAGACACGCAACCGTTTTAGCATGCTGCGCTGCCAGTCTACCGCCAAGCAACCTGCCGCGCGTGCGCGGCCGGCTCGGGTGTTACCCCGCTTGCGGGCAAGCCGTTTCTGCGCGCCGGTTTGATTTCGTCCGAGCTTCGACGGTATCGTGTGCGCGCGCCGGAGGAGGCTTGCCCTTCTACTTCACATCCCGTCAGCTGTGCGATCAGAACCCCGTCAGCACGAGCTTGCCGATCGCGCGCCCTTCCTCGAGCAAGCGATGCGCACGGCGCAGGTTCTCCGCGTTGATCCTGCCGAGGTCCTCGCCGAGCGTCGTGCGCAGCGTGCCCGCGTCGACGAGGCGCGCGACCTCGGTCAGCAGCTTGTGCTGTTCGATCATGTCGGGCGTGCCGAACATCGAGCGCGTGAACATGAACTCCCAATGAAACGCCGCGCTTTTCGCCTTCAGCAGTTCGACCGGCAGCGTCGCGCTGTTTTCGACGATCGTACAGATGCCGCCCTGCGGCTTGATCAGTTGCGCGGCGGCCGGAAAATTACGGTCGGTGTCGTTGAAGATCAGCACATAGTCGACCTGCTCGATGCCGATCTCCTTCAGTTGCGCGGACAGGTCGCCAAAGTGATTGACGACGTGATCCGCGCCCAGATCGCGCGCCCATTTCGCCGATTCGGGCCGCGATGCGGTCGCGATCACGGTCAGCTTCGCCAGCTGTTTCGCCAGTTGGATGCCGATCGAGCCCACCCCGCCCGCGCCGCCGAAAATCAGCACGGTGCGGCCTTCGTGCGCGCCTTGCGGCGACACGCCGAGGCGATCGAACAGCGCCTCCCACGCGGTGATCGTGGTGAGCGGCAATGCGGCCGCGTGCGTGAAATCGAGCGAGGCCGGCTTATGACCGGCGATCCGTTCGTCGACCAGATGAAACTCGCTGTTCGCGCCCGGCCGCGTGATGCTGCCCGCGTAGAACACCGGATCGCCGACCTTGAACAGCGTGACATCCGGCCCCACCGCGACGACCGTGCCGGCCGCATCCCAGCCCAGCACGCGCGGCGCCTGTTCGACCGTATCCTTCGGCGCGCGCACCTTGGTATCGACCGGGTTCACCGAAATGGCTTCGACCTTCACCAGCAGATCGCGTCCGTTGGCTTGCGGCTGCGCAATCTCGACGTCGACGAGTGCCTCGGGATGATCGACCGGCAAATAGCGATAGAGTCCGACGGCTTTCATGGCTGCTCCTTGTTGGTTCAATTGGGTTCACGGCCCCGTGATCGTACGGGCATCGTTATTCTTTTGA
>NZ_DASXHN010000379.1:0-7804 GCF_036488505.1 Paraburkholderia sp. | reverse complement strand
GTGCCGATCGAAGCATTGTCGCCGCTGGAAGACTGAACCGCGCGGTACGCGCGGCGAATGCGCGAAGTGACCGCTGCGCGCTCATGGCGACGCAGCGGCTCGTGCGGGGCACAAGCGTTGGCGCCCTTCCGCTACGAATGGCCTGCCGGCAACGCGGCCGTAAAGAAATCGCGCACCCGTGCGGCCGTTTGCGCGTGAACGGCCGCGCGATCGACGCCCGGTGCGTCCTTGCAGATCAACGCCAGATGCTCGACGACCGCCGGCTCGCACCGGTCCAGGAACGTGTAGTGCGACGCACCGGGCACGATCGTGACCGTCGCTTGCGGCATCAGAGCGCCGATACGGCGGATGTTCGTGTCGATTGGCGCGGTCACGTCAGCGCCTCCCGCTAACAGTGCAACCGGGATCGTCACGCCGGCGAACGAGCCGCTGTCGAATGCCTCGCCCAACGCGGGGGCGATCGCGAATGCCGCGTTGATCCGCGGATCGCGATACGAGTCGCCCGAGCGTGCGCGCGATGCCTTCGTGTCGGGCGACAGCGCGTCGAGCGTAAGGCTAGCCGCGCCTGGCTCCCGGGCGAGCTTGGCCGCTTCCGGCGGCATGCAGATCGCGTCCGCGGCCGGCGACGTGCAGAAGCGTTCGAACGCGGCCAGATCGGTGCGCGCGCCCGCCAGTTCCAGCACCGTATAGCCGCCGAGCGAAAAGCCCAGCGCGCCGATTCGCGCCGGGTCGACGCGCGGGCCGAAGCGTGGATCGGCAAGCACGCCGTCGAGTACTTCGCTGACGTCGGTCGCGCGTTCCCACCAGAGCATGAAGCCGTCGCGCGTCAGCGGCTCCAGCGCGGTGTTGCCCGGATGATTGACGCCCGCGACGATGTAGCCGTGCGCGGCCAGCGATGCCGCGAGCCAGTCGAGGCTGTCCGCGCTGCCGCCGGTGCCGTGCGACAGCAGCAGCAACGGATACTGGGCGTGAGCACTGGAAAGCGGCACATCGTCGGCGGCGGGATGACCGCTGAAGATCGGATGGCAGGGCCGCCCGAAATCGTGAGCGGTCTCGTGCTGCGCCGCGTCGGCCGGATACCAGATGCGCGTGATCAGAGCATGTGTTTGCGCGCCGCGCCAGTTGCGCGCCACCGCCGGATGGAACACGCGCACGGTCTCGCCGACGTGCCAGCCGGCGGAATCGGCTACGGCATCAGAGCCCGGTTGAGCGTGGGCTTGAGCCTGAGCAGTGGCGCTGAACGCCAGCCCCGCGAGCACCGCCAGCACTGCGGCGAACAGGCACCCGATCGACAACGCGACCGCGCGCAAAAGCGCGGCACAGCCTCGACGCAGCATGGTCAGTCCTTGCGAATGGGAATCAGCAGATCGGTGATGCAGGTGTGCTGCGGGCCGGCACCCGGCGAGCTTCGATACAGTTCGAGCGCGGGCCGCTGATCGCGCGTATAGCCGCTGCGCGGCAGCCAGCCGCTGTTGAGCGCGCGAAAGGTCGGCGAGATCAGCGCGTACGGGCCGACCAGCCGGTGCACCGCATACAGGCCGCCGGCAAGCCGCAGCGGCTCGACTTGTTGCGCGTGCTCTCGGTGCTCTCGGTGCTCTCGGTGCTCTCGGTGCTCTCGGTGCTCTCGGTGCTCTCGGTGCTCTCGGTGCTGTAGGTGCTGTGGGTGCTGTGGGTGCTCGGCGTGCTGTGCGTGCTCTCCGGGCGCCGCCGGGCCGCTCTGCACAGTCCGCGAGCGCTCAATCCGCGGGCGCGCATCGTCTGGTCCCCACTGCGACACGCTGGCAATGGCTGCGTGATAGCGAAAACCACCCGGCACCGTGGCGTCGCGGGTGCAGATGCCGACGCGCTGATACAGCAGCGGATCGTCCGCGCCACGCAGCATCGTCATCAGCGCGCGGAACGTCTGGGCGATCGTCGCGACCGGGCCGTCATGGCGCAGACAAAGCACGTCGAGCGGCGCCAGTTCGGCGACCTCGACAGCCGGCAGGTCCGCCGTGCCGCTCGGGTCGCCCGCCGTGCTCCGGCCGCCCGTCGCCGCGCACGCCGACGCCGCGCGCCGTCGCATGGACGAAGCCGTCGCGGCGGATAGCGAAGACGCGGCGGCCAGCGCATTCGCGCCAGCCGCATGCGCGACCAGGTGCCGCTGGCGCGCCCGGAACTCGCTCGGCGACACGCCGGTAAAACCGCGAAACGCACGCGCAAACGCCTGCGCACTGTCATACCCGGCATCATGCGCGACCGCGGTCACCTGCGCGGCGTCGGTCAAACGCTGCGCGGCCTCGGCAAGCCGCAGCCGCTTGACGGTCTCGACCACGCTTTCTCCCATCACCGCGCGATAAACGCGATGAAAGTGATACGGCGACAGATGCGCGAGCGCCGCCAGGCTGTCGAGCGTATGCGGCGCGCCGGGCTCGAGCAGGATCGCCTCGACCACGCGAGCGATCCGTCTGCGGTAATCACGTTCGGTGCTGGGCTTCATCATCGCGCCAGGATAACGGGGACCTCAAGGCAATGCGGTGCAGAACTTGCGGATTTTCGCGCCGAGCGGCGAAACCGGCGCTCAGCCGCCCTTCGCGTACAACGTCGAGTCCGCGAAGCCCTCGGCGGCCAGCACCTGCCCGACCAGGATCAGCGCGGTGCGTTCGATCGCGCTGCCTTGCACCTTGCCGACGATATCGTCGAGCGTGCCGGTGATCTTCTCCTCGTCCGGCCAGCTCGCGCGATAGATCACCGCGATCGGACACGCGCCGCCGTAATGAGGCCGCAACTCGTCGACGATGCGGGCGAGATGCCGCACGCCAAGATGAATCGCCATCGACGCGCGATGCCGCGCGAGATCGCCCAGTTGCTCACCGTCGGGCATCGCCGTCTTGCTCGCGTAGCGCGTCAGGATCAGCGTCTGCGAGATGCCGGGCAGCGTCAGCTCGCAGCCGAGCGCCGCCGCGCAAGCCGCCGTCGCGGTCACGCCGGGCACGATCTCGTACGGGATACGCAGCTCGCGCAGCCGGCGGATCTGTTCGCCGATCGCGCCGTACAGCGACGGATCGCCTGAATGCACGCGCGCGACGTGCTGGCCCTTCGCATGCGCGGCCGCGAGTAGCTCGACGATCTGGTCGAGATCGAGCTCCGCGGTGTTGACGACCTGTTCGGCGCGATGCCCGTCGAGCACCGCAGCCGGCACCAGCGACCCCGCATACAGAATCACCGGGCAGGTACGCACGAGGCGCTGCCCTTTCACCGTGATCAGCTCCGGGTCCCCAGGACCCGCGCCGATAAAGAACACCGTCATGCGCTACTCCAGTTTCGATTCAATGGCTTGTGGCCTGATGGGTTCATCGCCCGCTCGATTCATTGCCGGTGTGCGCGCGCAGCGCGTCGAGCAGACCGGCGACCGTCGCGAATTCATGGTCGACTTCCGCCATAGCCGGCCGGCGCAACATCACGAGCGGCAAGCCGCGCTCGCGCGCGACGTCGAGTTTCGCCTCGGTCGCGGCGCCGCCACTGTTCTTGGTGACGACCACGTCGAACCGTTGCAGCGCGAACAGCGCGCGCTCGCCATCGAGCGTGAACGGGCCGCGCGCCGCCATCACGCGCGAGCGCGCAGTGTCCGGGTGCGACTCCAGGCAGCGCACGGTCCAGAACTGATACGGCGGAATCTCGTCGAGATGAGCAAGCGGTTCGCGGCCAAGCGTGAAAAACGGTCGCCTGAACGATGCGAGCGCCGCGATCAGTTCGTTCCAGTCGCTAACCGTGCGCCAGTCGTCACCGGCTTGCGGCTGCCAGGCGCGACGGCGCAGCGCCCAGCACGACACGCCCGCCGCGCGACACGCCCGCGCGGCGTTCGCGCTGATCTGGGCGGCATACGGATGCGTCGCGTCGATTACGAGCCCGATCCGTTCGCTTGCGAGGTAACGCGCAAGCCCTTCGCTGCCGCCAAAACCGCCGACTCGCACCGCACACGCGAGATCGTCCGGCACCTGGCCGAGTCCCGCCAGACTATACACATCGATGGGCCGAAGCTGACGCGCAATCTTCAACGCGTCGCCGGTGCCGCCGAGCAGCAGAATGCGAGTCACCGCGCGACTCCGACGAATTTGCCCTGGCGGTCGATGGCGAAAGTTTCGACGCTGACCCGCGCCGGCACGATCTCGCGCGCGACGGCCAACGCGCGCTGACAGACGATGTCGCCGAGTGGCACCTGCTTTGCGTGCGCCAACGCGAGCGCCTGCTGGCTGGTGTTGGCCTCGCGCATCGCCGCTTGCAATGCAGCGTCCGCACCGTGCGAAGCAGCCCATGTCGCGAGCTGTTCGAGGTCGATGCTCGAATGACGGCTATGCAGATCGAGATGCCCCGCCGCGAGCTTGCTGAGCTTGCCGAAGCCGCCGCAGAGGCTCAGGCGCTCGACCGGCGCGCGCTTCATATGCTTGAGCACCGCGCCCACGAAATCGCCCATCTCGATCAGCGCGATATCGGGCAGCCCGTAGTGCGCGCGCATCGCGTCTTCGCTGGCGTTGCCGGTGCAGGCGGCCACATGCGCGTAGCCGTTCGCGCGCGCGACGTCGATGCCCTGATGGATCGATGCGATATACGCGGAGCACGAAAACGGCCGCACGATCCCGGTGGTGCCGAGTATCGACAGTCCGCCGAGAATACCGAGACGTGGGTTCATCGTTTTCAGCGCCAACTGCTCGCCGCCTTCGATGCCGATCGTCACCTCGAAGCCGCCGCGATACGCATGCTGCGCGGCAAGTTCGCTCAGGTGCTGGGTCATCATCTGACGCGGGACCGGATTGATCGCCGCCGCGCCGACCGGCAGCGTCAAGCCTGCACGCGTGACCGTGCCGACACCCGGTCCGGCGCGAAAGACCACGCCCGGCTCGTCCATGAGCCGCACGCGCGCGAACACGAGCGCGCCGTGGGTCACGTCGGGGTCGTCGCCGGCATCCTTGATCGTGCCCGCTTCCGCGATTCGCTCAGCTTGCGCGCCGGCTTCGATCAGCCGGCAGAACGTGAGCCGCATCGCCACGCGCTGGCCCTTCGGCAGCACGATTTCCGCGACGTCGCTCGCCTCGCCTACGAGCAGCAAGCGGGCGGCGGCGAGCGATGTCGCGGTCGCGCAGCTACCGGTCGTGTAGCCGCTGCGCAGCGGCGCGGGTTGTTCGGGGCTTTCTTCGCGCATCACGAATCGGCCGATGAATGCGCGGGCTTCGCCACTTCCAGCAATGTGACCGGCAACGCCTGACGCCACGTATCGAAGCCGCCGAGCGGTTGCGCATGCGCGAGCGCGATGCGGGTCAGCGTGCCGCCATGCCGTTCGCGCCACGCGGCGAGCACCGCTTCGCCTTGCAGCGTGACCGCGTTGGCAACGAGCCGCCCGCCGTCGCGCAGCTGGGCCCAGCAGGTGTCTAGTACGCCCGGTTCGGTCACGCCGCCGCCGATAAACACCGCATGCGGCGCCGGCAGACCGTCCAACGCGGCGGGTGCGTGGCCGGCCACGAGTTGCAGACCGGGCACGCCCAAAGCGTCGCGATTGCGCTCGATAAAGCATTGCCGTGCGTCGTTTGCCTCGATCGCGATCGCGTGGCAGCCCGGATGCGCGCGCATCCATTCGATGCCGATCGAGCCGCTACCGGCGCCAACATCCCACAGCAATTCGCCGGGCGCCGGAGCGAGGCGCGCGAGCGTGATCGCGCGGACATCGCGTTTGGTCAACTGGCCGTCGTGGATGAATGCGTCGTCAGGCAGGCCACAAGTCAGCGGCAGACGCGGCGCGTGCGCCGACGCGCGGCATTCGAGCGCGATCAGATTGAGCGCCGCCAATTCGCCGGGCGGCCATTGATCGACGCGCCCATCGATGCGCCGCTCCAGTTCGCCGCCGAGATGTTCGAGCACGCTCATCCGGGTCGCGCCGAAACCGCGCGCGGCGAGCGCCGCCGCGAGTGCCGCGGGCGTGCGGCCATCCGCGCTCAGCACGAAGATGCGCGCGCCGTCGTGCAGATGCGCGTTTAGCGCGGCGAGCGGGCGTCCCACCAGCGACACGGTCGCGACCTCCTGCAAAGGCCAGCCGAGCCGCGCGGCCGCGAGCGACAACGATGACGGCGCCGGCAGCACGCACAATTCGCCGGCCGGCAACTGCCGCGCGAGCGTCGCGCCGACGCCGAACAGCATCGGGTCGCCGCTCGCGAGCACGCACACCGCGCGCGGACGCTCGGCGAGCAACGGCGCCAGATCGAACGGACGCGGCCACGCGGCGCGGCGCGCGGCCACACGCGCGGGCAGCATCGCCAGATGCCGCTCGCCGCCGTACACGACCGACGCTGCCAGCAAAGCACGCCGCGCGGGCCGTCCTAAACCGGCGAAGCCGTCGTCGCCAATGCCCACTACGGTCAGCCAGGCCGGCATGCATCCATCCTCATCGGTGTCGTCAAAAGTGCGCCGAGCCGCGCCAGTCAAAGCGTCCAGCGTCGTTACGCGATTCGAAAAAAGGCATAATACAGCCGCCGGTGCCCTTCGGGGCCGAAGAGGGAACACAGCAATGAATGTGGCTGCCCCCGCAACTGTATGCAGCGAGTCCGTCTGCGCTACGCGCCACTGGTTTGACCGGGAAGGCCGCGACGGATGATGACCTGCGAGCCAGGAGACCTGCCGGCGAAACTGTTCGTGCCAGCCAACATCGGGCGGGGTGTACCGATGCCGCAGCAAGCTCCGCGATGCGGCTTGCTCGGGCCGTCGCGCGACGCTACCTGTGGTGTCCGTCTTGAATCGAGCTTCCCCCTCCACTGTTTTACCCGATGCAGCCACGACGCCGCGGCCGTCCGCGTGTCCGGGGCTGCTGCGCATCGTCGCCGCGCGCGATGGCGGCATCTGCCGGATCAAGCTGCCAGGCGGTGTGCTGAATGCGCCGCAGGCACGAGCGATCGCCGATGCGAGCACGCGGCACGCGAGCGGCGTGATGGAGCTGACCAATCGTGCGAATCTGCAACTGCGCGGCGTACGCGAAGGGCATGAGCCGGCATTGAGCGCGGCGTTGATTCGCGCGGGGTTGGGGCCGGCTTCGATTGCGTCGTCCGCTTCGGCGGCCAACGGCGCGAACCACGTCAGCGCAGCACCGAGCTACGCCGACGACGTGCGCAACGTGATGATCAGCCCGGCCGCCGGGCGCGACCCGTATGCACTGATCGACACCGCACCGCTGTGCGACGATCTGCTCGCGCTGCTGCAAAGCGACGCGCGCTGTGCGGCGCTGTCGCCGAAATTCGCGTTGCTTGTCGATGGTGGCGAACGGCTCGCGCGCATCGATCATCCGCATGATGTGTGGCTCGCGGCATCCGCTGACGCAGACGAAATCCGCTTCGTGTTCGGCCTGGCCGGATGCCCGGGGCCAAGCTCGAACATCGGCGACGCTGGCGACGCGAACCCGAACGGCACCGGCGCACTGGCTGCGGTTTCGCCGTCACAGGTGCTCGCGCTCGTGCGCGCATTGCTGCACACGTTCGTCGATCTCGCCACCGCCGACACGACCCGCATGCGCGATCTGCTGGCCACGCATTGCGCGGACGCACTGCTACTGCATGCGCAACGCTACATCGACTTCCCACTCACGCGCGATGCAACGCTGCACGACTGGCAACGGCCTCAGCGCGCCGACGCGTCACTGCGTGTCGGCGCGCACCCGCAGCGGGAAGCGGGCCTGTCGCACGTCGGCGGCCAGCCGCCGCTCGGCCGTCTCGACGCGGCGGCGCTGCGCCGGCTGGCCGGGCTCGCGCAGCGCCACGGCAACGGCATGCTGCATGTCACGCCCTGG
>NZ_DASXHN010000328.1:0-15893 GCF_036488505.1 Paraburkholderia sp. | reverse complement strand
GATTCAGGACACGATCCGTCGCGCACTCGCCGACGAATTGCTGTTCGGCAAGCTGATGAGCGGTGGCCGCGTGACAGTGGACGTCGACGCGGAAGACAAAGTGCAGCTGACGTTCGACGAGCATCCGGCACCGCGTAATCCCAATCCGGAAGCAGTCGAAGTCGAATAAGGCGGGGAACCGGCGCTACGTTAAGCTACGTAAGCGTATGGAGCCGGTTGGACCGAAAGCAGAATGGCGCGGGATAAACCCCGCGCCGTTTTTTTTTTGCCGGTTTTTGTGCAGGCGATGCGCCCGAAAAGGCAGCCGGGCGAATCAATGCTTGCCGGTACTACCGAATCCGCCAGCGCCCCGATCGCTTTGCGCAAAGTCATCGACGATATTGAAGCGGGCCTGCACGACCGGCACGATGACCAGTTGCGCGAGGCGTTCCATCGGATTGAGCACGAATGTGGTTTCGCCACGGTTCCATGTGGAAATCATCAGCTCGCCCTGGTAATCCGAATCGATCAGACCGACCAGATTGCCGAGCACGATCCCGTGCTTATGCCCGAGGCCCGAGCGCGGCAGAATCAGTGCCGCATAACCCGGATCGCCGACGTGGATCGCGAGACCGGTGGGCACCAGCGCGGTTTGGCCGGGCGTGAGCGTCAACGGTTCGTCGAGGCAGGCACGCAGATCGAGCCCGGCGCTGCCGGTCGTTGCGTAGGCGGGCAGCTGCTCCCGCATGCGCTCATCGAGAATCTTCAGGTCCAGTTTCATTCAGGTTCGATAATGAGTGTGTTGAGTTGGATATTGGAAGCGACGCGGCCGGCAAACGCGTTGTCCGTGTCGGGCCAATGGCTACGAGCCGAGCTGAAACGCGTCGGCGAGCAGTTCGTAGGAGCGAAGCCGTGCGCGATAACTGCCGGCGACGGTGAGCACCATCAGTTCATCCGCCTGAAATTGCTCCTGCAGCGCGGTGAGCCGTTCGGTGACGATCTCCGGCGTGCCGATGATACTGCGCGGCTTCTCCCGATCGATCACCAGCTGTTCGCGCTCGCCGTATTCCTGCTCGATGCCCTGTTCGATCGTCGGAATCGGTTCGTTCAGGCCGTACGCCATCTGCACCCGGCGTAGATCGACGGCTTTTTCGAGGTCCGCGGCCTCCTGCGCGGTATCCGCGCAGATCACGAACACCGCGGCCGCAAGATACGGCTGCGACGCCTCCTCGCCCGGCTGAAAACGCTCGCGGTACGCCAGCGCGACCTGTCTGCCGAAATGCGCATTGATGAAGTGCGCAAACGAAAAGCGGATACCCAGTTGCGCCGCAAGCAGACCGCCGAACTCGCTCGAACCGAGCATCCATAGTTGCGGACGCGTATCGATTTGCGGCTGCAGCAGCACCCCTTGCGCGAGATGATCGGCGGGCAGCGTACCGTGCATCAGCCCGACCAGCTCGGCCACCTGTTGTGGGAACATCTCGCCACGATTGTAGGTGCCGGCCGCGACCGCCTGTGCGGTACGCATATCGCCGCCAGGCGCGCGCCCCACGCCGAGATCGATGCGGTTCGGAAATAGCGCTTCGAGCATCATGAATTGCTCGGCGACCTTGAATGGACTGTAGTACGGCAGCATCACGCCGCCTGAGCCGATACGAATACGCGTGGTCACGCTGCCGAGCCGCGCCAGCATCACTTCGGGGCACGGGTTCGACACACCGCGCAAGCCGTGGTGCTCAGCGCACCAGTAGCGGGTATAGCCGAGGTCATCGGCGAGTTGCGCCAGTTCGATGGTGGCGGCGATCGCGTCCGCGACCGAGTGTCCGGAAATCACCGGCGTTTGATCAAGCACGGAAAGTAGTGTCATGTCAGTAATGCTCCAGATGACTCGGTCGGAACATCGCGCAGCGGCACATGGGAGCCGCCGCTTGCTCAGCGGACCGGACTGGTGTCAGGCAGGCGCCTGGCGATTTCCACGATGAGCGCGCGCGCAAGCATCTGCTTGTCCGCGCGCGGCAGCTTCGTTGCGCCGCCTGCTTCGAACAGGACCACTTCGTTGTCGTCGAGCCCGAATGTCTGCGGGCCCAGATTGCCAATCAGCAGCGGCACATTCTTGCGTGCGCGCTTTTCCTCGCCGTGGATTTCGAGGTTGTCGCTCTCTGCCGCGAAGCCGACCGCGAACGGCGGCTTCGGCAGCTTCGCCACTGCGGCCAGGATGTCCGGATTCTCGACAAACGCGAAGCTCGGCAGCGCGCGCTCCGCGGTTTTCTTGATCTTCTGTTCGCTCACGTGATCGACACGCCAGTCGGCGACCGCCGCCACGCCGATAAAGATGTCCGCATCGCCGACCGCGCGCATCACCGCGTCATGCATCTGCTGCGCGGTTTGCACGTCCTCGCGCAGCACCCCCCACGGTGTTTCGAGCGCGACCGGGCCGGCCACCAGATGCACGTCCGCGCCGGCCTGCTGCGCGGCGCGCGCGAGCGCGAAGCCCATCTTGCCGCTCGAGCGGTTCGTGATACCGCGCACCGGGTCGAGCGGTTCGAAGGTCGGTCCGGCGGTCAGCAGCACCCGCCGGCCCGCCAGGATTTTCGGCGCGAAAAACGACGCGATCGCTTCGAAGGTCGCGGCCGCTTCGAGCATGCGCCCGTCGCCGATCTCCCCGCACGCCTGTGGGCCCGAATCCGGACCGAGCACCTGGATGCCGTCCGCGCGCAGTTGCGCGACATTGCGCTGCGTGGCCGGGTTTTGCCACATCTGCCGGTTCATCGCCGGCACGACGAGCAGCGGGCAGTCGCGCGCGACGCACAGCGTCGACAGCAGATCGTCGGCCATGCCGTGCGCGAGTTTCGCGAGGAAGTCGGTGGAGGCCGGCGCGATTACGATCGCGTCGGCTTCGCGCGACAGATCGATATGCGCCATGTTGTTCGGCACGCGCGCGTCCCACTGACTCGTGTAGACCGGGCGGCCGGACAGCGCCTGCATCGTGACGGGGGTGATGAACTGCGTGGCCGCTTCGGTCATGACGACCTGCACGGTCGCGCCAGCCTTGCTCAGCAGACGCGTGAGTTCAGCGATCTTGTAGCAGGCGATGCCGCCCGACATGCCGAGGACGACGTGCTTACCTGCGAGTTCTGCGGTTGCCAACGAAAGCCTCCGACAAAGCGTGATCGCGCGGCGGCGCGACGGCGTTGACTGCCGTTGCCGCCGCGCCTTTCAAACGGACGCGGCCACTGCGAGCGAAGCAGCAGCCGCGACGGCGACGTTAGCGTGAACCGCGTACGCGCCGCAACTCGTCGAGCACAAGCAGGATCGCGCCGATCGTGATCGCGCTGTCGGCAAGATTGAACGCCGGCCAATGCCAGCCGCCCACGTGGAAGTCGAGGAAGTCGATCACGTGGCCGTACATCAGCCGGTCTATCACGTTGCCGAGCGCGCCGCCGAGAATCAGCGCGAGCGCCGTGCAGAACATTTTCTGCCCGCTATGGCGTTTGAGCAAATAGCAGATCACCAGCGCGGCGACCACGCCGAGCGCGGTGAACGCCCAGCGCTGCCAGCCGCCCGCCATCGCGAGGAAGCTGAATGCGGCGCCGCGGTTGTACACGAGAATCAGGTTGAAAAACGACGTGATCTGATGCGGCACGCCGTACTCGAATATCTTGCGGATCGCGATTTTGGTCAGCTGGTCGAACAGGATCACGATCAGCGCGATCCCGAGCCACGGTGCCAGCGAACTGCTTCGGGCCGATGTTTTCGACATGCTTCCAGCCATTATGCCGCGCTCCTCGTTTCGCCACTGCCGAACAGATTGCTGAAGCAGCGGCCGCACAGCGACGGATGCTCGGCGTGGGTGCCGACGTCCGCGCGGTAGTGCCAGCAGCGCTCGCACTTCAGGTACTTCGACGCGACCACGTCGACGCCTTCCTCCGCTTCGCTGTCTACCCGAACGGCGCTCGCCGCCGACGTGATCAGCACGAATTTCAGGTCGTCGCCGAGGCTCGCGAGCGCATCGTAACGCGCGCCGCTCGCGCGGATTTCGACTTCCGCCTGCAGCGACGAGCCGATCAGGTTCGCGACGCGCGCTTCTTCCAGCGCCTTGGTCACGTCGCCGCGCGCCGCGCGCAGCAGCGTCCATTTGTCGAGCAGCGCGCCCGCTTCCGGCACGGCCGGGTACGCGTGATAGGTCTCGGTGAAGATCGTCTCGCTATTGGGTTGGAACACCTTCCACGCTTCTTCCGCGGTGAAGGACAGGAACGGCGCCATCACACGCAGCAGCCCGTGGGCGATGTGATAGAGCGCGGTCTGCGCCGAGCGGCGCGCGACGGAATCCCCCGCGGTCGTATAGAGGCGATCCTTCAGTACGTCGAGATAGAAGCCGCCGAGGTCCTCAGAGCAGAACGTCTGCAGCTTCGCGACGACAGGGTGGAATTCGTACTTCTCGTAGTGCGCGAGGATGTCGTTCTGCAGATTGGCGGCCAGCGCCACCGCGTAGCGGTCGATCTCGAGCCAGTCGTCGACCGGCCGCGCGTGCTGCGGGTAGTCGAAATCCGACAGGTTCGCGAGCAGGAAGCGCAGCGTGTTGCGGATGCGGCGATAGCCTTCGGTCACGCGCTTGAGGATTTCCTCCGAGATCGCCAGTTCGCCCGAGTAGTCGGTCGACGCGATCCATAGACGGATGATTTCCGCGCCGAGGCGGTTCGCAACTTCGTGCGGATCGATGCCGTTGCCGAGCGATTTGCTCATCTTGCGGCCTTCGCCGTCGACGGTGAAGCCGTGCGTGAGCAGCGCGTTGTACGGCGGGCGCCCGTCGAGCATCGACGCGGTCAGCAGCGACGAATGGAACCAGCCGCGGTGCTGGTCCGAGCCTTCCAGATACAGGTCGGCCGGGAATTGCAGCTCGTCCTTGTGCGAGCCGCGCAGCACGTGCCAGTGCGTGGTGCCCGAGTCGAACCACACATCGAGCGTGTCGCGGTTCTTTTCGTACAGATTGGCGTCGTCGCCGATCAGCTCACGCGGATCGAGCGTCTGCCACGCTTCAATGCCTTCCTTCTCGACGCGCTGCGCGACCTGTTCGAGCAGTTCGAGCGTGCGCGGATGCAGCTCGCCGGTTTCCTTGTGCACGAAGAACGCCATCGGCACGCCCCACTGGCGCTGACGCGACAGCGTCCAGTCGGGGCGGTTCGCGATCATGCTGAACAGACGCTGTTTGCCCCACGACGGATAGAACGCGGTGTTCTCGATGCCTTCAAGAGCGGTTTCACGCAGGGTCTTGCCGGTGTCGTTCGGCTTCACGTCCATGCCCGCGAACCATTGGGACGTCGCGCGATAGATGATCGGGGTTTTGTGGCGCCAGCAGTGCATATAGCTGTGCGTGTACTTTTCCGTGCGCATCAGCGAGCCGGCGCCCCGCAGCGCCTCGACGATCTGCGGATTGGCCGCCCAGATCGACAGCCCGCCGAACAGCGCGAGCGATTCGATATAGCGGCCGTCGCCCATCACCGGGTTGATGATGTCCGAGTCCGACATCCCGTGCGCCTTGCACGACACGAAGTCTTCGACGCCGTACGCGGGCGACGAGTGCACGACGCCAGTGCCGGTTTCGGTCGTCACGTAGTCGCCGAGGTAGACCGGCGCTGTGCGTTTGTAGCCCGGATGCGCGGCCGCGAGCGGATGATTGAAGCGCAGATTCACCAGGTTGGCGCCCGGCGTCGTCGCGATGATCCTGCCGTCGAGCCCGTATAGCTTCAGGCAAGCTTCGACGCGTTCTTCGGCGAGGATCAGGAGGCCGCGCGGCGTGTCGACTAGTGCGTAGACGATCTCCGGATGCAGGTTCAGCGCCTGATTGGCGGGAATAGTCCACGGCGTGGTGGTCCAGATCACGATGCCGCCTTCGTTGCGCGGCAGCGCGGCGAGGCCGAACGCCTGGGCGGTCTTCCCCGGTTCGGCGAAGCTGAACAGCACGTCGATGGTCGGGTCGGTCTTGTCCTTGTACTCGACTTCCGCCTCGGCCAGCGCCGAGCCGCAGTCGAAGCACCAGTTGACCGGCTTCAGCCCGCGGAACACGTAGCCCTTTTCCATGATCTTTGCGAGCGCGCGGATTTCACCGGCTTCGTTTGCGAAGTTCATCGTCTTGTACGGGTTGTCCCAGTCGCCGAGCACGCCCAGGCGCCGGAAGCCGACCTTCTGCTTTTCGATCTGCTCGCTCGCGTAGGCGCGCGCCTTCTGCATCACTTCGGCGGCCGGCAGCGATTTGCCGAACTGCTTTTCGATCTGGATTTCGATCGGCATCCCGTGGCAGTCCCAGCCCGGCACGTAGACCGCGTCGAAGCCCGCCAGATTGCGCGCCTTGACGATCATGTCCTTCAGGATCTTGTTCACCGCGTGACCTAGGTGGATATCGCCGTTCGCATACGGCGGACCGTCGTGCAGGATGAACTTCTTGCGGCCCTTGGAGGCGGCGCGGATCGTCTCGTAGACCTTGCGTTCCTGCCAGTCCTTGACCCATTGCGGCTCCCGCCTGGGCAGGTCGCCGCGCATCGGGAACGGCGTGTCGAGCAGGTTGACCGGGTAGCGGGACTGCGGTTTCGAATCGGCTTTCTTGTTGCTCATGATGTGGTGGCGGTGAATGCGTTTCTATGCGTGGCGGGGGCGAGCGTTGGGCATGCTGTCGCGGTGCGTGCGACGCGCCCGGCAGGCGGGTTGCGTGAACCTGGACGCCCTTCGATGCGCGCGGCGGCGGTCCGTGCAGCGACGAGCGCCGGCCCGGACCGGGGCGGCTATCTAATTCGGTCGGTGGCCGAGGTGGCGAAACCGGTGGAGCGGCTGCCCGGCGTGCCGGCGCCGACGGCCGCGAACCATGCGCGGGCATTGGCGACATCCCGCGCGATGGCCGCGGTGAGCGTTTCGAGGTCGGCGAACTGTTCCTCGTCGCGCAGCTTCTTCAGGAATTCGACGCGCACGAGTTGGCCATACGCGTCGCCGTGCCAGTCGAGCAGATGCACTTCTAGCAGCACGCGGCCGGAATCGTCGACGGTGGGGCGCAGCCCCAGGCTCGCGACACCCGGCAGCGGGTGCTCCGCGATGCCGTGCACTTGCACGACGAAGATGCCGGCGAGCGCGGGGCGCTTGTGCGCGATGGGCAGATTGAGCGTGGGAAAGCCGAGGTCACGGCCGAGCTTCATGCCGTGCGTGACGTGGCCGCTGATCAGATAGTCGCGGCCGAGCGCCGCGCGCGCCGCGTCAAGGTCGCCCGCGATCAGCGACGCGCGCACGCCCGAGCTGGAAATACGCGCGCCCGATGGGTCGGCGACCGTCGCCATCTGTTCGACTTCGAAGCCGTACTGCTGGCCGGCGGCCTTCAGCAACGAGAAATCGCCCGCGCGCTTGGCGCCATAGCGGAAGTCGTCGCCGATCATGACCCAGCGCGCGTGCAGTCCGTTGACGATAATCCGCTCGACGAACGCGTCCGGCGACTGGCTCGCGAACGTGTGATTGAAATGCTCGACGACGACCCGGTCGACCCCATTGGTGCGCAGTGCCTCCAGCTTGTCACGCAGCATCGCGATGCGCTGCGGCGCGCCTGCCGGGTTGAAGAATTCGCGGGGATGCGGCTCGAAGGTCATCACGCAGACGGGCAGGCCGCGCGCATTGGCGGCCGCGCGCACATGGGCGAGCAGAGCCTGATGGCCGCGGTGGACACCGTCGAAATTGCCAATGGTCAGCGCGCAAGGCGCGCGGCTCTCGGCATTGGGAAGACCGCGGAAAACTCTCACGATAGCGGGTTGCGGCGGCTGCGGCGGTTGGGTTGCGGTAGCGGCATGGGTGCCGCAAAACAATCGATTATAAACGCTTGGCGCAGCAGGCGGCTGCGCGGGCGCTGTCCGGCGGTTGCCCAATGATAAAATCCGCGCATGAAAAAACTCGTCATCCTGATTTCCGGACGGGGCAGCAATATGGAAGCCATCGTGCGCGCCTGCGCGAGCGAGGGCTGGCCGGCGCGGATCGCCGCCGTGATTGCCAGCCGTCCGGATGCCGCTGGCCTCGCGTTCGCGGCGTCGCATGGCATCGCCACGGCGGCGCTCGATCACCGCCAGTTTGCCGATCGCGAAAGCTTCGATGCGGCGCTCGCCGAGCAGATCGACAGGTTCGCGCCGGACCTCTTGGTGCTCGCCGGCTTCATGCGGGTGCTCACATCGCGCTTCGTCGACCATTACGCCGGGCGCATGCTGAACGTGCATCCGTCGCTGCTGCCGAGCTTTCCCGGCCTCAAGACCCACCAGCAGGCACTCGACGCCGGCGTGCGGCTGCACGGTGCATCCGTGCATTTCGTCACATCCGAGCTCGATCACGGCCCGATCGTCGTACAGTCGGGGGTGCCTGTCGTCGCGGGCGACACCGCGGCCACGCTCGCCGAACGCGTGCTGGTGACCGAACACATCATTTATCCACGCGCGGTGCGCTGGTTCGTCGAAGGGCGTCTCGCGCTCGACGGCCTGCGTGTCACGCTTACGCCGCCGGAGCCGCAATGGCTCTTTGCCGGTTCCACCGCCGGAGAGGGCGCATGAGATTGCATGGTTTTCTGATTGGACAAACTGAAACGCTGCTGGCCGAAGTGCTGCGGCTCAACGGCCCGGCCGACGCCACCACCAGCCGCTTTTTCCGCGCCCATCCAAAGCTCGGCCACGGCGAGCGCGGCGTGATCGCCGAGGCGGTGTTCGCGGTGCTGCGCCGCCGGATGGAGTTCGCGCACCTGGCCGAAAGCGGCTCCGGCAGCCCGGCGCGACGCATGGCTTTGCTCGGTCTGATGCAGACGGCCGGGCGCAGCGCGCTCAAGCCGTTCGTCACCGAGGCCGAGGCGACATGGCTCGAACACGTGGCAAAAATCGATCCGGAAAGCCTGCCGCTGCGAATTCGCCTGAACCTGCCCGACTGGATCTGCCAGGCGCTGTCCACCCGCTTCGAGCCCGCCGAGCTCGCGCAGCTGGCCGCCGCGCTGAACTACCCGGCGCCGCTCGATCTGCGCGCGAATCCGGTCAAGGCGAGCCGCGACGACGTGCTGGGCGCGCTGTCGAAAGCTGGCATCGAAGCGGGCGCGACGCCGTTTGCGCCGTTCGGCGTGCGCGTGGCCGGCAAGCCGCCGCTCACCAAGCTCGACGCGTTCCAGCAGGGCTGGCTTGAAGTGCAGGATGAGGGTAGCCAGTTGCTGTGCTCGCTGGTCGCGCCGCGGCGCGGCGAGATGATCGTCGATTTCTGCGCGGGCGCGGGCGGCAAAACGCTGGCGCTCGGCGCGGCGATGCGCTCGACCGGCCGTCTTTATGCGTTCGATGTCTCCGAGCGGCGGCTCGCGAAGCTTAAGCCGCGCCTCGCGCGCAGCGGGCTGTCGAACGTGAACCCGGTGCTGATCGACAGCGAGCACGACGCGAAGATCAAGCGGCTTGCCGGCAAGATCGATCGCGTGCTCGTCGATGCACCATGTAGCGGCCTCGGCACGTTGCGTCGCAATCCGGATCTGAAGTGGCGCCAGTCGCCGGAGTCGGTCGCCGAACTGGCGCCGAAGCAGGCGTCGATTCTCGCGAGCGCGGCGCGACTCGTGAAGAAAGGCGGCCGGCTCGTCTACGCAACGTGCTCGATTCTCGAAGCGGAAAACGAGGCGGTCGCGCAGCAGTTCCTCGCCGATCACCCGGACTTCGCGCTCGTGCCGGCGCGTGAAGTGCTTGCCGAGCAGCGCATCGAACTGGAAATGGGCGACTACCTGTCGCTGTGGCCGCACCGTCACGCGACGGACGGTTTCTTCGCCGCCGTGCTCGAACGCCAAAGCTAGGCGCAACGGGCGGTGGGCCCGCGCGCGGGGCTAGCTTGCAGCCGTCGCGCCGGCCATCCGGCCGACATCGTGCGTACTACTTTTCCGCATACGTTCGACGATATCGCGCGCGACTTCAGCCGTCCCGTGGTGTGGTGGCCGCTCGGGTCCTGCTCGCGACGCTGCCGCCTGGCCGAGTCGGTGCACGCTTGTTAACGGGGCGCCTGCGGCCGGTTCAGCCGGCCACGCAACGCTTGCTTGTCACCGGCTGCCGCGGATCGGCGTCACAATGGTCGTGGCGAGGTGGCTCGGCACGAGATTCCGGGACCGTCCGAGGCGCTCGAAGTCTGGTGTTTTCACCCCGTCGCGAGCAGGGGATTGCTGCCGCAGGGGCCCCTATCGTATTGATAGCGCACAAAAAATCCCTATTTGTTACAAACACTTGGAGCGCTTCAAGTAGAATGTCGTCCTGTCTCGTTGTATGCTTTCACTTTCATGACGCGCGCGCCGCGTGTGCTCCGAATCTCTCGTTCTACAGGTAACTTACCTTGTTGAATTCCTTGCTCGATTTTCTTGCCCACGGGTTGCTGCAATTGTCGTGGTGGCAACTCATCGTGTACACGCTTATCGCGACCCACATCACGATCATTGGCGTGACCGTCTATCTGCATCGCTGCCAGGCGCATCGCGCGCTCGACCTGCATCCGGTCGCGAGTCATTTTTTCCGCTTCTGGCTGTGGATGACCACCGGCATGCTGACCGGCCAGTGGGCCGCGATTCACCGCAAGCATCACGCGAAGTGCGAGACCGAAGAAGATCCGCACAGCCCGCAGACCCGCGGCATCTGGAAGGTGCTGCTCGAAGGCGCCGAGCTCTATCGCGTGGAAGCGAAAAACGAAGAAACGATGCGCAAGTTCAGCCATGGCACGCCGAACGACTGGATGGAGCGCAACGTCTACACGAAGTATCCGATTCTCGGCGTGAGCCTGATGATGGTCGTCAACGTCGCGCTGTTCGGCATCGTCGGTCTGACGATCTGGGCCGTGCAAATGATCTGGATCCCGTTCTGGGCTGCGGGCGTGGTCAACGGTCTCGCGCACTTCTGGGGCTATCGCAACTTCAATTCGTCGGATGCGAGCACCAACATTTTTCCTTGGGGCATCATCATCGGCGGCGAGGAGCTGCACAACAATCACCATACCTATGCGACGTCGGCCAAGCTGTCGAACAAGTGGTACGAGTTCGACATCGGCTGGATGTACATCCGCATCATGCAGGCGTTCCGTCTGGCGAAGGTGAAGAAAGTCGCGCCGACGCCGCGGCTGACCACCGGCAAGCTCGTGCTTGATCAGGACACGCTGCAGGCCGTGCTCGCGAACCGCTATGAAGTGATGGCGCGTTACGCGAAGGCGATCAAGCGCGCGTACCGGCAGGAGCTCGCGCATCTGAAGGAAGTCGGCGCGCGCGAAAAGTATCAGCTAATGCGCGGTGCGCGCAGCTGGTTCCACAAGGAAGAGGCGGGCCTGAACGAGCCGCAGAAACGTCAGTTGCCGCAGATTTTCGCGAACAGCCAGAAGTTGAAAACCTACATCGATATGCGCAACGAACTCGCGTCGATCTGGGAGCGCTCGAACGCGTCGCGCGAGCAACTGCTCGCACAATTGCAGGACTGGTGCCACCGCGCCGAACAAAGCGGTATCAAGGCGCTGCAGGACTTCGCGATGCGACTGCGTCGCTACGCCTGAAATCCATTAAACTTTCGGCACGTCACAAAACCCCGCGTTGGCGGGGTTTTGCGTTTTTGGGCCACGGAAACCGTTGCGATTCCGCGGCAGCCGAGCGAGGGCAGAGGAGATGATGGAGCAGCAGGCGATCAAGACCGTCGAGTACGACCGGCCTCAGCAGCAGGGCATGATCTGCGGGACCGGACAGGCGTGGGCGAAGGTGCCCGAGACGCCGTCGGCGCAAGAGAAACTGGCGTTGAAGGCACGCATTCGCGCGTTGCTCAAACGCGAGAAAGCGGTGCTCGTCGCGCACTATTATGTCGACGCGGAGTTGCAGGAACTTGCCGACGAAACGGGCGGTTGCGTGGCCGATTCGCTGGAAATGGCGCGCTTCGGACGAGATCACGGTGCGCAAACGCTGGTGGTCGCGGGCGTACGGTTCATGGGCGAGACCGCGAAAATTCTCAGTCCCGACAAGCGCATTTTGATGCCAGATCTGGACGCGACCTGTTCGCTCGACCTCGGCTGTCCAGTCGACGAATTTGCCGCTTTCTGCGACGCGCATCCTGAGCGAACCGTGGTCGTCTACGCGAACACGAGCGCGGCCGTGAAAGCGCGGGCGGACTGGATGGTCACGTCGTCGATCGGGCTCGAGATCGTCGCCGATCTGCACGCGCGCGGCGAAAAGATCGTCTGGGCGCCGGACCGCCATCTAGGCAGCTATATCCAGAGCAAGACAGGCGCGGACATGCTGATGTGGCAGGGCTCTTGTCTCGTGCATGACGAATTCAAAGGCATCGAACTGGATCTGCTGCGCGCCGACTATCCCGACGCGAAAGTGCTCGTGCATCCGGAGTCGCCCCCGAGCGTGATCGCGCTGGCCGACGTTGTCGGCTCGACCACTCAGTTGATCGACGCTGCGCAGAGGCTCGACGCGAGTCATTTCATCGTCGCTACCGACCTCGGCATCCTGCACAAGATGCAACTCGCCGCGCCTGGCAAGACGCTGATTGCCGCGCCCACGGCAGGCAACAGTGCGACGTGCAAAAGTTGCGCGCATTGCCCGTGGATGGCGATGAATGGCCTCGCCAATCTGGCCGACGTGCTCGAGCGTGGCGATAACGAAATTTTCGTCGATCGCGCGATCGGCGCGCGCGCGCGTCTGCCGATCGACCGCATGCTGGACTTCGCCGCGCGTCAAAAGAAGCGTGTGCAGGCGAGCGGCGACCTCGCGCGCGATGCCCAACTGTATTCGAACGTGGGAGCAGCGTAATGACGGTGGTTGACAAGGCACCAGTGCGGGCAACGGCGGGGTACGAAGGCTCTAGCGCCGTCTCACCGCTCTTCGCGGAGATTCGCGCGGAATACGGCGCCGTGTTCGATGCGGCGCTCGCGCGCAACGTCGCTGATGCGCTCGCCGAAGACATTGGTACTGGCGACCAGACTGGCCGGCTGGTGCCGGCCGACGAGGTCCGCAACGCACGCATCACCGTGCGCGAGGAGGCCGTGCTGTGCGGTGTGCCATGGTTCGACGCGGTGATGCGCGCGATCGATCCACGTATTGACGTGGAATGGCGCTACCGCGAGGGCAAGCGCATGAGCGCAAACACACCGGTCTGCGAACTGCGCGGGCCGGTGCGCGGTCTGCTGACGGCTGAGCGCAACGCGATGAATTTCCTGCAGCTGCTCTCGGGCGTGGCAAGCGTGACGCGGCGCTATGCCGACGCGATCGCCCACACCCGCACACGCGTTCTGGATACGCGCAAGACGTTGCCCGGTTTGCGGCTCGCGCAGAAGTACGCGGTGCGTGTGGGTGGTGGCGCGAACCAGCGCCTCGCGCTGTATGACGGCATTCTGATCAAGGAAAACCACATTGCCGCCGCGGGCGGCGTCGGCGCGGCGATGGACGCGGCGCTTGCATTGAATGCGGGCGTGCCGATCCAGGTCGAAGTGGAAACGCTCGACGAATTGGAAACCGCGCTCGCGCATCGCGCACAGAGCATTCTGCTGGACAACTTTTCGCTCGACATGATGCGCGACGCAGTTCGTATCACGTCCGGGCGCGCGGTACTCGAAGTGTCCGGCGGCGTGAATTTCGACACTGTTCGCACGATCGCGGAGACCGGCGTCGATCGTGTGTCGGTCGGCGCGCTGACCAAAGACGTGCGCGCTACCGATTACTCGATGCGGATCGTCTGACATCCGGGTGCGGGCATCCAGTGCCCGCGACCGCTAAACAAGGCCATTGCTGGACATTCCAGCAATGGCCTTGTCGTTTTGCGCTTGCGTTTCGTCCCGGGTCCAGACAGCGCACGTCGATCAGACAGTCCGGGCATCACGCCTGCGCACGTATTCGGGCGACAGCACGCTCGGCAGCGCTTTCGGCAAAGTGGCGGGCCAGTCGCGGCTGAAATGCAGGCCCCGGCTTTCGCGCCGCGAGCGCGCGCTCTCGACGATCAGCGACGCCACGTCGACGAGGTTGCGCAGCTCAAGCAAATCGCGGCTCACCTTGAAGTTTGCGTAGTACTCGTGGATCTCGTCGCGGAGCAACGCGAGTCGATGCTTGGCGCGCTCGAGTCGCTTGTCAGTGCGCACGATGCCGACGTAGTTCCACATGAGGCGGCGCACTTCGTCCCAGTTATGTGCGACCACGACTTCCTCGTCCGGATCGGACACGCGGCTTTCGTCCCAGGCTGGCAGCGGTCCATGGATGGCGCAACTGAAGCCATCTGACTCGATTGCCTGCGCGGCGGAGCGGCCGACCACGACACACTCGAGCAGTGAGTTGCTTGCGAGCCGGTTTGCGCCATGCAAGCCGGTGCAGGACGTCTCGCCGACGGCATAAAGACCGGCAAGATCCGTGCGGCCCGCGAGATCGGTGACGACGCCTCCGCACGTATAGTGCGCGGCCGGCACGACCGGAATGGGTTCTGTAGTGATGTCGATGCCGAATTCGAGGCAGCGCGCGAGAATCGTCGGGAAATGCTCGCGCAGGAATTCGGGCGGCTGATGGCTGATGTCGAGATACACGCAATCGATGCCGCGCTTTTTGATCTCGAAATCGATCGCGCGCGCGACGATGTCGCGCGGCGCGAGTTCCGCGCGTTCGTCGTGATCCGGCATGAAGCGCGTGCCGTCGGGCAGCTTCAGAATGCCTCCCTCACCGCGTACCGCTTCCGAAATCAGAAACGACTTTGCGTACGGATGGAACAGGCAGGTCGGATGGAACTGGATAAATTCCATGTTCGACACGCGGCAGCCGGCGCGCCATGCCATCGCGATGCCGTCGCCGGTCGCCGTATCGGGGTTGGTCGTGTACAGATAGACTTTGCCTGCGCCACCGGTCGCGAGTACCGTGTGCGGTGCCTGGATCGTCACGGTGCGGCCGCTTTGCACATCGAGTGCGTACAGGCCGTGGCAACCGCGGCCAGGCAGGCCGAGGCGCTCGGACGTGATCAGGTCGATTGCATGGTGATCTTCGAGCAGCGTGATATTCGGATGGCGGCGCACCTTTTCGCTGAGCGTGGCGACGACAGCGTGGCCGGTCGCATCGGCTGCGTGGATGATCCGGCGGTGGCTATGGCCGCCTTCACGCGTCAGATGGAAACCGAGTTCAGCCGCGTCGTCTTTCGTGAACGGCACGTCCTGTTGGATCAGCCATTCGATCGCGGCGCGCCCGTGTTCGACGATGAAGCGTGTCGCCGCTTCGTCGCATAGACCGCCGCCCGCTATCAGCGTGTCTTGCACGTGCTTGTCGATGCTGTCCGCGGAATCGAGCACTGCGGCGATACCGCCTTGCGCCCAGTCGCTCGCGCCTTCGGTCAAGGACCGCTTGGCAATCACCGCAACCCGCCGGGTTTGAGCAAGATTGAGCGCGACGCTCAAGCCAGCGAGACCGCTACCGACAATCGCCACATCGAATTCCATTGCCTACATCTCCGTCTATCGTTTTGCGAAGACGACGCACGAGTCGTGCGCCGCTAAAACGACAAAGGATACGCGCGGCGACGGTCGAACGAAAGCTGGCTGGACGGAGTAGGGTGGTCTGGTTTGCGTGGATAAGGGCGAATGAATTGCAGAAAGGGATGGTGCATCACTGTCATCAGGTGCGGCCAGAAAGCAAAAAGCCTCGCACGAATGCGAGGCTTTTTGCTTGTCTTCTGCCTTCGTCAGGCTCAGGACCCAAGATTACTTGATCTTGGTTTCCTTGTAGTCAACGTGCTTGCGGATGACGGGATCAAATTTCTTGATCAGCATCTTTTCCGGCATGTTGCGTTTGTTCTTCGTCGTCGTATAGAAGTGACCCGTGCCTGCGGTCGATTCCAGCTTGATCTTGTCGCGTGCGCCTTTCGCCATGATTTACTCCTTAGGCTTCACCGCGTGCGCGCAGA
>NZ_DASXHN010000324.1:0-2498 GCF_036488505.1 Paraburkholderia sp. | reverse complement strand
CGACGACCAGCGCGCGGAACGATGAAGGCATCAGCTAGCTAGACCATCGCCGTCGCCTCAACCTCCACCTTGAACCCATAGTGCAACTTCGGCACCGGCACAATCGCGCGCGCCGGCTTCGCATCGCCTGCCCAACGCGCGTAGATCTGATTAAAGCTGGCCCAGTCCTCGACATCGACGACATAGACACGCACCTGCACCAGCTGCGCAACACTGCTGCCGGCGCTTTCAAGCGCGGCCCGCACATTGGCCAGCACCTGTTCGGCCTGCACGTCGAACAACGCGTCGTTGAGCTTGTCGCCTTGCGGGTTGATCGGCAATTGCCCCGACACGAACACGAAGCCATTCGCAATCGCGACGTGACTATAGTGACCGCCGGGTTTGGCGAGCACGGAGGGATTGTTGGTCTGCGGCAGATGCGAGTCGCGCGAAATATCGGAACTATCGGTCATGAACCACTCCAGAAGCCGGGAACGTCCGGGCAGCAACGATGACCTTAGGCGGAACGTCCGAACCAAGCGCCCCTCTCCACGCGATCAGCGAAAAATCTCAAGCGACACACGAGCGCGCCGAATACGACCGAGCGAATTCAAGACACGCGACACGAGCCATGAGTGGTCCATCAGCCCGCGCCCACCCCGCCATCCTGATCCGCACCGAGCCGCACGCTCCCCGCGATAACCGACTTCAAGCGTCAGCCATCTCCAGTTTTTCGCGCGCATCCGCGCAACGACGATTCAGATCGCGATGCATCAGCCGGCTATCGAGCAAAGCCGAGACATCGGTCAACCCGTAATCAAAGCGCAAGACGTATTCGATGTCGGTGTAATCGTAATAAGCGCCGCTGTCTGCCAGCCTTTGCGCTTCGGCGAATGCGGCACGTTGCCGTTCGCCGTTCATCAGGTCTTTGATCGCCATGATTGCCGCTCCGAGGAACAGTGACTTCATCATAGCAATGCAATTTGAAACGCACGGTGGCGCGCGCGCAACACCTGGTGTTTTCCGTAGATGCGCTCACACCGCTCACATCGCTCACACCACGGCAACCGGCGTCTTCGTCCGATGCCAGCGCATCACCAGAAAACGCCCGACGAAACACAGACCACCCGCCACCCCGACCACGACGCCCATGCCCTTGGGCGAGCCGTCCTGCCACAGCCCGACCGCGAGACTCGACAACGCGCCGAGCGCGAGCTGCACCGCGCCGAACACGGCCGCCGCGGCGCCGGCGTTAGCCGGGTAGCGATGCATCAGGTCGGTCGTGCAATTGGCGGACAACACGCCGACCACGCCGACCACGAAGAACAGTCCGAACACGATCGACCACAAGCCGCCCCACCCCGTCAGCGATACCACGCTGACGAACAGCGACGCGACGAAACTCACAGTCGCGGCGGAAGAAATGATCGGCAGCGGGCCGAGCCGGCCAACGAGCCGCGTGTTCAGGTAATTGCCGAACATGATGCCGACGATGTTCAGCGCGAACAGAAAGCCGTAATGCTGCGCCGAGATATGGAAATACTCGATGTACACGAACGGCGTCGCGGTGATGTAAGCGAACATCGACGCGAACGCCATGCCGCCGCACAGCATGTGCCCCCATGCGACCGGATCGCGCAGCAACGTGCCGTACGCGCCGAACGATTTCAGCAACGCCGACTGCGCGCGCTTCTCGCGCGGCCACGTCTCCGGCACCTTGAGGAACGCGGTCACCGCGCATACGGAACCGAACAGCGTCAGCGCGACGAATACCGTGCGCCAGCCGCCGAGCAGCAACAACTGTCCACCGATCAGCGGCGCGAGCAGCGGTCCGATCGAAGTCACGATCGCGATCATCGACAGCACGCGGGCCGCGTCGCCGGGCTCGTGCGCGTCGCGCGCGATCGCCCGCGCGAGCACCGACGCGGAGCCGGCGCCCAATGCTTGCAGGAAGCGGAACGACACCAGCGAGCCGATCGAGAACGACAGCGCGCACGCAATACTCGCCAACGCATACATGATGATGCCGCCAAGCAGAATCGACCGGCGTCCATAGGTATCCGACAACGGACCATAAAGCAGCATGCCGAGCGAGAAGCCGAGCATGAAACTCGTCAGCGTCGTTTGCGCGGCGGCCGTGTTGACCGCGAAGGCCTGCGCGATGGTCGGCAGGCTCGGCAAATACATGTCGATGGAAATCGGTCCGCAGGCGGCGAGCGCACCGAGCAACAGGATCAGCCGGCCATCGGGCCGGCGTTTGGCGATGTGAGACATGGGGAAATCCGGATCGGAAGCCGCGCCGTATCGGCAGCGGAACGGTAAAAGCGGGGCGCAACAGTCTGACGGAATCGATTGTACGCGACGCTCGATCTCCCACGGCGCTCGCGCGTGCTGCGCAAACGATCGGCTACCGAGGTTGGCGCGGCGATCGCGGTCATCGTGATAACTGTGCGGCGCCGTGATGACGAAGACGGCCACGATGATCGCAACACCGCTGAGCGGCACCGCGACGGTACCCG
>NZ_DASXHN010000307.1:0-9918 GCF_036488505.1 Paraburkholderia sp. | reverse complement strand
TCGGCGACCACACGGGTCGGCCAAATCGGAACCTGACACGAACGCGTCGTTCAGCGCGGGGGGATAGCTGGTAGGTCGCGGAGTAACCGTGGTTCGGCACATGCAGACTGATCCGCTGGTTGGGATCCGCCGCTGCTCCCGTGCATAAATTGGTCAGCCTGCAAGACGATTTCGCTCCAGTCTGTCTCGCAACGCGGCGGACAACGCGCGTGGCTTTCCGCTCGCGTCCAGCACGCTGATCTCGGCGATTGCGAGGCCTGTGCAACGGCCCTCCTGAAAGAGCGCTTGCGCCAACGTGAAGTGTGTCGGCCCTATCTCGCCCATGACGCCAATACAAGCACGCATGGGCGCCGGATAGAAGGACTCTCCCAGCATCGAAATCTCGTGGCGCGCGACATGCCAATAGCCGGCATCGCCATGCACAGTCACGCGACCGGTTAGCGCCGCCTGAAAGGCCATCAAGCCATTGTCGTGATAGCGGGTGACGGCGACGTTGTTCACGTGACCGATGGCGTCGGTATCGGAGAAGCGTGTCGGGTATTCCTCGATGAACGGATAGGCGTACGCCTGTTTCGGCAGATCGGCGTCGCCGTGACCGACAGGCAACGCATCGGCATGCGGCCAGACATGGCTCAGAAAGAGTAGGCGCAGTTCGGGCGGCGTGGGCGCGGCGTGCATTTCATTGTCTACGGTCACACCGATGGCCCGGCAGAGCGATATGCAGCGTTCGCCCTGGAACGCGGCCAGCGCGAAAGCGTAAGAACTGCGCCCCACCTCTCCGATTGCTCCCGCCATCTCGATCGGCAGATCGTGCCGGGCGGGGCTGAGATGCTCGAACGTAATGGCGCGCAGCAGGCCCTTCCATTTATCGAAGCCGAAGTTTTCGTGACCGAGGATCTCGCGCATGACCAGCGTGCGCGTGTCTTCGTAGAACTGCGCCATGCCGACTCGGCTGACAATGCCGTTCTCGACGTCGCTCCAGCGGATCGGCAACGAGCGGAAGTGAGGATACGCGCTGCGCTGCAGGCGCTGTGGATTACGGGCCAATAGCTGGCCGGGCCGGAGCTCGGTGGGGATCGCGACTTCGCTTCGGCGCAGGAGGGTATCGGACATAGGTCAATTAAGAGGGACTGGAATTGCCGTCGGCGCAGTCGTCCGGCATTCCGGGCGCATTGAAGGCCCCGTCATGCTCGAGCCATCCGCGGCAGAGACTTTCCTGGGCAAGGCTGGCGACAAGGCGGCCATCTCGCGCATACACGCGGGCGATGCTCAGCGCGCGCGAGTTGCCCGAACCGGGGCTGCTTGCGTCGACCAGCAACCAGTCGTCGGCACGCACCGGGTGGTGCAACCACATCGTATGGTTAAGGCTCGCGACGTACAGGCCGTTGCCGATCTTGAGGTCGAGGTGCGGCGCGAGCCCGGTCAGCGGGAACCAGTAATCGGACAGATAGCCCAACGCGGCTTGCTGAATCCGGGGTTCATCGGGAAGTGGACGCGCGACGCGCACCCAGTAGCGAAACGCGGCATGGACTGCGTCGCGCCGGAACAGGAAGCCTTCCGGGTCGACCGGACGCAACTCCAGCGAGCGCGACAGTCCAACGCGCTTGCGCACCCGCGCCGGCAGCTGGTCGGCATGGGTGAGCAGCGTGTCGCGCAGCGTCGGCAGGCTGTCGGGGTCTGGCATGTTCGCAGGCATCGGCTGATGAAACGTCGGACCCGGTTCGCCGCGATGAAACGAGACGTTCGCGCTGATGACGATGCGCTCGCCCTGGGTGCCCAAGACCTGCTGTACACAGAACTGGCGGCCCTTCATCAGTTGACGCACTTCGTAACGCATCGGCT
The DNA here is from genome assembly GCF_036488505.1 of Paraburkholderia sp. Taxonomy (GTDB): domain Bacteria; phylum Pseudomonadota; class Gammaproteobacteria; order Burkholderiales; family Burkholderiaceae; genus Paraburkholderia. Next base: position 8,076 of record NZ_DASXHN010000307.1, on the reverse strand, counting down.
CGCCAGCGCGTCCCGCGGTTAGAAAATTCACCTGCACGCAGTGCGGCGCCGCATCGTGAGGTATGTCCTCCGCCGAGGCAGCGGCAATGGCCTGGCCCACCAGCTGGCCGCCGAATACCGCCCCATGCAGATTGAGATCGGCATGGGGGCTATACAACGCGCCATCATCGCCGCGCTTGAGCGAGAGCAGCACGCTCAGGTCGCGGTGGTCCCAGGCGGGGTCGCTGCCGAGATCGGGCTGAACGGTGTTGAACCGTTCAGGAATCTCTCGTGCGGCCGCCGCGACCGGCTGATCGGAAGACTTCATGAGCTGTGCAGGTGTCTCTGATGTATTGATGGTCCGTCAATGGTATCCTAGAATCATATTAATGATAAAGCGGATTATGGAGCGAATCATGTCGGAGACTGTGCGGCTTTCCGGGCGCGAGAGCGAGTGTGTCTGGGCGCCGCCGCTGGAGCAGCGACTCGAGTGGCGCGCCCTGGGGCTGCACGGCGAGCGAAATCTTGGGGAGGCTTTCGCTCAGGCGGCCGCTGCATTCCCGGACGCGCCGCTCGTCATCAGTACGGCAGCGGGCGAAACCCGCATGACGCTGGCGGAGTTGCATACGCGCGGACTGGCGCTCGCCGCCGCGTTGTCCGCCGAAGGGCTCCGCACGGGCGACGTGCTCGCGGTGCAATTGCCCAACTCGCTCGAAGGCGTGTTGGCGCAGCGTGCTGCCGCCGCTTTGGGCGCGGTTTTTCTGCCCATCGTGCCGATCTACGGCGCGGCGGAACTGAGCGAGATCTTGCGCGATGCGAATGCCCGCATGCTGGTGCTGCCCGCGGCCACGCGCCACGGCAGCGCGCAGGCGCTGCTCGACGCGCTCAATCCCGCGCGCACGTTACCAGGGCTGTGGCGGACCATCGTTGTCGGCGAGCCCGCAAGCGGCAACGCGCTCAGCTGGAGCACGCTGATTCACGAGGTCGGCAGCGGTGCCGGAATCGTGCTGTCGCCCAGTCGCGCCGACGCCGACGATCCTGCGCTCCTGATCTACACGTCGGGAACGACGGCGGCGCCGAAGGGCGTGCAGCACAGCGCCAACACGTTGCTGGCCGAGAGCCGCACGGCGGCGCAGCACCGCGCGAATCCGCTGACCGCGCAGCTTTCACCTTGGCCCACAGGACATATTGCCGGACTCGTCGTGCTGCTGGAACATGCGTTGCGTGGACGGCCCACCGTGCTGATGGACGCGTGGGATCCCGCGCGCGCGGCGGCACTCGTGGAGCGCTTCGAGATAGGAGCGAGTTCGGGCACGCCCTTCCACCTGACAGCGCTACTCGATGCAGCCGATGCCGGGGGCCTCGCGCTTGCTACGTTGCACGACTACCTGACGGGCGCCGCGCCGGTGCCGAGCGCGCTGGTGCAGCGTTGTGTCGAGCGTGGTATCGCCACCTATAGGGCCTATGGTCTCTCCGAGCATCCGACGGTGACGCTCGGCTGGACCGACGATGCGCTCGAAACGCGCTTGCATACCGAGGGTTCGCTGTCGGCCGGCAACCAGATCCGGACCGTCGACGAGGCGGGCTGTGACGCGCCGCGGGGCGAGGACGGAGAAATCGTCACGCGCGGACCGGAGCGCTTCCTTGGCTATCGCGACACCGCGCTGAATCGTGCTGCTTTTCTTCCCGGTGGCTGGTTTCTCACGGGGGACATCGGGCACCTGGATGCCGAAGGATTTCTGCATATCACCGACCGTAAAAAGGACATCGTCAACCGAGGCGGCGAAAAGATTTCGTCGCGGGAGGTAGAGGAAGCGTTAGCGCTCCTGCCGCAAGTTGCCGAGGTCGCTGTCGTGGGCTCGCCGGATGCACGTGTAGGCGAGCGGATCTGTGCGTTCGTGGTTTGGCGAGAGGGCAATCCGCTCGCTCTCGATGAAGTCGCCGCGCATTTCGCAGGGCTCGGCAAGGCGCGTCAGAAAACGCCGGAAAGGCTGGAAGCAATTGCCGCGTTGCCGCGCAATGCGGCTGGCAAGATCAACAAGCAGGCGCTACGCGAGCGGTTGCGTGCCATGTAGCGCGTGGCACGCAACGGCTGCCGGCACGCACCCGGCCGCGTCGCTATCTGCCTTCTGACCAACCGGTTTCGAGGAAACTCATGCAACTGACCCGTCCGCTGCACCTTGCATTGACCGACTGCCCGCACCGCACCGCTCTTGTTGACGGCGGGCGACGCGTCGCTTATGGCGAGCTGGCCGCGCGCGTTGCGCGGCTGGCGGCGCTGCTGCGTGCACGAGGTGTGTGCTCCGGCGATCGCGTGGCGCTGCTCGGAATGAACAGCGCGCGCTACGTCGAGGCGGTCTATGCCGTGTGGTGGGCGGGCGGCGTCGTGAATCCGGTGAACATCCGGTGGACCGCGGCGGAGATGGCCTGGTCGCTCGACGACAGCGAAACGCGCTGGCTGATCGTCGATCAGGCGTTCGCAGCGCAGGCGTCGGTGTTGCGGGAGCAATCGCATTGTCTCGCCGAGGTCCTCTATTTCGATGACGGCGTGCCGCCAGCGGATGCTGTCGATGTCGAAGCGGCGCTGGTCGGCCTCGCGCCGATGGAGGATGCGGCGCGGCAACGCGACGATCTCGCCGCGCTGATGTACACGGGCGGCACGACCGGCAAACCGAAGGGCGTGATGTTGTCGCATGCCAATCTCTTCATCGGCACGCTGTCGGCGAGCGCCTCGGTGCATCGGGAAGCGGGCGCGGTGGCGTTGACGTGTGCGCCGCTTTTTCACGTCGGCGCGGTCGGCCATCTGCTGCAACTCGTCGGGCAAGCAGCGACCGTGGTGTTGTTACCCGCCTTCGATGAAGTGGCGATCATGCGAGGCATCGCCGACGAACGGGCAACGGAGACCTTTCTGGTGCCCACTATGCTCAAGCGCCTGATCGATCACCCGCGTTTCGGTGAATTCGATCTGTCGTCGTTGCGCTCGGTGCTCTACGGCGCGGCGCCGATCGACGAAGGGCTGCTCACTCAGGCATTGTGCGCGATGCCCTCAGCAGGCTTCGTACAGTTCTACGGCATGACGGAACTCTCTCCGGTCATTACGGCATTGTCTGCCTCGTGTCATTGGCCAATTGTCGACCAGGCGGCACGGGCACGTCTGCGCTCGGCCGGGCGCCCCATTCCGACGGCGGAAGTGGCCGTGATCGACACCGCTGGCCAGTCGTTGCCGCCGGGGCAGGTGGGCGAGATCGTCGCGCGCGGCCCGATGGTCATGCAGGGTTACTGGGGGCAGCCGCAGCTGAGTGCGCAGACGCTAAGAGGCGGCTGGATGCACACGGGTGATCTCGGACGCTTCGATGATGATGGCTTTCTTTATGTCGTCGATCGCCTGAAGGACATGATCATCACCGGTGGTGAAAACGTGTATTCGGCCGAAGTGGAAAACATATTGCTGCTGATGCCCGAAATTGCGGCTTGTGCGGTGGTGGGTGTCCCGGATGCGATGTGGGGCGAGCGTGTGCACGCCGCAGTGGTGCTCAAGCCCGGCAAGGCGATTAACGGGGATCGGGTCATCGGTCACTGTCGTGAACTCCTGGCAGGCTACAAGTGCCCGCGCAGCGTCGAATTCCGCGATGCGCTGCCGTTGTCGGCGGCGGGCAAGCTGCTGAAATATGAAGTTCGTGCCAGCGCGCGGGTGACGCCCGAGGGCGAAACCAGGTAGACGCGAATGAACCGCGCGCTGCTTGATGCGCCGAGCGGTGCTCCATGCGCCGAGCCTCGAGTTGCTCGGGCGCATCGGGCCACGATGCCGCGCCCCGTACGGCCGTTTCCCTTGTGCGTCTATCGTCCTTTGAAATGCGCGGCGCGTTTGCCGAAGAACGCGTCACGGCCTTCCGCAAAGTCGTCCGATGCGATAAGCAGCGCCTGGGTGTCGGCTTCCCAGTCGAGCATCGCATCGAGCGTGAGCGGTTGGCGAGCCAATGCGGCCTTGGTCGCACTGATGGCACCAGGTGCCGCGGCCGCGAGACGTTGCGCCCACGCGAGCGCGGCGGGTAGCACCTGGCCGTCCTCGGCGAGCACATCGGCGAGACCGGTCGATTTGGCCTCGGCGCCACTCATCACCTGACTGAACATCACCAGCTCGCGCGTGCGCCCGATGCCGATGCGCTGCGGCAGTGTCCACAACGCGCCCCAGTCCGGCATGATACCGACCTTGCCATACACCGCGCCAAACTTCGTCTCGCTATCGCAGACGACGAAGTCGCACAGCGCTGCAAGCGAAAGGCCTGCGCCGAACGCGGCGCCTTCCACTGCCGCGACGACCGGTAGCCGTCCGGCGCTGATCAGGCGCAGCAGGCGATGGCCGGCGCGCATCTCGCCGCGCATCTCGAGACCGTGGGTTTTCAGGGAGTCGAGCGAGCCGCCCGCGCAGAAACTTTTGCCGCCGCTCAACACCACCGCGCGGCAACCGGCGTCACGCTGCAACGCCTCGAGTTCGTCCGCGAGCGCGTCGGTGAGCGCGACCTCCAGCGCGTTGCGCTTGTGGGGCAGATTCAAGGTCAACTGCACGACTGCATCGTGACGGGTGACGAGCACCAGATCAGACATAAAGGTCTCCGCAGAAAGATCAGTGCGCCGGCTTTGCGCGGCGCAGGATGTTGTTGGCGATGCTCCAGCGATGAACTTCCGAGGGGCCGTCGTAGATACGGAATGCGCGCATATCCGCAAAGATGCGCGCGACGATGGTGTCGCTCGTCACGCCCTGGCCGCCGAGAATCTGCACGGAGCGGTCTACTACCCGCCAGCAGGCTTCGGACGAGATGACCTTGGCGACGCTCGACGCATGACGGCCCAGATTGTCCTGGTCGAGCGTCCACGCACAATGCCAGATTGCGAGGCGCGTGACGTGCAGGTCCATCTCGTTATCGGCGAGCATGAAGCCCACGCCTTCGTGCTCGCCCAGTGTCTTGCCAAACGCCCTGCGTCTCGCTGCGTAGGCGGTGGCAATGTCGTGCGCGCGCCTTGCCTCGCCGAGCCAGCGCATGCAGTGAGTCAGGCGGGCGGGTGAAAGCCTGATCTGCGCGTAGCGGAAGCCTTGGCCGGGCTCGCCGAGCACATCGGCGGCGGGCACGCGCAAATTGTCGAAGCGCACGACGCCATGGCCGCCAGGGAAGCAGGTATCGAGCGCGTCCATCGTGCGTTCGAGCGTCACGCCGGGTTGATTCATATCGGCGAGGAACATGGTCGACTGGCCGTCGAGTTCGCCGCCTTGGTGCCTCGCCATGATGATGGCGAAAGCTGCGCCGTCAGCACCGGTGGTGAACCATTTGTGACCATTGATCAGATAGCTGTCGCCGTCGCGCGTTGCGGTCGTCATCAGCATGCTCGGGTCCGAACCTGCGCCGGGGTCCGGCTCAGTCATACAGAAGCATGAGCGGATCTTGCCCGCGGCGAGCGGCACGAGCCAGCGTTCCTTGTGTTCCGGCGTAGCCACGACTTCCATCAGGTGCATGTTGCCTTCATCGGGCGCGGCGATATTCATTGCCACCGGACCGAGCGGCGAGTAGCCGGATTCTTCGAACACGATTGCTTTGGCGCGATGGTTCAGGCCGAGCCCGCCCAACTCCGTGGGCATATGCGAAGACAGCAGGCCGGCAGCCTTCGCGCGGGCGATCAGTTCAGCGCGCAGATCTTCGGTCGGCCCGTGAGGGGTGCAACGCGGGTCGCGCTCGAACGGAATCACGTCGCGCGCGATGAAATCGCGCGTGCGCTGCTGGAGATCGAGCAACTCGGGAGTGAGATCGAAATTCATACGGATATCTTCAAAAATGTGAAGCGTTCGCGCAGGTGTCGTTTGAGCAGCTTGCCGGTAGGAAGGCGCGGCAGGCTATCGACAAACTCCACTGCTTTGGGGCACTTGTAGTGGGCGATATGGCTGCGGCAATGTTCGATGAGCCGTGCGGCCAGCGCAGCGTCGGCCTGCACGTCCCTGGCGGGCACGACCACGGCGAGCACCCGTTCGCCATATTCCGCGTCCGGCACGCCGATCACTGCAGCATCGGCCAGTTCGGGATGCATGACCAGCAGATTCTCGACCTCCTGAGGGTAGATGTTGACGCCACCCGAGATGATCATGTGCGACACCCGGTCGGTCAGGTAAAGATAGCCCTCGGCGTCGAGATAGCCCATGTCGCCGACCGAGGTGCGGCCTTGCGCGTCGTGCACCGACGCGGTCTTGGCCTGGTCGTTGTGGTACGCGAAATCCATCCCGCCTTCGATCCAGATGACGCCCGGCTCACCGGTCGGCAGTTCCTTGCCGTGTTCATCCAGAATCCGCACGGTGCCGAGCACCGGCCGTCCTACAGAGCCTTTATGCGTCAGCCATTCCTGCGGAGCGATACGGGCGAAGCCACTGCCTTCCGAGTACCCATAGTATTCGTAGATGATGGGCCCCCACCAGTCCATCATCTGTTCTTTCACCTGCACCGGACACGGCGCGGCCGCATGCACGGCGACCTGAAGGCTGGACAGGTCGAACGCCTCGCGCTCGGCACGGCTCAGCTTGAGCAGTTGTACGAAATGCGTGGGCACCATCTGCAGATGCGTCACGCGATACTGCTTGATCAGGCGCAAGACCTCGCGAGGATCGAACCGCTCCATCAGAATCACCGTGCCACCGCGCCGCTGCACGGCCATCGTCCAGCCCAGCGGGGCGGCGTGGTAGAGCGGGGCGGGGCATAGATAGACGGTTTCGGCGTCGACGTTATAGGCGTCGGTAATCAGCGATTCCCAAGGTGGCGTGGTGCCGTACAGGTCGAGCGCGAGGTTGCGCTTGATCCCTTTGGGCTGGCCCGTGGTGCCGGACGAATAGAACATCGCCTGACCTTCGCGCTGATCGATCAGGCGGTCCGAATCGGCCCGCGCGAGCAGCGCCGCGAGTCCCCTCACACTGTCTTCGATGACGATCACGCGTTCGAGCGATTCGGCCTTGAGCGCGGTCACCAGCGGCGCGAGCGCCCTGGAGACGAATAGCCAGCGCGCCCCCGAGTCCGCCACGATATGCGCGACCTCATTGGGTTGCAAGTGCCAGTTCACCGGCGTGTAGTACAGGCCCAGGCGGTGTGCCGCCCACGCGGCGACAAAGTACTCGAGCCGGTTTTCTAGCAGTATCGCGACGTGATCGCGCGAGCGCAGACCCTGCGCGGCCATCGCCGATGCAAGGCGCAGCGAGCGGGCGCTCAATTCCGCGAAGCTCAGTACGCTGCCGTCGCCAGCCAGCACGGCGGCGGGTTTGTCCGGCAGCAGGAGAGCCGTATCGTCAGGTTTCATGGTGGAGGGTTGACAGCGGATTACAGCGCGTTGACGAGTTCGGGGATCGCGACAAACAGATCCGCTTCCAGCCCGTAGTCCGCGATACCGAAAATAGGCGCCTCGGCATCCTTATTAATGGCCACGATGACTTTCGAGTCCTTCATGCCGGCTAGATGCTGGATCGCCCCGGAAATTCCGCACGCGACGTACAGGTCGGGGGCGACGATTTTGCCGGTCTGCCCGACCTGCCAATCGTTGGGGGCGTAACCGGCGTCGACCGCCGCGCGGCTTGCGCCGAGCGCTGCGCCCAGCTTGTCGGCCAGCGGCGTAAGCACCTGCATGAAGGTTTCATTGCTGCCTAGCGCGCGGCCGCCAGAGACGACGATCTGCGCGGCAGTCAATTCGGGGCGATCGCTCTTCGTGACTTCGCGGCCAACGAGGCTGCTGCCGGCGTTGTCGCATACCGGTGCGATGGTTTCGACCGGCGCTGTGCCGCCTTGAGACGCGGCGTCGAACGCGGTGGTGCGAACGGTGACGACCTTGATCCCGTCGCCGCTCTCCACTGTGGCGATAGCGTTGCCGGCATAGATTGGACGCTCGAATGTCGAGGCGTCGACCACGCGGATGATGTCGCTGATCTGAGCCACGTCGAGCTTCGCCGCCACGCGCGGCGCGACGTTTTTTCCGCTGGCGGTGGCAGGAAACAGAAGATGGCTGTAGTGCCCTGCGACGGCGAGCACCTGGGCGGCCACGGATTCGGCCAGCCCGTCGCCGAGGCGTGGGTCGTCG
>NZ_DASXHN010000288.1:0-9874 GCF_036488505.1 Paraburkholderia sp. | reverse complement strand
TGTCTGGATGGGCGTCGACGGGTCCACGCCCGGGGCCCCGCTTCACAATCCGCACTACGACTTCAATGACGACGCATTGACTATCGGTGCGTCGTATTGGGTGAACGTCGTGAAGGCGTTTGGCGCTGCGCGTGGGTGATGCCTCGTGGTCGTCGTGTGTGACCGCGTGCGCTGTAATGGCTGCGGCGCTGCCCAGCGCGAGGCGTCGGGCGTATCGATTCGAGTCTGAACGGGCCGCGCATTCGCGCGGCTAATCATTTGGAGTATCAGTATGAAAATTGGATTTGTAGGACTGGGCGCGATGGGAGCCGCGATTGCGAAAAACCTGATCGGCGCCGGGCACGACGTTCAGGTATTCAACCGGAGTCCGGCACGCGCGGAACCATTGCGCGAAGCCGGCGCGAGCGTCGCGTCGAGTCCCGCGCAGGCGGCGCTGGGAGCCGACGTGGTATTCACGATGGTGGCCGACGATGCCGCTCACGCTGCGGTCACGTTCGGAGAGCAGGGGATCGCCACCACGCTGAAACAGGGTGCGCTGCACATCTCGATGAGCACCATCAGTGTCGCGACCGCGCAGGATCATGCGGCGAGGTACCGTGAAGCCGGTCTTGCTTTCGTGTCAGCGCCGGTGTTCGGCCGGCCCGACGCCGCGGCGGCCAGGAAGCTGTTCATCATGGCGGCCGGAGCGGACGAGCACCTGAAGGTTGCCGTGCCGCTTCTCGAAACGCTTGGGCAGTCGGTGGGCATCGTCGGGCAGGACCCTTCTCAGGCCAATCTGGTGAAGCTGATCGGCAACTTCATGCTGTCCGTGATCATCGAAACGCTGGGCGAAGCGTGTGCCGTGGCGGGCAAGGCCGGCATCGATCCGATGCGTCTGGTCGAGCTGTTGACGAGCGCAAACTTCAACGCGCCGCCTTACAGAATCTATGGTGCGCTGATTGCGTCGCAACAGTTTCAGCCGCCCGGCTTTTCGTTGCCGCTCGGTCAAAAGGACAACCGCCTGATGCTGGCCGCCGCTGAGGCACTTGGCGTTCCGCTGCCGCTGGCCAGTCTCGTGCACGACCGGTTCCTGACGTTGCGCTCGCAAGGCTTCGGCGCCGAGCATGACTGGTCGGCGGTGGCGCTTTGCGCGCTGTCCGATGCCGGCTTGAGCAACGCGCTGCGCGGCGGCTGAGCGCGATGCGTGGATGCCGCTCGCTACGAGCGGCATTCGACGTATCGAACGCTATACGAACACCCGGACGTCGCGTATTGGAGGACCGACGGTGCGATCCGGGGCTCAGGCACCGCGCGAGCGTGGGAGGCCGACCACGCTTCGCATAGACCGGACAGTGAATAGGCTCCGAAGTAGTAAAAACACGACGGGCATGTCGTTCGCGCGCCGTGCACACGCGTTCAGTTGGCGCTGCGCTCCGTTGCCGTCGCGACGAGTGCCGGCGCTGCCGCCACTTCAGCGAGTTCATCGCTCGACCATCCGCCGCCGAGCGCATCCAGCAGTTCTACATTCGCGCTCAGCTGGCGTGTCTGGATATCGAGCAGGCTGCGCTGCGCATCGAGCGCCACTGTCTGCGCCTGCACGACGTCGAGGTAACCCACCACGCCCTGGCGATATTGACGCAACGCGAGGTCCACCGAGTACTGCGCGGCGTTGGCTGCATCCCGTTGCTCGCCCAGCGCGGTGCCGAGATACGACAGCAGCGCAAGGTTGTCTTCGACCTGCTGGAATGCAGACAGCACCACACTGCGGTAACGGTCTCCCGCTTCTTCGGTTGCCGCTTTTGCGGCGTCGAGTTGCGCACGACGATAGCCGCCGTCGAATACGTACTGCACAAGCTGCGGGCCGATCGCCCAGAACAGATTCGGTGCGCTGACCAGGCCGGCATAGGCCGCGCTTTGCACACCACCCTGCAAGCTGAGCATGATGTCCGGGAAGTACGCGGCCCGGGCGACGCCAATTTTTGCATTGGCCTCGGCCACCCGGCGTTCCGCGGCGGCGACATCGGGTCGTCGCTGCAGCAGCGTCGAGGGCAGGCCGGTGGGAATCGCCGGCAACGCGATGGCGGCGGTTTGGGAAGGCAGGCTGAATTCGGACGCCGAGGTTCCCACCAGGACCGCGATCGCGTGTTCTATCAAAGCCCGTTGCGCGAGGTTCTGCGACAGCTGCGACTTCGCCGACGAGAGTTGCGTTTGCGCCCGGGAAACGTCGAGGCCCGACACGATGCCACTGTTGTGCAACGTTTGGGTAAGTTGCAGGGCCTTCGCATACGCGACGACAGTCTCGTTCAACAGCTCGGACTGCTGGTCGAGGCCCCGCAGGCGGACGTAACTGTCCGCCAGTTCGACCTGCAAGCTCAGCCTGACCGAGGCCAGATCGGCCTTGGTCGCCTGCGCCTCGTCCTTGCCGGCCACCACCGAGTCGCGCACGCGGCCCCACAGGTCGAGGTCGTAGTTGATCTGACCGCCAAGCGTGACGGAGTTGTAGTCGTTCGGGCCGCCAGCGCGCAACGGCCGGTTATCGGACTGACGCTCACGCAGCGGCGCAGCATTCACACTGACCGACGGGTACAGTCCCGACTGAACCTGTGCCACAAAGGCCTGTGCTTGTGCATAGTGTGCGTACGCCGCGCGCAAGTCGGTATTGTTGGCCAGCAGCCGTGCTTCGAGATCGTCGAGCTGCGCGTCGCCATACATCTTCCACCAGCCGTTGCGGTCGATCCGGTCGGCGGGCTGTGCGGTGGTCCACGGCCCAAAGGTCTTGTATTGCGCAGCGATCGGCGCCGGCGGGACCCGATATTGCGGCGCGAGCGAGCAGCCGCAGAGCGCGACGACGCTCGCGAGAAGCGCCGGAAGTCGATACTTAACCATGTGCAACTGCCTTCTTGTCAGTCGCCGTTGCAATGTGCACGCTGTCGCCGTCAGCGAGTCCGTCGGGCGGCGTATCGATCACGCGATCCGTGACGGTGAGGCCTGAGCCGATCTCCACTGCGTTGCCCAGGTCGCGGTCGATCTTCACGTGCTTGAACAGCACATGACCGTTCGCGCCAAGCGTGGCGACCACCACGCCGCGGCTATCGAAGACCAGCGCGCTGGCGGGTACGCGAAGCGAATCGGCGGAGGCGGGCAACGAGAATTTCAGGCTGGCGAAGCCACCCGGCAGGAGCTTGCCGTTAGTGTTGTCCACCAGCAGTTGAACCAGCGTCGTGCCCGAACTGGAATTGACCGAGTCTGACGCTGCGACCACGCGCGCGGTGAAGTGCTGGTCGGGATACTCGGGAACGCTCAGGCTGGCGGTCGTGCCGTCGTGTATCGCCGGTGCGTAGTTCTGCGGCACCTGGACATACACGCGTAACTGCTTGACGTCGGAGACCGCGAACAGCTCCTGTCCTATCCCGCCGCTGCCGGCGTTGACCAACGCGCCGACGTCGGTATCGCGCGCGGTCACGACGCCGTCGAATGGCGCCACGATGCGCGCGAAGGCCTTGGTGGCGACGAGCCGGTCAACGTTGGCCTTGGCGGCTGCCACGATCGCCTCTTTCGCGGTGTAGTCGGCGGTGCGCTGGTCGACATCCTGCTGGGCGACCGAATCCGTGCCTCGTAGCGCTTCCCAGCGCTGGGCCGTCGTACCCGCCACTAATGCGTTCGCCTGCGCACTCTGCAGATCCGCGCGCGCCTGCAATAGCTGCTGGTCGAGCTCGGGCGTTTCGATTTCGGCGAGTACCTGCCCGGCTTTGACCGGCGTGCCGATATCGACGCTCCATGATTTCAGATAGCCGCTGACCTGCGCGAAAATCGGCGCCCGCGTAAACGCTTCGAGGCGACCGGGCAGTTGCAGCGAGGGGCCGTTGGCGTCGCGCGACGGCTGGATCACGTTGACGGTCGGTACGGCCTGGGCGTCGGTCCAGGTTTTCAGTTTGCGTGCATCGGCGGCTCGCAGCGTGAGGCCGGCAATGACGATGCCCAGCACGACCAGCAGGCCGATTACGCCTGCGACGACAAGCGGGCGGCGCGACGGTGTATGAGTGGGGAAAGTGGTTTCAGACGACATGAGCAGGACCTCCCGAGACGGATGCCGGGGTAGCCGCGCGCCCTGGGCGCACGTGGACGATACAAAAGATGACAGGGACGAGGAACAGCGAAGCGGTGGTGGCGAACAGCAGACCGCCGATCACGGCGCGGCCGAGCGGCGCGTTCTGTTCACCGCCTTCGCCTAAGGCGAGCGCCATCGGCATCATGCCGATGATCATCGAGAGCGCGGTCATGAGCACCGGGCGAAAACGCGTAAAGCCCGCTTCGAGGGCGGCCTTGAACGGGTCGCCGTGTGCCGCGAGTCGTTCGCGGCAGAAACTGACGACCAGGATCGAGTTGGCCGTCGCTACTCCCATGCACATGATCGCACCGGTCAATGCGGGTACGGAGAGCGTCGTGTGGGTCGCGAACAGCATCCAGACGATGCCCGCCAACGCGGCCGGCAATGCGCTCACGATCACGAACGGGTCGGCCCACGACTGGAAATTGACCACAATCAGCAAATAGATCAACACCACCGCGCCAAGCAGGCCGAACAACATGCCGGCAAATGCAGTGTTCATCGTTTGCACCTGGCCTAGCAGCGCCACGGCCGAGCCCTTGGGCAAGCTGCTGGCGTTGTCGTGCACGATGCGCTGGATATCGGATGCGACCGCGCCGAGGTCGCGGCCCTGGGTGGTCGCGAAGATCTCGACCATAGGCTGGATGTTGTACTGGCTCACTACCTCATTGCTGCTGGTGCGTTCGACTGTCGCCAGACCACCGAGGATCTGGGCGGTGCTTCCGCCGCTGCCGGTGATCGGCAGGTTCTGCAGGGCGGCGAGCGAATCCAGGTTGTATTGCGGCGTTTGCATCACGATCGGATACGACACGCCGTTCGCGTTGTTCAGCCAGAAAGTGGGCGCGACCTGGCTGGAACCCGCGAGGTTCACCACCATGCTGTTCGTCACATCGCGTTCGGTGATGCCGAGCAGTTGCGCGCGCGTGCGGTCGACATCGACGTTGAACGTCGGGTTGTCGCGCGACTGCTCGATTCGTGCGTCGACCACGCCCGGCACGTCGCGAACCTGGCGGAGCAGGCGGTCCGCGTAAGTGTAGTTGGCGTTCAGATTATTGCCGCGAATCTGCAGGTCGATCGGCGCCGGTGAGCCGAAGTTCAGGATCTGACTGATGATGTCCGCCGGCGGGAACGAAAACGTGACGCCCGGGAATTCGCGCGGCAATTGCTCGCGCATCGCGCGGACGTATTCGTCGGTTGGACGATGGCCATCATTTAGCGCTATCTGGATGTCGCCGTCCTGCGAGCCGACCGTACCGGTGTTGTTGTACGCGGTATTGATGCCGCTGACCGGCAGACCCATGTTGTCGACCACGGTGCCGAGATCGGCCGGCGGAATGATCCGACGGATCGAGCCTTCGACGTCCGCGAAAATCTGCGCGGTCTTTTCAACGCGAACGCCGACCGGTGCGCGCACATGCATCAGGATCTGTCCCGAATCGACGGAAGGGAAGAAATTGCGGCCGAGAAACGGCACCAGCGCGAAGGAGAGCACCACAAAGCCGAGGAAGCCACTGACGAACGGACGCCGGTGGGTCAGCGCGAGTTCGAGCAACCCGCGGTAGGCGCCGCGCACGTTTTCGAAGCGCGCTTCGAAGCCACGCTGGAACCGCGCGAGCGGAGAGGGGCGCTTCGTGTCGTGCGCGTGCTCGTCGTGCACATGCTGTTTCAGCAGGTATTTCGCCATCGTCGGCACAAGGGTTCGCGACAGGATGAACGACGCGATCATCGCGAAGATCACCGCTTCAGCCATCGGGACGAACAGGAAGCGTGCGACGCCGCTCAGGAAGAACATCGGCACGAACACGATGCAGATACACAGCAGCGAGACGAACGCCGGCGTGACGATCTGCGCCGCGCCGTCGAGAATAGCGGTCTCCACCTCCTTGCCATGCTCCAGGTGCCAGTTGATGTTTTCAATCGTCACCGTCGCATCGTCGACCAGAATTCCCACCGCTAGCGCAAGACCGCCGAGCGTCATGATGTTCAACGTCTCGCCGAGCGCGGATAGCGTCGCGATCGAGCCGAGGATCGCGAGTGGGATCGAGGTCGCGATGATGATCGTGGAACGCCAACTGCCAAGGAACAGCAGGATCATCAGGCTCGTCAGCACGGCCGCGATCACGCCTTCGCGCGCCACGCCGGTAATGGCCGCTCGCACGAACAGCGACTGGTCACCGATGGGTTCGATCTGCAGGTTAGCGGGCCACGATGCTTTCCCGGCAGCAAGCCGCTCCTTGATGCCGGAGATGATGCCGAGCGTCGAAACGGAACCGTTCTTGAGCACCGACATCAGCACCGAGCGCCGCCCGTCGACATGCACGATATTGGTCTGCGGCGGGCTGCCGTCGCGCACATTCGCGATGTCACGAATATAAACCGTGGTGCCATTGACCGCCTTCACCGGCAGGTCGCCCAAGGCTTTGATTTCCGATGGCGCATTGTTCAGTTGCAACGTGTACTCGTAGTCACCGATTTTCTCAGTGCCTACGGGCGTTATCAGGTTTTGGCCGGCCAGTGCATTCGCCACGTCCTGCGCTGATAAGCCGCGCGCCTGCAGCGCCGCTGGCTCGATGTCGATCTGTACCTGACGTGTCTTGCCGCCGAACGGGTAAGGAATTGCTGCGCCCGCGACCGTGGTGAGAACCGGGCGCACTGCATTCAGGCCCAGGTCGCCGAGGTTCTGTTCAGAGAGTCCCTTGCCAGACAGCGCCAACTGGATGATCGGTACGGTGGACGCGTTGTAGTTCAGGATCAGAGGAGGCGTCGTGCCCGCGGGCAATTGCCGCAATTGAGTTTGCGCGACCGCAGTCACCTGCGCGTTCGCCGTGCTGATATTCACCCCCGGCTGGAAGAATATCTTGATGATCCCGAAGCCGGCGACCGATTCCGCCTCGATATGCTCGACGTCGTTCACGGTGGTCGTCAACGTGCGTTCGAATGGTGAAGTGATGCGGCCGACCATCTGGTCCGGCGGCAGGCCCGTGTACTGCCACACCACGCTGATCACGGGGATCTTGATATCCGGAAAGATGTCGGTTGGCGTTCTCATCGCGGACAACGGGCCGATGATGAGAATGAAGATTGCCAGGACGACGAAAGTATAGGGTCGCCGAAGCGCGGTACGGACCAGGCCGAGCATAAGAATTCCTGAGCTTGGGATAAATCGTCAACGGGTGTTGGCGAAGGCTAGCGCGGCGTGCGATGACCCGCAGCCGCGTGCTGGTACCTGACACAAGCACAGGACGGGCTTGATGTGACGGCATGTTCGACCGCGACGGAATACTGGCTAGGGCTTTGCATAAACTTCATTTCACGAGAACTGCCTGGATGCTTTAGGTCGAATCGGAGAACATGCGTGCATCTGTCGTTTGCCGGGCGTTCAACGGACAAACACGTGTGCGGCAAAGATGATTGCGTTGGTGTACGCGCCGATGTGCCGCAACGCACAAGCGCGAATGTACACAAAGCTCGGCACTTCTGCTGAAGGCCAAATGAAACATCAGGCGTCTGTGAATGCCGGGTGGGCGCGTTCAGCTTTGCCCGCACGCACAGGCAATACGTTGTCGCTGCTGTGAGAGCAAGGTCTGGCAACAGCCGGATAGAGGCGCACGCGCGTCATTCCCTGCAAAGGCTAAGCCTTCAGCGGGTCTTATTACCAATTGTTCAGGATGCACGTGGGACGTCTTTGCGTGCCGGGTGAACTCCAACGTGACGGGCCGAAGTGGCCTTTTGAGCAAAACAGTTGTGTGCAAAAGCGCTGGACTGTGAATAGCTTTCACACTGCCGACAGCTGAGGCAGTCGCCCTATGAGTTTATGGCGAGTACTTCATGCGCTCATCGCTTACCTTTGGAATAAATCGCCGACTGAAATCAGCGCTCTGTCGTCGACGCAACCCACGTCGTAGCAATTAGTTTCCGTCGGGAAATTATGGAACCGTCGAGTGCCTGCTTACAGTGCGCGTCCGGAGTCGGAGCAATGTTCACTGCGAGCAACGCGCACCTCGAAAGCTAGAACTGAAAGCGGACCTTTGTTCGTCGTGTGCTTGCGATCGTCGGCGGCGAGCGATGCTTTCAATCGCACGGCGACCTCCATCTCCCCATTCAAACATCCAAAGCCGACGTTGCCCGTCGGAGTCACCCGTCTAATGAATTTAAGATTCGGTAACGGCGCGTAACTCAAGACGTTGGGGAGCGCCCTACACTTCAGCCCTTGCTCGCTTCTGGACTACTCCATGGCACCGCAACCTTCCCTTGCGATCGACTCCGTACGTGGTTTTGAATTGACCGGCGACGGTCAGTATCTGATGTTCAAGGTCAATCAGGCTTCCCCCATTGCGTTGCACTGCTCAGTCATGCACGAGTTGCTGGCGGCGTTGTCGAACGCCATTGGTGTGTCGGAACGGATCCGCAGCAAAAAGAAGAGCGTGAAATTCGCAATGCCTTGTGAGGCCTGGGAGATCGGCAAGGACGCAGGCGCGGCGGCCCATCTGATTCTTACTTTCCGTCTGCCCGGCGGCGCGGAACTGTCGTTTCGCCTCCAACGCGCTGACGCTGCACACATGACGGAAGTGCTGGCCCTCGTAAGCGGCATCGCAAAGGTGGGCGACCTGTCTGCCATCACGGTGCAATAGAACTCGCGTCTCACCCATCCGCGCGCTGGATCGATATGCGGCACAGCGTATTGCACTCGGGTTTCCACCCTGCGTGTCTACCATTTTGCTTCCCTTCGCATGCCTGTTCAAACTTCAACTGTACGCCGCAGCCGGGCGATGACCCTCGTCGGGTTAAGTGTGGCGGCGGTGCCGGCCTACGCAACCACACCGTTCGTGGCACAAGACATCCGCATCGAGGGATTGCAACGCGTCGAGCCGGGCACCGTGTTCGCTTACCTGCCGATCAAGCAAGGCGACACGTTCACCGACGAGAAAGCATCCGAAGCGATTCGCGCGCTGTACGCTACGGGCTTTTTCAACGACGTCAAGATCGCGACCGAAGGCAACGTCGTCATCGTGCAGGTGCTGGAGCGCCCCGCAATTGGCACGATCGACTTCGCCGGCATCCACGAGTTCGACAAGGACAATCTCAGCAAGGCGCTGCGGGCGGTTGGCTTGTCGCAAGGTCGTTACTACGACAAGGCGCTGGTCGACAAGGCCGAGCAGGAACTCAAGCGCCAGTACCTGACCCGCGGCTACTACGCCGCCGAAGTGACGACCACGATCACGCCGATCGACCGCAACCGCGTGTCGGTGCTGTTCTCGGTAGCCGAAGGTCCGAGTGCAAAGATCAGCCAGATCAACTTCATCGGCAACAAGGCGTTTAGCACGAGTGCGCTGAGCGATGAAATGCAGCTGTCCACGCCGAACTGGTTCTCGTGGTACACGAAGAACGACCTGTACGCGAAAGACAAGTTTACCGGCGACCTCGAAAATGTCCGCTCGTATTACCTGAATCGCGGCTATCTCGAGTTCAGCATCGAGTCGACTCAGGTGTCGATCACGCCGGACAAGAAGCAGATGTATCTGACGGTCACGCTGCACGAAGGCGAGCCGTATACGATTTCGTCCATCAAGCTGGCGGGCAATCTGCTCGATCGCGAAGCGGAGCTGTCCAGGCTGATCAACCTGAAACCGGGTGAGCGCTTCTCGGCTGAAAAGCTGCAAGCCATTACCAAAGCGATCGTCGGCAAGCTGGGCGAATACGGCTATGCGTTCGCTACCGTCAATGCGCAGCCGCAGATCGATCAGGCCAACCACAAGGTCGACCTGACGCTGCAGGTCGACCCGAGCC
>NZ_DASXHN010000281.1:0-8551 GCF_036488505.1 Paraburkholderia sp. | reverse complement strand
GCCGTCAACGTGATTCCCGATACGGCGACGCTTGCCGGCACGGTGCGCACGTTCTCGGTGGACGTGCTCGACCTGATCGAAACCCGCATGAAGCAGCTCGCCGAAGCGACCGCGCTCGCCTATGGCTGCAGCGTCGAGTTCTCGTTCAGGCGCAACTATCCGCCGACCGTCAATACGGAAAAGGAAACGCATTTCGCGCTCGGCGTGATGCAGGAAGTGGTCGGCAAAGACCACGTCGAAACGAACATCGATCCGACGATGGGCGCCGAAGACTTCTCGTTCATGCTGCTCGAAAAGCCGGGCTGCTATGCGTACATCGGCAACGGCGACGGCGCGCACCGCGACCATGGCCACGGGCTCGGGCCGTGCATGCTGCACAACACCAGCTACGATTTCAATGACGACGTGCTGTCGCTCGGCTCGACGTATTGGGTGCGTCTGACAGAATCGTTCCTGACGCCGGCCTGATCGTTGTTGTCGGGGTCCGCGTCCGTATCGTTGCCGCACGCGCTTTCTGGAGATGCAATGAATCCATCGTCGTATTTCGCTTCGTCGTATCTGAACGCGCGGCGGTTGTACCAGCGGTCCGCCGCGGATACGCACGCCTACATCGAAAGCCATGTGCTTCCGGGTCAGCGCGGCCTCGAAGGCGAGGAACTCGCCACCGACGTCGTGCGCCTCGGTCCGCACAACGCGCGCCGCTTGCTGGTGCTGACTTCGGGCACGCATGGCGTCGAGGGATTTTGCGGCTCGGCTGCGCAGGTCGCGCTATTGCACGACCGGCCGTTGCACGCGCTGCTCGACAAGCTGAACGTGGCGATTCTGGTCGTGCATGCGATCAATCCGTACGGCTTTTCGCATCTGAGCCGCACCAATGAAGACAACGTCGATCTGAACCGCAACAGCATCGATTTTTCGAAGCCGTTGCCGGTCAATCCCGCGTACGACGATCTGCACGCTTTGCTGGTACCGCCGCAGTGGCCGCCCTCGCAGCAGAACGCGGCGGCGATCGCGAAGTACATCGACGAACGCGGCGAACACGCGTATCAGCAGGCGCTGACCATCGGACAGTACCGGCATGCGGACGGAATGTTCTTCGGCGGCGCGCATGCAACGTGGAGCACGCGTCTGCTACAGACGCTGCTCGAAAAATATGGCGCAGCGTGCGACAGCATCGGTTGGATCGATTTTCATACCGGGCTCGGTCCGTATGGACACGGCGAGAAAATCTGCGTCGGCCAGCTCGGCGCGCGGGAGTTGCAACGCGCGCGCGCGTGGTGGGGCGCCGACGTGACGAGTCCGCTCGACGGCACATCGGTCGCGGCCAATGTCGCCGGGCCGGTGCTCGACACGCTTCGCCGCACGTGCACGCAGGCACGTACGACCGCGATCGCGATCGAATACGGCACCGTTCCACTTGTCGACATGCTGCACCGGCTGCGTGCCGATAGCTGGGTGCGTCAACATCCGGACGCGGACCCGCAGCAGATCGGCGCAATTCGCGCGGAGATCCGTAGTGGCTTCTATTGCGAGGATGACGTCTGGCGCGGTTTGATTCTTGGCCAGGCGCGCGCGGCGATCTTGCAGGCGGTGATGGGGTTGTCGCGGGATGGGGCGGCTTGACTCAGCAATAAGTCGGACATGATGCCGGCGTGCGGTATACCCCCTGGATCGACCCGCTCACTGCGCGCCAGCGGTGCGCATCGCCCGGTATTCGCGCCGCACGATATCCATCAACTCCGCCACCGAGGTCAGCGCGCTCCTTTGTTCATACGTCACGCGGCCTCGCTGCATCAACATGATGCGATCGGCGATATCGAGCGTCTGCGCATAGTTGTGCATGATCATGATGATCGACAGGCCGCCTTTTTCTTTCAGCCGCATCAGCAAGTCGATGATCAAGCCCGCCTCGCGCGCGCCCATCGCGGCGAGCGGTTCGTCGAGCAGCAGAATCTTCGCATTCGAATGCACGGCGCGCGCCACCGCGATGGCCTGGCGCTGGCCGCCCGACAGGCGCTCCACCGGCAAGTCCACCGAAGGCACGTGCACGCCGATGTCGTCGAGGCATTGCGCGGCGCGCTCGCGCATCTGCTTGTGGTCGAGCAGCCTGAATGGCCCCCGCCGCACGATCTCGCGATTCAGGAACATGTTGTGGTAAATGCTCAACGAATTCGCGAGCGCGAGATCCTGATACACGCATTCGATGCCGAGCGAACGCGCATGATCGACCGAACGCAGCAACGTTTGCTGGCCGTCGACGTACAGCGTGCCGTCCGTTTGCTGATGAAAGCCGGTGAGAATTTTTACGAGCGTCGACTTGCCCGCGCCGTTGTCGCCGAGTACGCCGAGAATTTCGCCCTTGCCGAGCGTGAGCGACACGCCGTCGAGCGCGGTCACCGCGCCGAAACGTTTGACGAGGCTATCGCCACGCAACGCGAGCGGTGCATCGGAAGTGGCGTTCTGGCCCGGCGACGCGCTTTGAGGTTCGTCCATCAACGCCCTCCCTTGCGGCGAATGCGTCCAACGTGAATGTTGAAAATCATCGCCGCCAGAATCGCGGCGCCAAGAATAATGTTGAACGTGAACGCGTTGATGCCGATCAGCGTGAAGCCGTCGTTGAGAATGCCTAGCACCGCCGCGCCGATCAGCCCACCGACGATCGTGCCCGAGCCGCCGGTCAGCGGCGTGCCGCCGATCACGGCGGCCGCCACCGCGAGGAACATGATCTGGTTGCCGCCCGCTTGCGGATCGATCGACGTAATGCGAAAGGCCTCGAGAATGCCGGTGAAGCCCGCGAGCACCGCGGCGATGATGAAGTTGCCGAGGCGCAGCCGGTTCACCTGAATCCCGGCCTCGCTTGCGCCAATCGGATTGGCGCCCGCGGCCTGCGTATGCAGACCCCAGCGCGTATGCCGCAGCAACACATGCATCACGAATGCGAGTGCCAGAGTCCAGATGATCTCGCTGTAGCCCCACGCACCCATGAACGCGGAAAACGTTGGCGACCCCGGCGTGGGCGCCGGCGTGCCGCGCGACACGGTGAGCGTGATGCCGTTGATCAGGAACAGCGTGCCGAGCGTGGTGACGAACGACGGCAGCCTCAGCCACACCGTCACCGCGCCGTTCACGAAGCCGATGACCGCCGCGGCCACCAGCCCCGCGATCACGGCGAGCCACATCGGCGCGCCGGCGTCGCTGGCGAACACCATCATGAACGGCGCGAACGCGAACACCATGCCGGCCGAAAGATCGATGTCCCCGCCGATCATCAACATGATTTCGCCGAACGCGATGATCGCCACCGGCGCGATGAACTGCGACAGGTTGACGAGACTCGCGTTGGTGAGCAGGAAATCGTGGTTCGCGAATTCGAAGTAGGCGGCCAGTAACACGGCCACGAGCAGGATGCGCAGCTCGGCCGCCCAGTGTGATGTGAATGAAACGCCCGCGCGCCGGCGCGCGCGGTCCGCTTCGATCTTGCTGGTTTCGTCCACGGTGTTCATTACGACTTGATTGCGCCGTGCATCGGAACGATCTGCGGCTTGGTGGTCTTGCCTTCATAACGCGTCGACGTGTTCAGATACGGCTCGACGGTGTCCTTCGTCACGAATTTCAGGCCCGTGTTGGTGTCGGCCGGCCCGACCAGGCCGCCGGAGGCCAGCGTCACGAATGCCTGCATCACCGTATAGAAGCCCTGCACGTACGGCTGCTGGTCGATCGTGAAGTCGAGGAAACCTTCGTGAATGAGCTGCACCGTGGCCGGCAGCAGATCGAAGCCGCCGCCGTGCACGCCCTTCGACGGCAGGTTCGATTCCTTCATCAGTTGCGCGACGCCCTGCGTGCTGCCGGCATCGACCGCGAACATGCCTTTCAGGTCCTGGTGGCCGAGATAGAACGACTTGATCTTCGACAGCTCTTCGTTGACTGTCGCGCCGGTGGCCACCGTCTGGATGTCGATTTTCTTGCCGGACTTCTTGATTGCGTCGCTTGCGCCATCCAGGCGCGGCTGGATGTTGAGCTGCCCCGGCGTCGCGATGAACAGCGCGACCATCCCGCTGTCGATGAGGCTCACGATGCGCTCGCCCATCTGATAGCCCGACAGGTACAGATCCTGGCCGATGTAGGCGAGGCGCGGACTCTTCTTGCCGCGCGGCGCGTCGGCGTTATAGGCGAACACCGGAATGCCGGCGTCGAGCGCGGCCTGAATCGGCTTGTCGAAAGCGCTCGGGTCGACGATCGGCACGGCGATCGCGTCGGCCTTCGCGGCAATCGCGGAATTCACCGCGCGAACCATTTCACCCGCGTCCGACGTGGCCGAGCCGGTCCACTGATAATCCATGCCGAGCAGCGAGCATGCATCCTGGATGCCGTACTGCGTGGGCACGAAAAACGGGTTGGTGGTGACGTGATTGACGAACACGATCTTCCACTTCTTGTGCGACGGGAAAGCCGCCTCGGCCGCCTGCGCGGTGCCGATCAGTCCGCCCGTGCCGCCTAGCGCGCCCATCAGCGAAAGCGCCGCGCCCAATCCCGCGCCCTGCATCAGCCCGCGCCGCCGCGCACTGAAACTTTCGTTGCCGCGTTCCTGGTCGTCATCCCGTTGCTGTGCCATCACTTCCTCCGGCTCTTTTCTTCGTTGGTCGATGTGGTCGACATTGAGTCGATCGCGTGCAGTTGCTGGGCGGCACCGAGAGTGCGCTGGGCAGCGCGGGACTAGGGCGTGGAGACGTGCAACCCCGATTTGAATGCGCTCGATGTGCGCCATGCGGTACCGAAAAAAATGTTAATGCAATGCGGTTGCGGCTCCTAATCCATGTATACCCCTAACTAGTCCGACTATTCGACTGCCCGGACAACGAATACCCGATTATTGGGATAATTGGCCCGCAGCGCGACGGCTGCGCGGCGGTGTAGCGTGTATTCAGTCATTGCAGGTAATGTTCGAAAAAGAAGTAGTGTGTCGGCATGCATTCATTGAGCATGCATATTCATCGTCGATGAGCGCCGGACATCACGCAACGGCAGGCGCCGGCGGGAAGACATTTCGATGTCGCCTTACTAACGGGCGACTATGGATTTCAAAACGGCCTTCGCTACTCAGTGCAGGCGACGCGTGCGTTTGCCGAGCCGGCCGCGGTGCGCGCCACCGAACCTGGCCGGCTGCCGCCGAAATTCGCCGGCGCGATCGAAGCGAATGGCCAACAGCGTGCTTTTGAAACACACAATCAGTGCAGAGGCTATTGATGGTCGAAGACCTTGCTGTCGTCTTTATCTACGATGACGAGACGAATACGCTCAAAATGAGCAACGTGTCGCGTCGTGCGATTCGGTCAACCCTGGATCGGGCGATGTTCGTCGATATTCCTGAAACGCCGGAAGCTCCATTAGATGACGAATCGGCCCGCAGACTCGGAGCGCTGGCACTTCGATGCCTTGCTGAAGCGCATCCAGACCGGCCGCACGACTGAATATGTCGGCCGCAAAGTAGCTGTTCGTGCGATCTCGGATTCGTCCTCTCACCGTTTTCTTCCGTTGATGCGCACGGTCACCCCGGCGTCGCGACAGATTCGCCCCCTCGTTCCCCGTCCACCTGTTGCCCGACGGCCCCGGCCATCACGCGCCAGCGGTCGCTTTCGAGAACGGTTCGCGCGTCGACACGCCCGAACAGACCGAGCAACGGTGCGACCAGACCCGTCCAGCCGGTCTGGTGGCTGGCACCCAAACCTGCACCGTTGTCGCCGTGGAAATACTCGTAGAACAGGATCAGGTCGCGCCAGTGCGGATCGTCCTGGAACTTGCCGGTGCCGCCGTAGACCGGGCGCTTGCCATCCTCATCGCGCAAAAACGTACCCGTGAGCCGCCGGACAATTTCGTGCGCCACCTCGAACAGTGTCATGTGCGGCCCCGACCCGGTCGGGCATTGAACCTTGAACTCATCGCCGAAAAAGCCATAGAGATTCATCAACGCCCTGACGATCAGCAGATTGACCGGCATCCACACCGGGCCTCGCCAGTTGGAGTTGCCACCAAACATGCCGGTATTCGATTCGGCGGGCAGATACTGCACGGTGTAGTCGAGCCCACCGATATTGAGCACGTACGGATGATCGAGGTGATAGCGCGACAGCGAACGGATGCCGTGCGGCCCCAAGAATTCGTTTTCGTCGAGCAGGTAGCCGAGCACGCGTTCGAGCTTGCGCCGATTGAGGATCGACAGGAGCCTGCGTTCGCCATGACCGGTGAAGCCGCTCTGCATTGGGGCCACGTGGGCAACCAGTTCCGGGTAACGCGCGCGAAATTGCGTGATCAGTTCCAGCAGTTTCGGACAGCGCGACACCGAATCGGCCTCGAAAACGGTCGACGCGCACAGGGGCAGCAAGCCGACCATCGACCTCACCTTCAGACGCATCGTCTGGCCATCGGGCAGCCGCAGCAGATCGTAGAAGAATCCGTCCTGTTCGTCCCACATCTCGTCCGCGTTCTCGCCCGGCCGGTCCATCGCATAGGCGATCCACATGAAGTGCTGAACGAACTTGAACGCGATCTCCTCGTACATCGGGTCGTACTCGGTCAGAATGATGGCCATCTCCAGCATGCTCTGGCAATAAAACGCCATCCAGGCGGTGCCGTCCGCCTGTTCGAGCGCTCCGCCGGTTGGAAGCCGCGCGCTGCGATCGAACAGACCGATGTTGTCCAGTCCCAGAAAACCCCCGGCAAAGACGTTGCGGCCCGATGGGTCCTTACGGTTGAGCCACCAGTTGAAGTTCAGCATCAAACCCTGAAACGAGCGCTCCAGGAAGCGCGGGTCGGCGCGTCCCAGCGCTTTCTCATACTTGTAGAGCCAAAGGGTGGCGGCGGCATGCACCGGCGGATTGACGTCACTGAAGTTCCACTCGTAGGCCGGGATCTGGCCGCTTGGGTGCACATACAGGATTCGCAGCATCAGCAGTAACTGCTCCTTCGCAAAATCGAAATCGACCAGAGCGAGGGAGACCGTATGAAAGGCGAGGTCCCAGGCCGCATACCATGGATACTCCCACTTGTCCGGCATCGAGATCACGTCGGCGTTCAACATGTGGAACCACTCGGTATTGCGTACTTCATGCGGGGCGGCTTCCAGCAACGGGTGACTCTTGTGCTCGCGCAGCCAGCGCTCCAGATCGAAGTAGTAGTACTGCTTGCCCCACAGCATGCCCGCCAAAGCCTGACGGTGGACACGGCGCTGATCCTCGCTCAGTGACTCCGGGGTAATGCGCTTGTAAAACGCGTCGGCCTCGGCAATGCGGTCGTTGAAAATGTTCTCGAAGCCGTCGAACGCATGGTCCAGCTTGCCCGCGGTCAGGCGCAAGCGGATGGTCGCGCTGCCGCCGCCGGGTACGTCGCACGCGTAATGGGCTGCGGCCTTGGTGCCGGTTTTTGCGGGATTTACCGCGTCACGCTGCCCGGCAACGACGTACGCGTGGAACGCATCCTTGACATACGGTGACGCGTTAGGTTGATTCCATAGACGCTGTGCGTTGCTTTCGTTTTCCGTGAAGAGCACTTCCGTCGCGCCTTCGCAATGGAGCCAGTATTCGCCTAGTTCATGATGCGTCGCGCGAATGACGCTGGGCCCCGCTTCGCACAGCGAGGGTTTACGCTCGTCCTGGCCCCATGACCAGGTATTGCGAAACCACAGCGTCGGCATGACCCGCAGCCGCGCGTCTTCCCGTGCGCGGTTATGCACGGTGATGCGCATGAGGATGTCTTCCGGGCCCGCCTTCGCGTATTCGACGAATACATCGAAATACCGGTCATCGTCGAACACACCGGTATCGATCAGCTCGTACTCGAGTTCGTCGCGCGATCGTTGCCGGTTCGTCTCGACCAGGTCGCGGTACGGATATTCCCGCTGCGGATACTTGTACAGATACTTCATGTACGAGTGCGTGGGCGTGCTGTCGACGTAGAAGTAATACTCCTTTACGTCCTCGCCATGGTTGCCTTCGCTATTCGTGAGACCGAACAGGCGTTCCTTCAGGATTGCGTCACGCTCGTTCCACAGCGCCAGCGCAAAGCACAACTGCTGATGGTCGTCGCATAGTCCACCGAGTCCATCTTCTCCCCACCTGTAGGCGCGCGAGCGGGAATGCTCATGGGTGAAATAATTCCACGCGTCGCCGTTTTCGCTGTAATCCTCGCGAACCGTTCCCCATTGCCGTTCGCTAAGGTACGGCCCCCACTTCTTCCACGGCGCTTGCGCCACACGTGCTTCGTTCAGGCGCTGCTGTTCCGCTCCATCGACGATTACAGGACACATGCCTTGCCTCCGTTACGGCCGCATGACCTCGATCTCGAAATGCACGAAGACGCATCATCGTGCGCGATTCAGGCAAGAAGAGCACGTCGGCGGCGAGTGGGTGACGTCCGCTGCCGGGCGGTCCATTCTCGCTCACCTCGTGGCCGTGCGCTTGTAGTTTGCGGCCAGTTGAAGACCTCCAATCGATAATTTTCCTAGTGGTTAACGCGTTATCCCATTGCAAGTTGTGTGTGCTCACCATCGGATCCGTCG
>NZ_DASXHN010000228.1:0-91829 GCF_036488505.1 Paraburkholderia sp. | reverse complement strand
TCGCATTGCTCGAGCGTGTGTCGGCGCGACTCGAAACAACCGCGAGCGGTATGTCGCAGGCTTGGGGCGATGCGTTGTCGCAGCAGCAGCGCACCGGCGATGAGCTCGCGACGGCCAACGAGCAGGCGCTCGCTCGGGCCGCCGCGACGTTCGAGCAGCATTCGAGCGCGTTGCTGGCTGCGCTCGGTCAGTCGCACACGGCCTTGCAGACGCAGCTCGCCGCGCGCGATGAAGAGCGGTTGAACGTGTGGGCGCAAACGCTAGCTGCGATGAGCGCGAAGCTGAACGATCAGTGGCAGCAGACCGGCGCGCAAACCGCGGACCGTCAGCAGCAAATCTGCGACGCGCTCGCGCAAACGGCACGCGATATTTCCATGCAGACCCAAGCGCATGCGACGCAGACGCTCGCGCAGATCGATCGGCTCGTGCAGGCGGCAGCCGACGCGCCGAAGGCCGCGACGAATCTGCAAGCCGAACTCGCCGCGCGTGATGAACAGCGCTTCACCGCGTGGACCGAAACGCTCGCGGCGATGAGCGCAAAGCTGAACGATCAATGGCAGCAGACGGGCGCGCAAACCGCGAGCCGTCAGCAACAAATCTGTGACGCGCTCGCGCAGACCGCGCACGATATCTCGGCGCAAACGCACACGCATGCGAACGCGACGATCGCCGAAATCGAGCGCCTCGTGCAGGCCGCGTCGGAAGCGCCGAGGGCGGCCGCTGAAGTCGTCGCTGAACTGCGTCAGAAGCTTTCCGACAGCATGGTGCGCGACACCGCGATGCTCGACGAGCGCAGCCGTCTGCTGGCAACGCTGGAAACGCTGCTCGACGCGGTGAACCATGCATCGACCGAACAGCGCACGGCGGTCGATGCGCTGGTCGCGACATCGGCCGACCTGCTCGAACGCGTTGGCAATCGCTTTACCGGCCACCTCGAGCACGAGACCGGCAAGCTCGGCGCAGTCGCCGCGCAGGTCACCGGCAGCGCGCTCGAGATTGCGAGCCTTGGCGAAGCGTTCAGCGCGGCGGTCAGCGTGTTCGGCGAGTCGAATGACAAGCTGGTCGCGCATCTGGAGCGCATCGAAGCGGCGCTCGATAAATCGCTGACGCGCAGTGACGAGCAACTGGCCTACTACGTGGCACAGGCGCGTGAAGTGGTCGACTTGAGCGTGATGTCGCAAAAGCAGATTGTCGAAGATTTGCAACTGCTGGCCGCGCAGCGCGCGACCGCTGGAGCCGACGCGGTATGAGCGACGACATCGACGGCGGCGTGGAAGCGGCCGCGCCGATCTGGGCCGCGTTCGGCGATCTGATGTCGGTGCTGCTCGGCGCGTTCGTGCTGATTCTGGTCGGGGTGATCGGCGTGCAGCTGGAGCTGTCGAGCAAGCTCGAGCAGGAGGTCAAGCAGCGCCAGGCCGAAACGCAGCGCCGCAAGACACTCGAACAGGCGCTCGCCGGGCCGCTGGCGGCGGGGCGCGTGACGCTCGTCAACGGCCGCATTGGCATCAGCGGCAACGTGCTGTTCGCATTGAATTCCGACCAGTTGCAGCCCGAGGGCCGCGCGCTGCTGAAGAGTCTCGCCGGTCCGCTATCCGCGTATCTGCAAGCGAGCGACCAGATCCTGATGGTGAGCGGCTTTACCGACGACCAGCGCTTGCGCGAAGGCAATCGACGTTTCGCCGATAACTGGGAACTGTCCGCGCAGCGCGCGTTGAAAGTGACCCGTGCGCTGATCGATGAAGGCGTGCCGGCGTCGTCGGTCTTCGCGGCTGCGTTCGGCTCGCAACAGCCGGTCAGCTCGAATGCGGACGAGCAGGGGCGCGCCAGAAACCGCCGCGTCGAAATGGCGCCGGTGCCGCGTCCGTCGAACGCGGCTGCAACGGAGAAACCCGGTGCGTGATGCCGATCGTGACGATGGCGCCGACCGCACCGTCGCCAACGATATGAGCGGCCATCCGGCCCGCGCGACGCTCGACGCGTGGCGCGCGAGCGGCGCTGATCGCGTCGACCCGCTGCGGTTTCGCTTTATCGAGGCGCTCGCGCGACGCGCGGCGGGCCACAGCGGCGCGGCGCGGCGTATTCTCGACGGCCGATTGTCGACGCTGCTGGACGAATATGCGGCCACGCTCGGCCGTGCCGACAAGCCGAAGGCCACAGTGGCTAGCGCACCGCTGGACGCTCCCCCAAGCGCGGCCGACGACGCGACGCTCGCGGCATTGATCGAGCGGCTCGCCGGGCATGCGCGTGCGGATAGCGACGGCGCCGCCTATCCCGAGCTGCCTGCGCTCGATTACTTCAGGGACGTCTGGTCGAAGGTTCGCGCCGACAAGCAACTGCGTCAGTCGCTCGCGCCGGTGGCGGGCAACACGGGGCCGCTCAATTCGAGCAGCCTCGTGCATCGGTCGCTGTCGTTGATGCGTGAGTTGTCGCCCGGGTATCTGAAGCAATTTCTGTCGTACGTCGATACGCTGTCGTGGCTCGAGCAGATGAACGGTGGCGCGCCTGCCGGTAAGGAACGCTCGCGCCACGCGGCGGACGCTGCCGCGCGAAGAAAGTAACTCCGCGCGGCGGCTGCGTCACTTCAGCCTTGGCTTTCAGATCAGAACGCGTGCCGCATGCCAACGGTCACCGCGACCTGTTTGTTGGTCGACGACGGCGACAGCGTGTTGATCATCGCGTGCGACAGCACCGAATCCGCCGGTGCGCCGTGCGCGTTCTGGTACACGCCTTCCAGATAGAAGTCGGTACGCTTGCTGACCGCGTAATCGGTCTGCAGCATCGCGGTATTCCAGTCCGGCGACGAACCGTTATACGCGCCGTGCGTATAGGTGTACGAGCCCGACACGCTCAATGCCGGCGTCAGCGCGTACTTCGTATTGATTTCATAGTTGTCGAGACGCAGCGAGCCGCCGAGCGTACCGGTCGGATCGCCGGCCGCGCCGAGGTAGGTGCCCGTGCCGAACGAGAATACGCCCGCGACATTGTCGATCTGCGTATGGCTCCACAGCAGTCCGACCGTCGCCGGGCCGAACGTGTAGTTGCCGCCGAGCGACCAGATGCGCTGACGCTGGGCGACGAAGTTCGCGCTCGTGTCGCCGGTGGTCACGGCGCCCGCGCCGTTGCCCGGATTGTTCAACTGCAGATAGCCGGCCGCGAGATTCAACGGGCCCTGTGTGTACGCCAGGCCGAAGCCGTATGAGCGGTTGTTCGCGAAGTCGCCGGCCTTGTTGCTGAACGAGTACATCGTTTCGAACGTGATGCCTTGATAAACCGGGCTCACGTACTTGACCGAGTTATTGATCACGACCGAATTCGCCGCGAGGTTGTCGTTCTCGAACGGATGCGCGGCGAGGCTGCCGCCCCACGTGTTGAAGCTCGCGGAGATGGGTCCAACGAGGTCGTTCATCACGTCGAACTGGCGGCCGAACGTCAGCGTGCCGTACGAATCGCTTTGCAGACCGACCCACGCCTGCGAGCCGAACGCGCTGCCGCCGAACGCCTGCGCGCCGTTGTTGAGCAGGAAACCCTGTTCGAGCTTGAAGATCGCGTGCAGACCCGCGCCGAGATCTTCCGAACCCTTGAGGCCGAACACCGTGTTCTGGGTCGAGCTGCTCCCGAGCTGCCAGTTGCTGTGGCCCAACTGGTTGTTGGTGTACACGATGCCGGTGTCGATCAGGCCGTATAACGTGACGCTGCTTTGGGCGTGCGCGGCCATCGTCAACGAACCGCACAGCGTGGCGGCGATCAGGGTTTTTTTCATAGCGAGTGGATCCTTGATTAAAACGATCGTTGTTGAGTGAATGAAGTGCTTTGCGCTATTCGCAACGGAGGGTGGTTCATGCATCGCGCAGGCGTTATCGCCCGATTGCAAAATCGGAAAGAAATTGCTTAAACCTGGGATGCTCGTTGCGGACAGTGACTCGGAAAATGTTTTGCATGGGGCTTGTGCGTGCAATCGAATGATTCTGCGGGCCAGTCAAAAGCACGCAATGTGCCAGAGCCCGCCAAAAGCACGCATGAGCTGTGCAGCGCGGGGATAGCGCGGGAATTGCCCGAAAACGGCGCATTGGCGGAAAACGGCGAGGGGGCGAAGCTTACCCTGTTGCGGCGCGCTCCGGGAGAGGGGGCGGTGCAGCGGGCACGATCGCGGTGCATTCACGGCCTATTCCATGCGCGGCGTCGGACGTCCTCGCTGCTTCATCGAGACATGGCATATTGATAAGCACCCTGCGATCACCGGAGTCCCATCATGCGCATTCAGACGGCCTTTCTTTTCGATCTTGACGGCACGCTCGTCGACAGCGTCTACCAGCATGTGCTTGCGTGGAAAGAAGCACTCGACAGCGAGGGGATCCCGCTGTCGGTGTGGCGGATTCATCGCAAGATCGGCATGAGCGGCGGGCTGTTCACGAACCAGCTGCTGCGCGAGACGCACGGTGAAATCAGTGCCGACCGCAGCGAGCGGCTGCGGCACGCGCATGCTGCCGCTTATCAGCGGATGCGCGCACAAGTGTGTCCGCTGCCCGGCGCGCGGGAATTGCTCGATGCGCTGACCCAGGCGGGTACGCCATGGGCGGTCGCGACCAGCGGGCGGATGGAGACGGCCGCGCTCAATCTTGCTGCGCTGGGCGTCGATCCCGCGAACGCGGTCGTCGTGACGCGCGACGACGTCAAATACGCGAAGCCGGACCCGGACCTGTTCATCGCCGCGGCCGAGCGGCTGGGCGTGCCGATCGAGCATACGGTCGTGGTCGGCGACAGCATCTGGGACATGCTCGCCGCGCGCCGCTGCCGGTCGCTCGGCGTCGGTCTGCTATCGGGCGGCTACGGCACCGAAGAACTCGAGCGCGCGGGCGCGCTGCGCGTCTATGACGATCCGGCCGGCCTGCTCGAGCATCTGGACGAAGTCGCGTCGCGGCCATGACCGATTGGCGTGAATGCGCGGGGCGCATGCCGATCGCGCACGCGGCGTGAGGTTGTTCGGCAGCGCGGTCCCGGCGTGCGACGGCAGGCGGCAACGTTTTGCCGTATTTCAATGCGGCGACCCGGCAAGGGACGTTTTATCCGCGCTGGTCTCAGTGCTTGAAAATCGGCGGCTGTTCTACCGGCGCCACTTTCGACGACTCCTTCACCAGTTGATCGGTCATCGCCGACGCGACGGGATTCGAACGCCGGCCCGGCGGTGTTTGTGTTTCCAGGCTCGGCACGCCGATGCCCGATGGCATCGGCAGTGACGGATCGGGCTTGGATGATTCCCGGACCAACTCGTCTGTGAGCAACGCAGCGACCGGGTTCGAGCCGCTCGGATGCGGCGCGGCGGCGTAGCGCCGGGCTTGTGCCTTTTCGATACGCGGGCCAGGCTTCGACTGCGCTTTCTGTTGCGCGGCGGACTGCGCTTTGGGCGCCGGCTGGGCGGCCGCTTGAGCCGTATTGTCGATGCGTCCGGTGACGACCTGACTGGACTCGGGTGCCACCGCCGGGGCGAGCGCGATGGCTGCTGCGGTTGCGGGGGCGGCCGGGGTCGGCGTCACTGAGGTCGCGGAAGGAGCGGAGGGCTGCGGTACTGGGCCCGTCGGGGTCAACGACGACAGTGCTGCCGAACCCGTGGCGGGCTGCCCCGGCACAGGACCGACAGACGGTTGCACAGGCTGGCCAGGCACGGAGCCCACGGCGGACTGCACAGGCTGCTGCGGCACAGAACTCCCGACAGGGGGTGCGGACGGAGCCGCCGAACTATCGATCTGAGCACCGACCTGAGCGCCCGCGGCAGGCGACACGGACAGCGGCGCGACCGGCGCAGCCGGCTGCGCCGGGACCGCCGGCATTACGCCGCCGCCAGCGACCCGCGCGGAGCCACCGCCCACGTCCTGCGCAGCGTCATCGATGCTGCCGACCACCACGCCGCTCGCGGTCGGCGCGCGCTCTTCGTCCTTCGGATAAAGCAGATAACCGGCGACGCCCGCATCGATCACGAGTAAGCCGATTATCAACAACTTGCCGGTATTCGTCATATCTAAGCAACAACATTCGGAAACTGCGAACTTCGATGATAAACGACGGACTGGCCGCCGACGCTTCTGACCGGCAACTCATGACCTCGCAAGATAGCTGATGTCGGAATAGGCCTGGCACCAGGATAGGGCATCCGCGGCGTCAGCGCGATTTGCCGCACGCCGCCGCAAACCGATGGTTTTACGTTTGCTTCCCTATTCTTTTTTTGACGAGATTAATCGGCGCGCATTCGCGACGTATATATGCGACAGCAATGCGACGCAAGTTGCACAGCTAAATGCGCGGAGCCTGTACTATACGAACCAGCGGAGACGACCGGCAGACACGCTTTGCTTGAAAATATGAACAACTTTATTCGACCACCCGTTTTCTATCCGTCCACGGTTGTCTTCGTGGACGATAACGACAGCTATCTCGATGCGCTGCGCCGGTTCTTCCCGGACACCCACACGAACCTGTTCTTCACGCGGCCGCAAACCGCGCTGCACTACATCCGCCAGCACGCGCGCGAGAATTCGCTGGAGTTCGCGGCGGCGTCGGCGTGTCTGAGCGAGCCAGGCGTCGAGCGCTTCGTCGAAACCTCGGCGGAGCGCGACATCGTCGCGCGGCCGTCGCGCTTCGAAGAAGTGGCGGCCGTCGTGGTGGACTACGACATGCCCGGCATCGGTGGCGTCGAATTTCTCGCGTCGATCTCGCATCTGCGTTGCGCGAAGGTGCTGCTCACCGGCGTCGCGGACGAAACCGTCGCGGTCAAGGCATTCAACGCCGGCATCGTCGATCTGTATCTGCGCAAGACCGATCCTGATTCGGCCAATCGACTCGTGCACTTTCTGAAGGACGCCAAGAACCGGCACTGCGGGGAATTGAGCTGGCTCGCACTCGGCGAAAACGGCATGACCTACTGCGACCCGCGTACGCGCAGGGTGATCGACGAGGTGGTGGCCGCGCAGGGCATCGTCGAGTATTACTGGCGCCCCGAGCAGAACGTGATCCTGATGTTCGACGGGTCCGGCAATCCGAGCGTGTTCGTCGCATGGGCCGAGAACGACTGGATTTCGCAGGGCGAGATCGTCGCCGACGAGGGCGGACCGTCGGACCTGCTCAAACAGCTCGCGGTGCGCGAGGTGATGCCGCTGTTCTGGCCGGATCTCGCTTATCGCGCCGGCATGCAGTTTCGCACGCTGACGCCGACCGGCATCCCCGGCTGGGACGACGGCTTCTACGGCTGGACTCGCATCGAGCCGGGCGAAGTCGGGCTCGACCTCGTCACCTTCGCGCGCTGGCGCAAACAACGCGATCGTTGACGCCGGTCGGCGCGACGCCGGCTGCATCACGCGACCGCGCAGAAAATCGCGCACGGCCCGATGCATCGCCTGCATGCCGGGGGCTTGTGTCGAGAGCGCGCCAGCATCCCTGTTTCCCCCAAAGGTGTCGCGAAACGCGTGCATGCCGGCGAGCGCGAGCCTAGGCGCCTGCGCTTCGCTACTATCGCGCGCGGGCGGAGGTGGCCCCGTGCCGACCATCGGATAAACCAGCGCGCTGCCACTATCGGCTCGCGCCCGAACATCGCGCACGCCGGCCGCTCACGACGATTGCCATGCGATCACGCTCGCCAGCACCAGCAATGAATACGGCGATTTCCGGCTCAAGCATCTTTCGTCCGTTGCGGTCGTGTTGTTAGCTGCGCGGCGCCCGGCAGGCCGATCACGCGTGCGGCAAAGCGAGCGGGCGGCAGCGCCGCATGCGCGTGCGCGAGTTCGCGCACGCGCGCCTCGACGTCGGGATCGAACGCGACGCCGCGCGGACCGCTGGTATCGACGTGCAGCAGCATCTGCTCGCTCGCGGCGACGGGTTCGGGGCGCGTGCTGTCCAGCGCGAACATTTCCAGGTACAGGTGCAGCCGTTTGGCGTCATGCGCGAGCAAGCGCATGTCGACGCGCACCGCCGCGCCTTCCTTGATTTCATGCAGATAGTTCAGATGCGCTTCGAGCGTGTAGATCGAGCGCTGGCGCGCCCGGCGTACCGCATCGGTCAGGCCGATCAGATCGATCACGACGTCGGCCGCGAGACTGAAGATCAGCATGTAGAACGCGTCGCGCATATGGCCGTTGTAATCGACCCATTCGGCGCGAACCGTTTCGCGGTAGGACGGTAGGACAACGGAAGGCGGCATAGGCGCGTGTTTGGTCGGTCGAAGGGATGGGGGCGGCGCGGGTGGTGCGTCGTGCTGCCTGCGCAGTGTAGTTCACGGGGCCCCGCTGCGCCGGCAGCGTCGTCCAGATGATCGGATTTGGCCTTCGATTGGCGCGGCGATCGCACGTGTCTTCCGGATCAGAAAACAGGATTGATCCAATCATATAAATTCATTTTTCAAGATGGATGGTCGCGCGTAATCTCAACACGTCATCAAGGCGACGCTACCGGGCAGCAAGCCGGTTCAGGCAGGTTCAGGCCGGTTCAATGGGTTTTGCCAGGCGCGTCAACCTCAGATCATCCACCGAAGCGGTCCGTGCGATCACGGCCGCGGTTCTCTTCGTCATGAACGACTCAATGAATTTGCCGGCCAGCCGGCTCCACCAGCCGGCGACCCCGCGCCGTGACATCAGCTACGCGGAGCGCAACGCGCGGTACTGGCAGCGCAATCTCGCTGTCTGCGTGTTCGGCTCGTTCACCACGCTGGTGAGTCTGAGCATGCTGCTGCCGTTTCTACCGCTGTATGTGGAACAGCTCGGCGTGAGTTCGCCGGCAGCGGTCGTCCAGTGGTCCGGCGTCGCGTTCGGCGCGACTTTCTTCGGCACCGCGATCACGGCGCCGCTGTGGGGGCGTCTGGCCGATCGGTACGGGCGCAAGCCGATGCTCATCAGGGCGGCAGTCGGCATGGCAGTGGTGATGTCGTTGATCGGCATCGCGCACAGCGTGGTCGATCTCGTCGTGCTGCGTCTGGTGGCGGGGTTGATCGGCGGCTATGCGTCGGCGTCCATCGTGATGATCGGCACCCAGGCGCCGCGCGAACGCGCCGGCTGGGCGCTCGGCGTGTTGTCCACCGGCGCGTTGGCGGGCAATCTGATCGGGCCGCTCGTGGGCGGCTTCCTTCCTGGATGGGTCGGCATTCGCGGGACTTTCTTCGTGGGCGGAGCAATGATCGCGGTCGCGGCGCTGGCGACGTGGCTGATCGTGCGCGAAGACTTCGATAGCGCCGTCGACGCGCGCAGCCGGCTCGCCGCCAAAGCATCGTCGCGCGTGAGCGTGAACCGCGCGGTGATCCCGGTGCTGCTCGTCACCGCGATGATGGTCTTGCTCGCGAACATGTCGATCGAACCGATCATCACCGTGTACATCGGCCAACTGGGCGTGCCGCACGAGTACCTCGCCCGGGTCGCGGGGATGGTGATGGCGGCGTCGGCGTTCGGCAGCATGCTGACCGCGCCGCGGCTCGGCGCGCTCGCGGATAAGGTCGGCGGCTGGAACGTGATTGTCGGCTGTCTGATCGCGACCGCGCTCGTGATGCTGCCGCAGGCTTTCGTCACGCACTGGTGGCAATTGGCGCTGCTGCGCGGCGTGATGGGGATGACGGTTGCCGGCTTGCTGCCGTCGATTGCGAAGCTGGTGCGTCAGTCGGTCGACGAAAGCCAGTCTGGAACGACGTTGGGCTATTTGCAGTCGGCGCAGTTCTCCGGCCAGGTGGTCGGCCCGTTGATCGGCGCACAGATCGGCGCGCATATCGGGCTGCAGCCGGTGTTTTTCGTCACGGGCGTGCTACTGGCCGCATGCGCGGCGCTTAATCTCTGGGTCCGTTCCCGTCATGCGCAGGCGGCGCCGTTGCACAACTGAGAGGAACCCGGTTGGCGGGCCCGGCTGGCTGTGTTTCGTGCCTACGGCGAGGCCGCCGGCATCGGGCACGCTGCATCAAATCCGGATCAGCACCGCTCCGAGCGTGACGAGCGCGCATGCAAGGATCCGCCGTCTGGTCAGTTTCTCGCCCATGAAGACACAGCCGATCAGCACCGCGAAGATCGAACTCAGTTCCCGCAGTGCGGACACCATGGCGATCGGCAGATAGCGATACGCCTCGATGATCAGGCAATACGCGGCCAGCGCGAGCACGCCCGACGCAATGCCCTTCACGACCAGCGTGCGTCCGATAAAAAGCCCTTTGGCGCCACCGCGCCAATGCCACGCAAGCAGAAACTGCGGGATGTTCCAGATCAGATAGACCCACATGATGTAGCTGAGGCCATTACCCGCGACGCGCGCGCCGATGCCGTCAACCACCGAGTACGTCGCGATGAACAGGCCCGTCAGCAGCGCGAACGGCACGCTTTCGCCGGAAAAGCGCATGCCGCGGCGAAAGGCAAGCGAGACGATACCGGTCGACACGAGCGCGACGCCGAGCGCGGCGAGCGGCTTCAGCGTTTCGCCGGCGAACACGAGCGCGCCGATAAAGACGAGCATCGGCGACATGCCGCGTGCAATCGGATAAATCTGGCCGAAGTCGCCGCTCCGATACGCGCGGATCAGCGCGAGCAGATAGCCCCATTCGAGCACCGCCGACGCGAAAATGTACGGCCATGCGGCCGGCGCGGGCATCGGCAGCACGAGCACGCCGATCGCGCTGACCACGAGATACGGCATCGCCATCATGCCGAGCAGCCAGACGCGATCCTCGGACAGATGCAGGAACGCGTTCCAGGTCGCGTGAAGCAGCGCGGACAACAACACGAGCAGGACCACAAAGGTTTCCATCGACAACGGGGGGGGCAGGGAAGGGAGGCCGCGGGCGGCCGGCAAGCCCGTGATTATTCCAGCAGAACGCCGGAATGGTGTGAGTGGACGACTAAAGCAAAGGGGCTTTATGTGGAGAAAGCAGGCGTTTTGCGGCGCGCAAAAGGCGCTGGCTGTCCGGGTGCGACGCGCGAAGAGCCGACGAAGCAGCGTCGCGCTTCGTCCGTCCGGTATTTCGTGATATGCACCCGTAACGCGAGCACGCCGGCGAACGGCCCGAGCCCGACCGCGACGATAAACAGCATCGCGAACACCATTTCATTGATCGCGCGGCATGCGTCCATCAGCCGGCGCACCGGTTGCACGAGCCACATCGGCGCGATGTTGTGCGCCGACATCAGGCCGCACGGCACCGCACAGACGAGCACGAGCGCGGTGCCCCACACAGCGACCGACAGCGTCACCAGCATTTCCTGCGAGTAGCTGCGCTACTCGGTGAAGTCGGGCGGAAAGAAGTCTTTCGCGAACTGGCCCATATTCGCGGAGTCGCTGATCAGATCGAGCGGACGCATATCGGCGCTGTGCCATGTGCCGGCGAGGACCGCGAGCACCGCGATCCAGCCGAGCAGCGACGGCCAGCCGCGTCTGCCGGCGCGCGCCGTGTCTCGTGTCTTGTCCCGGTCCTTGTCTCGCGTCTTGTCTCGCTCGTTGTCCCGCGTCGCGTTCCGCGCGCTTGCCGCTTGTGGTTCACCCGCCCCTTGGTGCCGCTGCGTCGCCGGTTGTGTGGCCGGTTGCATCACCCGCGTGGCGGACGGCTCGTCCCCACGCGCCGGTGACGCGATCGAATCGGCAGTGTTCATTGCTTCGACTGCGCGTTGTTGAGCACGCTCAGTTTCGCGTCGAGCGCGGCGAGTTGGGTTTTGCGCTCGCCGTCGGACAGATGCGCGTCGCTCTCGATCTTCTGCTTCTGCTGGAACAGCACGATCTCGCGAATCGGCAGCAACTGCTGATCCGACGACGCCTCGAAGCCGCTGTATTCAGTGATGTTGGCCATCACTGCTTTTTCATGCGGATCAGTCTTCGCATAATTCAGGAAGAATTTGCGCAGCTTGTCCTTCGTCGCTTGCGGCAGATCCTTGCGCCACACCAGCGGTCCGACGGAATCAGCGGCGACGTCCACAGCACGCGCACCTGCGCGAACTTGTCCGGATGCTCGCGCTTTAACGTCTCCATCATCATGCTGTCGTTGGTCGCAATGTCGTTCTTGTTGTTGACCACCGCGAGCAGATTGCCTCGTGGCTCGACGGCAGCACGCTTTTGAACGACGTATTGACCGGCGTGTGGTGCTTCGAGAACAGATAGTAGGCCGGCACCAGCGTGCCCGATGTCGAGTTCGGATCGCCGAAGCCGAGCGTCACGTCCTTCGTATTCTTGAAGACGTCGTCGAGCGCCTTGAAGCGTCTGTTCACGTTGGTGATCAGCAGCGAGTAGTAGCCGCTGTCGCCGTTCGCGTGCTGCGCCTTCGCGAAGACTTCGCCACCGGAACGATCGACCGCCTCGACCGCCGACGCGTTGCCGAAATAGCCGACCTGTACCTTATTGAAGCGCATCCCTTCGATGATGCCGGCGTAGTCGGTGGCGAAAAACGCCTTCACGTTCAGGCCGGTCTGCTTTCTCATGTCGTCGATCAGCGGTTCCCAGCGTTGTTTCAACACCGCTGACGAATCGGTCGAGATGATGCCAAGGTTGTGTCCTCAGCATGGGCGACGGTGACGCAGGCGAAGGCGGCCGCGCCGGCGGCGAGCGTGATCAGTGGTAAAAGCCCGCGCACCGGCTCAGTTCGGACGCGCGGGTTCAAATGCGAATGGATAGTGCGCGGCGGTGCGATCAGCCGGATCGCGTGCGGGTACCGCGGGGGCCTCATGGGCATCTTGCAGGTCTTGCGCGGCATTGCCGGCGTCGAGCAGCTCGTGCGTGTCGTCGCCGTAGAGCTTTTTCAGCAGTACCGGCGTGAGCGCGCCGGAGGGGCCGTCGTAGACCACCTTGCCGCGGCGCAGCGCGATCGTGCGCGCGCAGTACTGCATCGCGATGTCGACCTGATGCAGCGATACGAGCACCGTGATCCGATGTTCGACGTTCAGCGCGCGCAACATGTCCATCACGCGGCGCGACGATTCGGGGTCGAGCGACGCGATCGGTTCATCGGCGAGCACGATGCGCGCCCGTTGCACCAGCGCCCGCGCGAGCGCAGCGCGTTGCTGCTGACCGCCCGACAGATTCGCCGCGCGTTCGCGCGCATGTTCGCCAATACCGACTTCGTCGAGCGCCGCGAGCGACAGCGCGCGCTCGGCGCGCGAAAAGCAGCCGGTCAAGCGCCGCCACCATGGCAGGCGCGATAGCGCGCCGATCAATACGTTGGTTTCGACCGAAAGCCGGTTCACCAGGTTGAATTGCTGGAACACGAAACCGATATCTCGGCGAATGCGGCGCACTTCGCCGACGATGCGGCCGTTCTGCTGGATCGGCCGGCCGAGAATTTCGATTCGCGACGGTTGCGCGTCCGATGCGGTAAAACCCGCGATATGGCGCAGCAGCGTCGACTTACCAGATCCTGATGCGCCGATCAGCGCAACCATTTCACCGGGCGCAATGCGCAGATCGATTTCATCGAGCGCTTTGCGGCCGTTGCCGAAAGTCTTGCTCAGGCGTTCGGTACGAATAGCTTCACGGATCGCTTCCATCAGTTTCCTTTCAATGCCCCTGGCCACTGCCGGCATATGTTGGGGTCATTCTAGGAAGGGTCTGTGACGGTTGAGTGAAGGCATCGCAACGTCTAGACGACTATATCTATGTGCCCCCGTTCAGATCGTCAGGAGGGCGGATCGAAGCCGGTCTTAGGCCGGTTTCCAGGGCGGCGGACCGAAGGAAATGTGACATGTGGATGACGCAGGCGCAGGTGATGTCAGTCGGGCAAGCTCAGCTGGACGTTGCAAAGCACCTCGCGCCGCGCGAGCAGGCGAAATTTGCGCAAGCGTCCGAGTCTGTTCGTATTCACTACGAGGATATCCGCGTCGCATGCTATGAGGCACGCCGCGATGGTCCTCGCCGGCGCGCCGCGCGAGGCGGCGACAGGTATACGGCACACCCGCGTCGTCGAGAATCGCCAGTGCTTGCGCACCGAAGCGCTGACCGGGCCTTAACTGATACGGAAAGGCGGCTCAGTGCTGTTTCTTTGAGTCGTGACTTGCGACGGCGATGACGTCCGCAATGGCCCAGGCAGCGCGCTATTTTATGGCGCTCTGTTTGGCCGCGAGCATAGGCCACGCAAGCGCCTGTACTATTTCCGAGAATATGACAAGTAGCTTGCCTCTGAACTCAACAGAAATTACAAATTCTGATCGCATCAAGATCGTCGATATGATGCTGGCTGCGAAGCAATGGCCGAACGCCGAAATCTGAGGGATCGTGTACGCGGGTGGATATATAAAAGAGCGAAACCCGGAGCCACTAGCAGCAGAGCGCGCTGCAATCCTCAAAAGCTACCTTATCCAGTTCGGCGTGAAAGCAGCAAACATCTGGGTTGATACGAGAATTATCCAGAAGCCAGACATCGATGACAAAGGCGTCGAGACGCTCGATCAGATATCAGTCACCCTGGTTCCGATATGCGAGGGTAGATGCGAGCGTCTTTGCAACGATCCGCGTGTGGCGCCTAACAGCAAGGCAATCAAATAGTCTCGAGGTTAGTCCATACCCGCTTCGGCGGGGCAGCATTCAGTTTTTGCAGCATGCTGTCGCGATCGACGCTTTCTGCACAGGCGTCGAACAGCGGCGCTAGCGATGACGCACACACAGCGGCCCCGTACAGAAGCGGGGCCAATTCGACGGCAGCAGTTCGCGCACCGGAAGACGCGAACCTGTCCCATTCCGACCCCTGCCAGTTCCAAACGCCGAGATGTGCGGGTTTTTGAAGGCACGAAGACGCTTCTGGCGTGAGTACGGTCACACTGCAACCAACGGAATATCGCTAGACTTGCTTCGACGCTGCTCCGGCCGATCCGGCCCAAACCCTATCGGGTGCGCCATCCTCTTGGT
The DNA here is from genome assembly GCF_036488505.1 of Paraburkholderia sp. Taxonomy (GTDB): domain Bacteria; phylum Pseudomonadota; class Gammaproteobacteria; order Burkholderiales; family Burkholderiaceae; genus Paraburkholderia. The sequence continues at coordinate 77,000 of NZ_DASXHN010000228.1, read as the reverse complement.
CTCGCGTGGTCCGAAAACGTCACATATTGCGCTATGTATAGCCTTCTACCCGACAGCTTCGAGGAATACGAGGACCTGCGAGCTTTGCTCGATGAGGGCGCGCGCTGGTTCGACACCCGCAGCCTCGCGAGCGTCGAGGTGCGCGGGCGCAAGTTCGACGTCTACATGGCATCGGTCGGCTCGGCCGACCCGCGCGCGCCGGCGGTGGCCTTCTTCGGTGGCATCCATGGGCTTGAGCGGATCGGCTCGCGGCTCGTGCTCGAATACATGCGCTCGCTGATCTCGCGCCTTGCATGGGACGATCTTCTGATTCGACTGCTGGATTCCGTCAGGATTTATTGCTGCCCGATCGTCAATCCCGGCGGGATGTGGGCGGCCACCAGGGCGAACCCGCGCGGCGTCGATCTGATGCGCAATGCGCCGCAGAACGCCGACGCGCGCGTGCCGCTGCTCGCGGGCGGCCAGCGCGTCGGCGCATGGTTGCCGTGGTATCGCGGCCGCGCGGGCGAGCCGATGGAACCGGAAGCCGCCGCGTTGCTACGGGTCGTCGAAACGCAACTGGCCGCGCGGCCGCTCAGCATCGCGCTCGATTGCCATTCCGGCTACGGCTGGAGCGACAGCATCTGGTTTCCCTATGCGCGAACCCGCAAGCAGATGCCGCATCTGCCCGAGATGTACCTGCTCAAAAGCATGTTCGAACATGCGCATCCGCACCATGGCTATACGTTCGAGCCGCAAAGCCATCAGTACCTGCTGCATGGCGATCTGTGGGATTACGCGTATGACCACACGCCGTCGCCGAACATCTTTCTGCCGATGACGCTCGAGCTGGGCTCGTGGCTGTGGATCAAGAAGAATCCGCGCCAGCTGTTTTCGCGCCAGGGCATGTTCAATCCGGTCAAGGCGCATCGCACTGCGCGGGTGCTGCGCCGTCACGCGAATCTGATGGACTTTCTCGCGCGCGCGGCGTTCTCGTCGTCGCGCTGGCTGCCTCATGGCAATGGCCGCGAGCAGTTGCTGCAAAGCGCGCTCGACCACTGGTACCGGCCGGAGAGCGCATGAGCACGTGGATCCTGCTGCGCGGGCTCACACGTGAGACGCGGCATTGGGGGCGTCTGCCGGAGCTGTTGCGCGAGACGTTGCCTGGCACCTCGTGCGGCCGTTTGCATGACTCGACAGCAGGCAACCCGGCGAGCCCGCGCGTGCTGCTGCTCGATCTGCCGGGCAACGGCGAGTTCGCGAGGCTGCGCGCACCGGCGGACGTGATGGAAATGGTCGCGTTTGTGCGGCGTGCGGCGGAGCAAACGGGCGTGCCCGGGCCTTACAGCGTGCTGGCCATGTCGCTTGGCGGGATGGTGGCAACCGCTTGGGCGCAGCGCCATCCGGACGAAATCGAACGGCTGGTGCTGATCAATACCAGCATGCGGCCGTTCAGCCGCGTGCATCAGCGGCTGCGGCCTTCCGCCTGGCCGGGGCTGCTTGGCGTCGCCGCGCACTGGAGCGACGCGGCCGATGCGGAGAGCGGCATCCATCGGCTCACCTGCAATGACGTCGAAACATTGGGCGCCGATATTGACGCATGGACCTCGATTCGCCGCAGCGCGCCGGTGAGCCGCGCGAATGCGCTGCGGCAGCTATGGGCCGCTGCGCGCTTTAGCGCGGCGCCCGCCGCGCCGTCCTGCCCACTGCTGATCCTGTCGTCGCGGGCGGACGCGCTGGTTAATCCGGTCTGTTCGGCCACGCTGGCCGGCCAGTGGCGCGCCGAGCATCGCAGGCATCCGTGGGCCGGCCACGATCTGCCGCACGATGATCCGGCGTGGACCGCCGCGCAGGTGCGCGCATGGCTCGAGCGACAGCGCGAAGAACAGACCAGCGCAGTACCGGCGCGCCGGCCGGCCGCGGCGAAACCCGCGTTGTGAAGGTCGCGCGGCTTGCCGCGCCGCAGCGAGCCGAGGTGTTCTGAGCGAGACCTGGCGAACCTTTAGCGGGTATTACCTGACTGCGCCGAGCGGTGCTATCCGCGGTCGCAGGCGCATAATTCCCGTTCAGATGTGCGCTGCGAATCACGCGATACTCACCGTTGCCGCCAGCCAGGGGAGTCGATCATGCAAGCGAAGAACGAAGAAGCCGTCACGCATCTGCTGAACGATGTCGTCGAATTTGCGCGCAGCAGGTTGCCAGAGCCGGCCTTTAACATCGTTGAACCGTTCTTGCGGCATTACTACGATTTTGTCGATGCCGGCGACCTGCAAAGCCGCTCGATCGCCGACCTCTACGGCGCCGCGCTTGCGCACTGGCAAACCGCACAGCGCTTCGTGCCGGGCCAGCAAAGGCTGCGCGTCTATAACCCGATCCTCGAACAGCACGGCTGGCATTCCGATCACACGGTGATCGAAATCGTCAATGACGACATGCCGTTCCTCGTCGATTCGGTATCGATGGCGGTCAATCGCCAGCGGCTCGCGTTGCACTCGGTCGTGCATCCGGTGTTTCGCATCTGGCGCGCGCCGGACGGCAGCATCGCGCGGGTGAGCCAGGGCGCCGAGGAAGCCGGAGATACGCGCTCGCACCTGACCTCGTTCATTCACTTCGAAGTGGACCGTTGCGGCGATGCGGCAAAGCTCGATGCGTTGCGCGACGACATCGCGCGCGTGCTCGGCGACGTGCGCGCGGCGGTGGAGGACTGGCCGAAGCTGATCGAACGCGCGAAGGAAACGATCCAGAACATGAAGGCTCGCGAGACGGGTCCGGAAGCCGTCGAGGCCCGCGCGTTCGTCGAATGGATGGTCGCCGATCATTTCACGTTCCTCGGCCAGCGCGACTATGAACTCGTGCAACATGAAAACGGCTATGGTCTGCGCGCGGTGGCCGGCTCCGGGCTCGGCATTTTGCGCGATGCGCTGCGGCCCACCGGTGCCGCGGAGGTGACGTCGCTGCCGCCGGCCGCGGCCGAGATCATTACCGGCTCATCGCCGATCTTTCTGACCAAGGCCAACTCGCGCGCGACGGTGCATCGGCCCGGCTATCTCGACTATGTCGGCATCAAGCTGACCGGCGCCGACGGCAAGGTGAGCGGCGAGCGGCGCTTCATCGGGCTGTATACGTCGACTGCCTATTTCGTGTCGGCCGCGGAAATTCCGATCGTCCGCCGCAAATGCGCGAACATCGTGCGGCGCGCGGCGTTCCTGCCAAAAGGGCATCTCGCGAAATCGCTGGTGACGGTGCTCGAAACCTATCCACGCGACGAGTTGTTCCAGGCCGACGAAGATCAGCTCTACGACACCGCGCTCGGCGTGCTGCGTTTGCAGGAACATCAGCGCACCCGTCTGTTCGTGCGGCGCGATCGCTTCGACCGTTTCGTGTCGTGTCTCGTATTCGTGCCGCGCGATAAATACAACACCGACTTGCGGCAGCGTATCGCGAATCTGCTGGCCGACGCGTTCAATGGCGAGAACGTCGAATTCACGCCGCTGCTGTCCGAGTCGACGCTCGCGCGGATTCATTTCGTCGTGCATGCGAAAGCGGGCGGCATGCCGAGCGTCGATACGCGCGAGCTGGAAGCGCGGCTCGTGCAGGTCGCGCGCCGCTGGCAGGACGATCTCGCCGACGCATTGCTCGACGCATACGGCGAAGAGCACGGCAACCGCCTGCTTCAGCACTATGGCGATTCGTTCCCGCCCGGCTATCGTGACGACTATCCGGCTCGCACGGCGGTGCGCGATATCGAGCTGATCGAACGCGTGCAGGGCAGCGAACGGCTCGCGATGAACCTATATCGGCCGATCGAAGCGGGCCCGCGCGCATTCCGCTTCAAGGTCTATCGCGCGGGACAGCCGATCGCGCTGTCGCGCAGCCTGCCGATGCTCGAACACCTTGGCGTGCGGGTCGACGAAGAGCGGCCGTATCTGATCGAGGCACTCGGCGCTACCCCCGCGTGGATTCACGACTTCGGCCTCGAACTCGCGGACGATGCGGAGTTCGATATCGAGCGTGTGAAGGATCTGTTCGAGCAGGCGTTCGAACAGGTGTGGACCGGCACGATCGAAAGCGACGACTTCAACCGCCTCGTATTGCGCGCGCAATTGAACGCGCGCGAGGTGACGATCCTGCGCGCGTATGCGAAGTATCTGCGCCAGGTAGGCTCCACTTTCAGCGATGCGTATATCGAGCGCGCGGTGACCGGCAATCCGGCGATCGCGCGCATGCTCGTCGATCTGTTTATCGCGCGCTTCGATCCGGCGCTGGGCGGCGCGCGCGATGCACGCGTCGACAACTGTCTGCAGACGATCGACAGCGCGCTCGACCAGGTGCCGAATCTCGACGAAGACCGCATCCTGCGGCAGTTTCTCGGCGTCATCAAGGCGACCAAACGCACGAACTACTATCGCTTCGCCGCCGATCGCACGCCGAAGCCGTATCTGTCGTTCAAATTCGATCCCGCGCAGGTGCCCGGGCTGCCCGAGCCGAAGCCGATGTTCGAAATCTGGGTCTACTCGCCGCGCGTGGAGGGCGTGCATCTGCGCGGCGGGCGCGTCGCGCGAGGCGGTTTGCGCTGGTCGGACCGGCGCGAGGACTTCCGCACCGAAGTGCTGGGCTTGATGAAAGCGCAGATGGTGAAGAACGTCGTGATCGTGCCGGTCGGCTCGAAGGGCGGCTTCGTCGTGAAGAATCCGCCGCCGCAGAGCGAGCGTGACGCATGGATGCGTGAAGGCGTCGCGTGTTATCAGACCTTCCTGCGCGGGCTGCTCGATGTCACCGACAACCTTGCGGGCACCGACATCGTGCCGCCGCCCGACGTGGTGCGCCACGATCCCGACGATCCTTATCTGGTGGTCGCCGCCGACAAGGGCACCGCGACGTTCTCCGATTACGCGAACGCGATCTCGCAGGAATACGGCTTCTGGCTCGACGATGCGTTCGCGTCGGGCGGCTCGGTCGGCTACGACCACAAGAAGATGGGTATCACCGCGCGCGGCGCGTGGGAGTCGGTCAAGCGGCATTTCCGCGAAATGGGCGTCGACACGCAAAGCATGGACTTCACGGTGGTCGGCGTCGGCGACATGTCGGGCGACGTCTTCGGCAACGGCATGCTGCTGTCGCCGCATATCAAGCTGCTCGCCGCGTTCGATCACCGCCATATCTTTCTCGATCCGAACCCCGACCCGGCCGCGAGCATGGCGGAGCGCGCGCGGCTTTTCATGCTCGAGCGGTCGAGCTGGGCCGACTACGATCCGTCGTTGATCTCGGCGGGCGGCGGCGTGTTTGCACGCAGCGCGAAAACGATCCCGCTTTCGACGGCGGTGCAAATGGCGCTTGGTATCAATTCGGCGGCGTTATCGCCCGCCGAATTGATGCGCGCGATCCTGCAGGCGCCGGTCGATCTGCTCTACAACGGCGGCATTGGCACCTATGTGAAGGCGAGCCGCGAAACGCATCAGCAGGTCGGCGATCGCGCGAACGACGCGATTCGCGTGAACGGCGCCGAGCTGCGTTGCAAGGTCGTGGCCGAAGGCGGCAATCTCGGTCTGACGCAACTCGGCCGCATCGAATTTGCGCAGCGCGGCGGCCGTATCAATACCGATGCGATCGACAATTCGGCCGGGGTCGATTGTTCGGATCATGAAGTCAACATCAAGATTCTGCTGGGCCTCGTCGTCGCGGACGGCGAGATGACCGTGAAGCAGCGCAACGCGTTGCTCGCGGAAATGACCGATGAAGTGGGACTGCTGGTGCTGACGGACAATTACTACCAGACCCAGGCGTTGTCGATCGCGGGCCGCTATGGCGTCGAACTGCTCGATGCCGAGGCGCGCCTGATGCGCTATCTGGAACGCGCGGGGCGGCTCAATCGCGTGATCGAGTTCCTGCCGACCGACGAGGAAATCGCCGAGCGCTCGGCGGCGAAGCAGGGGCTCACGACGCCGGAGCGCGCGGTGCTGCTCGCGTACAGCAAGATGTGGCTGTACGACGCGCTGCTCGACTCGTCGATGCCGGAGGATCCGCTCGTCGGCGACATGTTGATCGAGTACTTCCCGAAACCGCTGCGGCAGCGTTTTCGCGAACCGATGCAGCGCCATCCGCTACGCCGCGAAATCCTCGCGACGCACCTGACCAATGCGCTGGTGAACCGTGTCGGCTGCGAGTTCGTGCACCGGTTGATGGAGGAGACCGACGCGAAGCCTGGCGATATCGTGCGCGCGTGCATCATGGCGCGCGACGTGTTCGACCTCGACGAGATCTGGCGCAACATCGACGCGCTCGATAACCGTGTCGCCGACGACATCCAGGCGCGCATGTTCGCCGAAGTCGCGCGGCTCGTCGAACGCTCGGCGCTGTGGTTTCTGCGGCATCTGCAATCGGGCGCGGCCGGCGACGACGTGACCGCGCTGCTCGCGCGCTGCCGCGACGCCGCGCAGCGCCTCGCGCCGCAATGGCCGCGGCTGTTGCCGGTGGCGGATCTCCAGGCGTTGTCGGAGCGCCAGCGCGTATTCGTCGATGCGGGTGTCGACAGCGATCTGGCGGTGCGCATCGCGAGCGGCGAGATTTCAGCGGCCTTGCTCGATATCGCCGAAGTCGCGTCGACGTGCGGGCGCAGTCTCGAACAGGTAGCGGGCGTCTATTTCGAACTCGGCACGCTGCTCAATTACAGCTGGATCAGCGAACGCGCGGCCTCGTTGCCGGCACCGACACATTGGGACATGCTCGCGCGCGCGTCGGCGCTGGCTGAACTCGCGCGGCTCAAGCGCGCGCTCACCACGAGCGCGTTGGCCGACGCGAACGATGCGTCGACGCCGGAGTCGCTCGTGCAGGCGTGGCACGAAAAGCGCGCAGCGCCGCTCGAGCGTTATACGCGTCTGCTGACCGATCTGCGCGCGACGGGCGGCGCGAGTCTTTCGGTGCTGCTGGTGGTCGTGCGAGAGATGGCGGCGCTCGAACGGGCGTAGTGCGGAAGTTCGCAGCAAGGGTGGTGGACGGTGAACCGATAAAGGCCGGGACGGCGGCGGCACGGTGCTGCGCGCTGGCGATCCGGTGCGTCGTCCATAATACGGAGTCTTGCCGGTGCTGTTGCCGACCGGCGGCTCCCTGCAAACTCACGCACGCCCTTCCGAAGATGAAAGAAGAATCGCCGAAAGCCATTTTCTATGCACTCGCCGCCAATCTCGGCATCGCCATCTGCAAGTACGCAGCGGCGATCTTCACAGGCTCCGGTTCGATGTTCGCCGAAGCGATTCACTCGACCGCCGATTGCGGCAATCAATTGCTGCTGCTATTCGGTTTGCGCGAAGCGCGCAAACCGGTCAGCGCTTTGCATCCGATGGGTAGTGGCCGCGAAGTCAATTACTATTCGCTGCTTGTCGCGCTACTGTTGTTCTTCGTCGGCGGTGCGTTCTCGGTCTATGAGGGCGTGCATCGTCTGATCGCCCGCGAGCCGTTGCAGTTTGCGTTTGTCGCATTGGCGGTACTCGGGGTGTCGGTGGTGCTTGAATCGCTATCGTTATTGGGCGCGCTCAAGCAGATTCGCAAGACCTATCCTGACAAGAGCTTGTGGCGCTGGTTTCGCGAGACCCGCGAGTCCGATCTGCTGGTCGTGGCCGGCGAGGATATCGCGGCCTTGTTCGGCCTCGCGATTGCGTTCGTCGCGGTGCTGCTGTCGATGCTGACCGGCAATCCGGTGTATGACGCGCTCGGTTCGGTCGGCGTGGGTCTGCTGCTGATGACCATCGCGTGGCTCGTCGCACGCGAAGTGAAATCGATGCTTGTCGGTGAATCGGCGAGCCCGGAAGTGCGTCGTGCGATCGAAGCGCATCTGCGCGCGCGTCCCGAGATTCGCGGCATCATCAATATGATCACGCTGCAATGGGGACGTCACATCGTCGTGGCGGTGCAAGCGGAAATGATCGACTACGCGAGCAGCCGCGCGATGGTGGACGCGATCAACGTCATTGAAGCCGACTTGCAGGCGACGTTTCCGCAAGTGCGCTGGGTCTTTTTCGAGCCCGACGTGCCGCGTAGTTAAACGCGGTTTTTTCCAAGCCGGCTTATTGCGGCTCAGCCTGTGAGCCGGCAACTGATCTGTGTGTCACCAGGATTGGAAAGCCGAATGAAGCGTGGCAGATCACGCGCCATTCGGCCCTGGTCATTTCATGCGACGACGCAGCGTTTATTTGAAGCCGGAGACCGCATGCGGCACATACAGTTCTTCGAGCCGGCGGATCTCGTCGTCGCTCAGCTTCAGCGACAGCGCCGCGACCGCGTCGTCGAGGTGATGCAGCTTGGTCGCGCCGACGATCGGCGCGGTAATCGGCTTCTTCTGCAATACCCAAGCCAGCGCGATTTGCGCACGCGGCACGCCGCGTTCGTTCGCAATCTCACTGACGCGTTCGACGATTCGCCGGTCCGCGTCCTGCGTGTGCGCGTACAGCGTGCGACCGAATTCGTCGGTTTCCGAGCGCGCGCTTTCGGTGTCCCAGTCGCGCGTCAAACGTCCACGCGCAAGCGGACTCCATGGAATCACGCCGATGCCCTCGCTTTCGCACAGCGGTAGCATCTCTCGTTCTTCCTCGCGGTACAGCAGATTCACATAGTTCTGCATCGTCACGAAGCGCGTCCAGCCATGGCGCTCGGCCACCTGCAGCGCCTTCGCGAACTGCCACGCGTACATCGACGATGCGCCGATATAACGCGCCTTGCCGGCCTTCACGACGTCGTGCAGCGCTTCCATCGTTTCTTCGATCGGCGTGTCGTAGTCCCACCGATGGATCTGGTACAGGTCCACATAGTCCGTGCCGAGACGCCGCAGACTGTGATCGATTTCGGCCATGATCGCCTTGCGCGACAGGCCCGCGCCGTTCGGCCCCGGACGCATGCGGCTGTTGACCTTGGTGGCGAGCACGATCTCGTCGCGCCGGGCAAAGTCCTTGAGCGCGCGACCGACGATTTCCTCACTGGTGCCGTCTGAATAGACGTTCGCGGTGTCGAAGAAATTGATGCCGTGATCGAGCGCCTGCTTGATGAAAGGGCGCGCGGCTTCGTCGTCGAGCGACCAGGGGTGCGTGCCGCGCGCCGGCACGCCGTAACTCATGCAGCCGAGACAAATCCGCGAGACGTCGAGACCGGTGCGGCCGAGTTTCACATAGTCCATCGTGATGCTCCTGTGGTGAAGCGTTTGAATACGCTGCGTGGGGAGAACCATCGATTATAGGGAAACGCCGATTGGCGCGCCGGCGGCGGCTGTGCGAGCTTTCAAAAGCAATGCGCCCGCGCAGCGACGCCGCGGGCGGATGACGAACATTGCGGTGGATGACCGGTCACGCTTAGTGCTGCGTGGGCCGATACGGTGTCCACACGGGCGCGTCGATATCCCAGTGATCGAGTTCTGATGGTGTCATGATGTGCTCCTTGGTAAAGAGTGCGCCAGCCATACCGCAACGACGATTTCTCATGGAAAGCCAGTCGCCATAGCGGCCACGTCTGGACGGATGCGCTATCCGCTTATTGGCCTTTCGCGACGCGCGTCACGTCGCCATTGCCGCCTTCCTGCAATGCGATGCGCGCGGCTTGCGTTTGCCCGATCAGGCCTTTGTCCGGATACGACGTGCGATTCAGTGCCGGCAACGATCCGTCGCGATACGCTGCGACCAGTTCCGCTTTGACTTCGGCGCGCGTCTTGGTGCTCGCCGTCGGTGCCGGTTGCGTGTCGTAGGTGCCCGCGCGGCCAATACCGCCGCCACCTTCGGCGAACGCGGGAATGCTGACGAGCAGCGCGAGAGAGAGACCTGCCAATAGATTGCGTTTCATGATTCACCTCTGTCGATTCGTTGGCAGCACATCGTGCGCTGCGACAGGGTGAAATGTAGACGTCGGTACGGTGCGGATAAATCGCACTTTGGCGAAATGAATTGTCGCGATTCCAGAACAATCGCGGGAAGAGCCTTGCTAGATGGGGCTATGCGTGCGCGCCGCGCGATTGGCGCGGCGGCTGGAATTCATTGTTTCAGTCGCTGTACTTCTTTTGTTGCCTGAGTGCGTACGCGTGTTCGGTCCACACTCAGGTCATTGATCCGCAGGACGACTCATTCGATCGCTTACGCCACCCACTCGGTCACCATCGGCGTATCGAGCGCCGGCGCCGACTCGCGCTCTTCGAAAGTACGTTTCGTGCAGGCGGAGTCGAGACTGCTGCGTCCGCTCAACAGCGGACAGCGATCGAACAGCTCAGCAATCCAGTCTACGAAAACACGGACTTTCGGCGACAGATGACGACTGTGCGGATAGACTGCCGAGATTGGCATCGGCAGCGGCTTCAACTCCGGCAGTACTTCGACGAGTTGCCCCGAGCGCAGATGCGGCAGCACCATGAAACGCGCCGGCTGGATCAGGCCGAAACCCTCGAGTCCGCAGGTCACGTACGCATCTGCGTCGTTAACTGACACGATGCTCTTCATTTTCACTTCCACTTCCTGGCCTTCGACCATGAATGCCCAATCGAGGGTGCGGCCCGTGCGGCTCGAGAAGTAGTTGACGGCCTTGTGATTGTCGAGGTCTTCGAGTGAAGCGGGCATGCCCGCGCGCTCGATGTAATCCGGCGCCGCGCAGGTCACGCCTTCGAACAGACCGATACGGCGCGCAACCAGCGATGAATCCTGCAACGCGCCGACCCGCACCACGCAATCGACGCCTTCCTGCAGCAGATCCACAGGGCGGTCGGTCAGGCCGAGTTGCAGGTCGATATCCGGGTAGCGCGTGTGGAATTCGCACAGCGACGGAATCACGATCAGGCGGCCGATAGAGCCGGGCATGTCGATGCGCAGTTTGCCGTGCGGTTTCTTGTTGCCGCTCTGGAAACTGGCTTCGGTCTCTTCGACGTCCGCGAGGATGCGCACGCAGCGCTCGTAGTACGCGGCGCCGTCGGGTGTGAGCGACAGACGCCGGGTGGTCCGGTGCATCAGGCGGGTGCCGAGAAATGCTTCGAGATTCTGAATGATCGTAGTGACGGACGCGCGCGGCAAATCAAGCGTTTCGGCTGCGCGGGTAAAACTGTTGGTGTCGACGACACGGGTGAACACTTGCATGGCCTGAAGCCGGTCCATCGCAACCTCCAGAAGGCACGGGCGCACTGGCGGGAGTGAATCCGCAAAGCAATCACATCGGATTGTTCAGAGGCACCGAATTGTGTTGCCGGATTATAGGCATTTATTTACGACTCTGCCGAACCCACAATTCGCAGCATTGAAGTTCTATGCGCATTTGCGCGGCTCGACATGGATGCATTCAAATCGCCGTTCCCGCTCGTTCCCGCGGAAGTCGATCCGGCGGACACGGGCAGCACGGAAGTCGAAGTAACCGAGGTGCGGATCGACGGGCACGCACAGGAAATCCCGTTGCGGCTCTACCGGCCTGCGAGAAAAACGGCATTGCCGGTACTGCTTTATTTTCACGGCGGCGGCTTTACGAAGGGCTCGGTCGATCAGGCTGAATTTGCCGCGCGCTATTTCGCAGAACACTTACCGGCGCTGGTCGTATCGGTTGGCTATTCGCTCGCGCCGCGGTTTCCGTTTCCCGCCGCGCCCGAAGACGCCCACCGGGCGGCGCTGTGGGTGCAGATGCGGGCGCGCGCATTTGGCGGCAATAGCAGAAAGATCGGCGTCGCGGGCCATGACGCGGGCGGGCAGCTGGCCAATTGTCTCGCGTTCATCGCGCGCGATCGCGGCGATGTGCAGATCGTCGCGCAGGCGTTGTTCGGGCCGATGCTCGACCCGAGCCTCACGCGTCTGGGCGACGAAAAGCGTCTGGGTTCGGACATCACCGCGCGCGAGTGCGCAGCGTGCTATCGCGCGTACCTGCCGCAGGCGTCGCAGCGCATGCATCCGTACGCGGCGCCGCTCGAATCGTCGCGGCTCGCCGGGTTGCCCGCCACGCTGATCGCGACCGCGCAGAACGACGTGCTGCACGTGGAGGCCGAGAAGTATGCGAGCAGTCTGATCGACGCCGGCGTGCAGACCCAGGTGGTGCGCTTTCCGAGCGTGTCGCACGCGGCGCTCGCCGATCACCCGCCCGCTTTGCAGGAAGCGGTGCGCTTTTTTCAGTGGCGCTTCGACACGCGCGCTCATCGATAAACAGAACTTTAATCAACGATACCGGGAGCTTCACATGACTATCCTTCCTCTTTCCCGCCGCCGCGTGGCGATCGCCGCGCTGGCCGTCGTCGTCGTCGCCGGGCTCGGCACGTTCGGCGCGATCCGCGTCGACGCGAGTTCGCCCGCTGCGCCGACCATCGTGCCGGAGGTCGACGTCGCGACCGTGGTGCAAAAGACGATCACCGACTGGCAAAGCTATTCGGGCCGCCTCGAAGCGGTCGAAAAAGTGGACGTGCGTTCGCAGGTGCCGGGCACGATCGTGTCGGTCAACTTCAAGGACGGCGCGCTCGTGAAGAAGGGCGACACGCTATTCGTGATCGATCCGCGTCCGTACGCAGCCGAAGTGGACCGCGCACAAGCGCAGCTCGCGGCCGCGCAGGCGCGTGCCGGGTACACGCAAAGCGACTGGGAGCGCGCGCAACGCCTGATCACCGACAACGCGATCGCCAAACGCGACTACGACGAAAAGCAGAACGCCGCGCGCGAAGCAAGCGCGAACCTGAAGGCCGCGCAAGCCGCGCTTGAAACCGCGCGCATCAATCTTGGCTACACGAAGATCGTCGCGCCGGTGTCGGGCCGCGTGTCGCGTGCGGAAATTACGGTCGGCAACGTCGTGTCGGCGGGCGCGAACTCGACGCCGCTGACCACGCTGGTGTCGGTGTCGCCGATCTATGCATCGTTCGACGTGGACGAACAAACGTATCTGCAATACCTGAGCCGCGAGAAGGACGGCAGCAAGGTGCCGGTCGGACTGGGTCTCGCCGATGAAACCGGCTACTCGCGCAGCGGCACGATCGAATCGGTCGACAACCGTCTCGATACGTCGTCGGGGACCATCCGTGTGCGCGCGAAGTTCGACAACGCGGACGGCGCGCTGATTCCGGGCCTGTATGCGCGCGTGAAAGTGGGCGGCAGCGCGCCGCATCCGGCGCTGCTGATCGACGATGCGGCGGTCGGCACCGATCAGGACAAGAAGTTCGTGCTGGTCGTCGATCAGGGCAATCACGTCGTGTATCGCACGATCTCGACGGGCGCAATGCAGGGCAATCTGCGTGTCGTCAACGATGGCCTGAAGCCGGGCGATCGGATCGTCGTGAATGGTATTCAGCGCGTGCGCCCCGGTGATGCGGTGCGCGCGCACATGGTGCCGATGACCACCGACCAGGACCCGAATAGCGCACCGCTCGCGCAATCTCGCGCGAAGGCGGCGGCCGCCGCGGCCAGCAATTCGTGAGCCCAGCGCGCCGCGTGCGCCGCGCTTGCATTGCATGAAGGCGTGGCAAGCGCAATGCGGCGCCTGCTCCAACATTAAGAGCTTCCCATGAACATATCCAAATTCTTCATCGATCGCCCGATCTTTGCCGGCGTGCTATCGGTATTGATCCTGCTCGGGGGCATCATCTCGCTGTTCAAGCTGCCCATTTCCGAATATCCGGAAGTGGTGCCGCCGTCGGTGGTGGTGCACGCGCAGTATCCGGGCGCAAATCCGAAGGTGATCGCCGAGGCGGTCGCGGCGCCGCTCGAGGAACAGATCAACGGCGTCGAAAACATGCTGTATATGCAGTCGCAAGCGAATAGCGACGGCAATCTGACGCTCACCGTCACATTCAAGCTCGGCACTAATCCGGACCTTGCGACGCAGCTCGTGCAGAACCGCGTGAACCAGGCGCTGCCGCGTTTGCCCGAAGACGTGCAACGGCTCGGCGTGACGACGATCAAGAGTTCGCCGACGCTGACGATGGTGGTTCACCTGATCTCGCCGAACGATCGCTACGACATGACGTATCTGCGCAATTACGCGTTGCTCAACGTCAAGGACCGGCTCGCGCGAATTCAGGGCGTCGGTGAAGTCCAGCTGTGGGGTTCCGGCGATTACGCAATGCGTGTGTGGCTCGATCCGCAGAAAGTCGCGCAACGCGGGCTGACTGCGACGGAAGTCGTGAACGCGATTCGCGAACAGAACGTTCAGGTGGCGGCCGGCGTGATCGGCGCATCGCCATCGGTGCCCGGCACGCAGCTACAGTTGTCGGTGAATGCGCGCGGCCGCTTGAAGACCGAGAGCGAATTCGGCGACATCGTCGTGAAGACCGCGCCGGACGGTGGCGTGACCTATCTGCGTGACATTGCGCGGATCGAACTCGCGGCGTCGGAGTACGGGCTGCGTTCGCTGCTCGACAACAAGCCCGCGGTTGCGCTTGCCATCAACCAGGCACCCGGTGCGAATTCGCTGGCGATTTCCGAGCAGGTGCGCGCGGCGATGACGGAACTGTCCGCCGACATGCCGGCCGGCGTCGAATACCGGATCGTCTACGACCCGACGCAGTTCGTGCGTTCGAGTATCGAGGCGGTGATTCATACGCTGCTCGAAGCGATTGCGCTCGTCGTGATCGTCGTGATCGTGTTCCTGCAGACGTGGCGCGCGTCGATCATTCCGCTGATCGCCGTGCCGGTGTCGATCGTCGGTACGTTCTCTCTGCTGCTTGCGTTCGGTTTTTCGATCAATGCGTTGTCGCTGTTCGGGATGGTGCTGGCAATCGGCATCGTGGTCGACGATGCGATCGTGGTGGTGGAGAACGTCGAGCGCAACATCGAAAGCGGCCTGAGTGCGCGTGATGCGACCTATAAGGCGATGCGCGAAGTGAGCGGGCCGATCATCGCAATCGCGCTGACGCTGGTCGCGGTGTTCGTGCCGCTCGCGTTCATGACGGGCCTCACGGGTCAGTTCTACAAGCAGTTCGCGATGACCATCGCCATCTCGACGGTGATCTCGGCGTTCAATTCACTGACCCTGTCGCCGGCGTTGTCCGCGCTGCTGTTGCGCAGCCATGGCGAAAAGGAAGACTGGCTCACGCGTGTGATGAACCGCGTACTGGGCGGCTTCTTCCGCCGCTTCAACAAGGTCTTTCATCGCGGCTCGGAAGCGTATAGCCGTGGCGTGACCGGGGTGCTGCGCCGCAAGGGTGCGATGCTCGCGGTGTATGCGATCCTGCTCGGCGCGACCGTGCTGATGGCCCGTGTGGTGCCGGGCGGCTTCGTGCCCGCGCAGGACAAGGAGTACCTGATCGCCTTCGCGCAACTGCCCAACGGCGCGTCGCTCGACCGCACCGAAAAGGTGATTCGCGATATGAGCGCGATCGCGCTGAAGCAGCCGGGCGTCGAAAGCGCGGTGGCGTTCCCCGGTCTGTCGGTGAACGGCTTCACGAATAGTTCGAGCGCGGGCATCGTGTTCGTCACGCTCAAGCCGTTCAAGGAACGCGGCAACCGCAAGCTGTCGGCCGGTGCGATTGCCGGCGCGCTGAACCAGCAATATGGCGCGATCAAGGATTCGTTCGTCGCGGTGTTCCCGCCGCCGCCGGTGCTGGGCCTCGGTACGCTCGGCGGCTTCAAGATGCAGCTGGAGGATCACGGCGCGGTCGGCTACGCGGAATTGAACAAGGCCGCCGAGGCATTCGTGAAGCGCGCGGCGCAAACGCCTGAACTCGGCCCGACGTTCTCCAGCTATCAGATCAACGTGCCGCAGTTGAACGTCGATCTCGATCGCGTGAAGGCAAAGCAACTCGGCGTGCCGGTCACGGATGTGTTCAACACGATGCAGATCTATCTGGGCTCGCTGTATGTGAACGACTTCAACCGCTTCGGCCGCGTGTATCAGGTGCGTGTGCAGGCGGACGCGCCGTTCCGTCAACGCGCCGACGACATCCTGCAACTGAAGACACGTAACGCGGCGGGCGACATGGTGCCGTTGTCGTCGCTCGTCACGGTGACGCCGACATACGGTCCGGAAATGGTGGTGCGCTACAACGGCTACACCGCGGCCGACATCAACGGCGGCCCGGCACCGGGTTATTCGTCGGGCCAGGCGCAGGCCGCGGCCGAACGCGTGGCCGCCGAAGTGTTGCCGCACGGCGTGAAGCTCGAATGGACCGACCTCACGTATCAGCAGATTCTCGCCGGCAATGCGGGCATGTGGGTGTTCCCGATCAGCGTACTGCTGGTGTTCCTCGTGCTCGCGGCGCTGTACGAAAGCCTGACGCTGCCGCTCGCGGTGATCCTGATCGTGCCGATGAGCGTGCTGTCCGCGCTGACCGGCGTGTGGCTCACCGGTGGCGACAACAACATCTTTACGCAGATCGGTTTGATGGTGCTGGTGGGTCTGTCGGCGAAGAACGCGATCCTGATCGTCGAATTCGCGCGGGAACTCGAACACGATGGACGCTCGCCGCTTGCAGCGGCAATCGAGGCGAGCCGCTTGCGTCTGCGGCCAATTCTGATGACGTCGATCGCATTCATCATGGGCGTGGTGCCGCTGGTGCTGTCGAGCGGTGCGGGTTCGGAGATGCGTCACGCGATGGGTATCGCGGTGTTCTTCGGCATGCTCGGCGTCACGCTGTTCGGCTTGATGCTTACGCCGGTGTTCTATGTGGTGTTGCGGACGCTCGCGGGCGGCACGGTGCACGTCGCGCAGAAGGATGCGCCGCACTACGGGCCGGCCGTCACGGACGTCTGAAGGAGAAAACAATAATGAATCGCTTTGAATCTCGCATGGGTGACTTGAGCGGATGGGGCCGGGCGGCGGCCAGCACATTGCTGGTCGCGCTGCTGGCCGCATGCTCGGTCGAGCCCGTGTACAAGCGGCCCGATGTCGATACGCCGACAGCGTTCAAGGAAGCGCCCGCGGCAGCGGACGCTTCGGCGGCCTCGGGTGTAACCGCGGCGGCGGCACAGAACGCCGGTACGTGGAAGGCCGCACAACCGAACGACGATGCGCTGCGCGGCGAATGGTGGAAGGTATTCGGCGACGCGCAACTCGACGCACTCGAACAGCAGGCGGCCGCTGCGAACCAGGATCTGAAAGCCGCGGCGGCGCGCGTACAGCAGGCGCGCGCGGTTACCCAGGCGGCGAAGTCCGACTGGTTCCCGAAGCTCGATGCGGGCTTCGGTCCGACGCGCGAGCGCGCATCGGCGGCGTCGCAATTCCTGCCGGACAGCGCGGGCGGCACGACGGGCACGGTCTGGCGCGCGCAGGCCGGCGCGTCATACGAAGCGGATCTGTTCGGGCGCGTCGGCTCGAACGTGAATGCGTCGCGCGCGGACGAGCAGCAGAGCGAAGCGCTGTTCCGCTCGGTGCAACTGTCATTGCAGGCCGACGTCGCGCAGAACTACTTCCAGTTGCGCGAGCTCGATACCGATCAGGCGCTGTACCGCCGCACCGTCGCGCTGCGCGAGGATGCGCTGAAGCTCGTCGAGCGGCGCTTTAACGATGGCGATATCAGCGAGCTGGATCTGTCGCGGGCCCGCAATGAACTGGCGAGCGCGCGCGCGGATGCGGTCGGCGTTGCGCGTCAGCGCGCGGCATCGGAGCATAGCCTCGCGATTCTGCTCGGCAAGCCGCCCGCCGATTTCTCGTTTGCGGAGGCGCCGCTCGCGCCGGTGACGGTGCGCGTGCCGGCCGGTTTGCCTTCGGCACTGCTTGAACGGCGGCCCGATATCGCGGCGGCCGAGCGGGCGATGCAGGCGGCGAATGCGCGGGTCGGACTCGCGAAGTCGGCGTTCTTCCCGAAGCTCGACATCACCGGGGCATTCGGCTTTGAATCGGCGACGCTCGGCGATCTGTTCATGTGGTCGAGCCGCGCGTTCATTCTCGGCCCGCTGGCGGGCACCGCGTTGACCGTGCCGCTGTTCGACGGCGGACGCCGCAAGGCCAACCTTGCGCAGGCGCGCTCGAAGTACGACGAAGACGTCGCGCAGTATCGTCAGCAGGTGCTGGTCGCGTTCCGCGAAGTCGAGGACAACCTCGCCGATCTGCGTCTGCTCGATGATCAGATGCGCGAGCAGAACGATGCAGTGCAGGCGTCGGAGCGGGCCGCGCATCTGTCGCGCACGCAGTACACGGAGGGCGCGGTCAGTTATCTGGATGTGATCGACGGCGAACGTCAGGTACTGTTGTCGCAGTTGCAGGCGAGCCATCTGTCGGGTACGCAGGCGGTGTCGACGGTGAATCTGATTCGCGCGTTGGGTGGGGGTTGGGGCGAGGTGGGGGCCGGAGATTCGACGGTGGGGGCGGCTTCTGCGCCCGCCGTGGCGACCACCGCGGCGCCGGCTGCTGCTGCGTCCGGTTCAGCGCCTGAAGCTGCCGTTGCGCCGCAGCAGCAGGTGGCGAAGCGGTAAGGGACTACCCAAGCCGGCTGAACCGTCAGCTCAGCAGCACGCTCACCACTAACGCCGGGCTGCGCGCAAGCGCCGCCCGGCGTTGTTTCGTGCAAATCGCCTGGCGCGCTTTGCTTGTGCGAATCGGTTCGTAGACCGGGCGTGCGCGGCTCCCTATGATCATCCGGATCAAGCCAACGACCACTCCAGAGCCAGCAAGTGACTTTCGTGCATGACGGCATCGAGCAGCATCGCGAACATCGGCAATCGCATCCCGCAACGGACTTCACCGCATTACTCGCCGCGCTGCGAGCGAGCGCCGCGCAACGCGATCGCGAAGGCGGCCATGCGGCGCGGGAAAAACAATGGATTGCCGATGCCGGTCTGCTGACGCTCGCGGTACCGCGTGAATTCGGCGGCATCGGTGCGCGCTGGACCGACATCTACGACACCATCCGCCAGCTCGCGCGCGTCGACAGCGCGCTCGCGCATCTGCTTGGCTTCACGTGTCTGCAAGTTGTGAGCGTCGACCTGTGGGGTAATCTGCAACAACGTGAGCGTTATCTGCGCGGCACCGTCGAACATCGCTGGTGGTGGGGCAATGCGGTCAATCCGCTCGACACTCGGCTGATGGCGGTCGCGACCGGCGACGGCGGTTATGTGCTCGACGGCCGGAAAGGCTTTTGCTCGGGCACGCGCGGCTCGCAGATGATGACCGTGTCCGCGCACGACCCCGCTACCGGCAAGCCGGTCTTCGCTGTCGTGCCGACCGCGCGCGACGGCATCACCGTTCACGACGACTGGGACCCGATCGGTCAGCGGCAGACGGATAGCGGCAGTGTGTCGTTTGCTCAGGTCCGGGTGGCGCCAGCGGAAGTGCTCACGCGGCCGGACACGCCGCATGCGAGCCTGCGCACGCTGATCTCGCAGCAGGTGCTGATCAGCCTGTTCGTGGGCATCGCGCAGGGCGCGCTCGACGAGGCGCGCGTCTATGTGAACGCGCACGGCCGGCCGTGGATCAATGGGGACGTCGCCAAGGCCACCGACGATCCGTATCTGCTTCAGCGTTTCGGCGAAATGCGGGTGCAGAGCGTCAGTGCTGAAGCGCTAGCGGTGCGTGCCGCGCATGCACTCGATGACGCGTGGCAGCGCGGCTCGTCGCTCGATGCCGAAACGCGTGCACACGTCGCGCTCGCGACGTCGGAAGCCAAGACCGTCGCGCATCGGGCGGCGCTCGACGCGGGCGAAAAACTGTTCGATGCGTGCGGCGCCCGCGCGACCCGTGCGGCGCTCGCGCTCGACCGCTTCTGGCGCAACGCGCGGGTGCACACGCTGCACGACCCGCTCGACTACCGCGTGCGCGATGTCGGCCGCTACGCGCTCTGTGGGACATTGCCCGACGTTTCTTTGTACACTTGAGGCGGCTCGCGACAGCCCCGCCCGGCGTCGCGCCGATTCCCCTCAAGAGACATCCGGCTTGCTCTTCAAATTACCGACTACCGCCACCGCGCCGTTCTGCCCATCCGAGGTACAGGGCTCGGTCACCATCTCGCCAGGCGCGCCGTTCTGGAAAAAAATCCTGCAATTCGCGGGTCCCGGTCTGCTGGTCTCCATCGGCTACATGGACCCGGGCAACTGGGCCACCGCGATCGAAGCCGGATCGCGCTACGGCTACAGCCTGCTGTTCGTCGTGCTGCTGTCGAGCCTCGCGGCGATGGCGCTGCAATGCCTGAGCATGCGCCTGGGGATCGCCACCGGGCGCGACCTCGCGCAACTGTCCAGCGCGCGATACTCGCCGCGCGTCGCACGCATGCAATGGTTGCTCGCGGAGCTGTCGATCGTCGCATGCGATCTCGCCGAAGTGCTCGGCGGCGCGCTTGCTTTCCATCTGCTATTCCATTGCTCGCTGACCACCGGCGTGCTGCTCACCGCGTTCGACACACTGATCGTGCTCGGCCTCAAGGGCAAGAACTTCCGTGACCTCGAAGCGATCATGCTTGGGCTGATCGCCACGATCGGCATTGGCTACATCGTCGAACTTGCGCTCGTGAGGCCGCACTGGCCGTCCGTCGCGCAGGGGCTGATTCCGTCGTGGCAGGCGCTCGATTCGCGCGAACCGATGTATCTCGCGATCGGTATTCTCGGCGCGACGGTGATGCCGCATAACCTGTATCTGCATTCGTCGATCGTGCAGACCCGCGCGGTGAAGCGCGATCCGGCCAGCATCCGCTCGGCGATCGGACTGTCGCGCATCGATACGATCGCGTCGCTGGTGCTCGCGTTGCTGATCAACATGGCGATCCTGATTCTCGCCGCCGCGGCGTTTCATGCGACCGGGCACCAACAGGTCACGCAGATCGAAGACGCATACCGGCTGCTCGCGCCGATCGTCGGCACCGGTTTCGCCGCGGTCCTGTTCGCGATCACGCTGCTGGCGTCGGGGCAAAGCTCGACCTTCACCGGCACCGTGGCGGGGCAGGTCATCATGGAAGGCTTCCTGAAGATGAAGATTCCGTGCTGGCAGCGGCGCTTCATTACGCGCGCGCTCGCGCTGATTCCGGCGCTGATCGGCGTGCAGATACTGGGCAACGGCGCGGTCGGCCAGTTGCTCGTCGCAAGCCAGGTGGTGCTGAGCCTGCAACTGCCGTTCGCGCTTTATCCGCTGATTCGCATGACCAGTGACCGCTCGCTGATGGGTGAATTCGCGAACAGATTGCCGACGCGGCTGCTCGCGTGGACGCTGTTCGTCGCGATTAGTGCCGCGAATCTTTGGCTCGTCGCGCAGACGGTGGGGCTTGCCGGTTGACGCTGGCTTTGCCGGCGGTGCAGGTCGAGCCGGCGGTTGCGGCTACGCTCACCGGGTGCGGTGACGCGGCGATCGGGCGAGATTGGCTGACCAACTTTGCGCTTCCATTGCTCACTATGAATCCGCCATGAAAAACACCCCGGAGATCGGACCGCGATCCGACTTCCGGGGTGCAAATTACTGCGAGAACTTTTTTGTTATGAGCTGTGGCTCAGTGGGGCTCGCCGCGCCCCCCAACGAGTCGATCCGAATCTGCGTGAATCCGTTCAGGCGGCCTCAGCGACCTGCGCGGCGCCGAGCGCTTGCTGGCGCGCGGCTGCTGCTTTTTTCGTCTTGCCCGCGCGCGACGGCGGCTGGCAGGCACCGCACACGACGTTATGCTGCAGATCGTGCTTGTGCGCGACGAACTTGCCGGTGCAGCGGCAGCACCTGGTCAACTGCAGGATGTCGGCGTCGAAGAAACGCACCAGCGTCCATGCGCGCGTCAGGTCGAGCACCGGTTCGCTATCGCTGTGCTGGCAATGCTCCAGATACAGCCGATATCCCTTGGTCAGCGCATCGAGATGCGAGCAGCGCGCTTCGTTCTTCAGGAACAGGTACGTGTTGTAGAACAGCGATGCGTGGATGTTCGCGAGCCACGTCATGTACCAGTCGGCCGAAAACGGCAGCATGCCCTTGGGCGGCGATACGCCCTTGACCTCGCGGTACAGGCGGATCATCCGGTCGCGCGACAGCGTCAGTTCGCTTTCGAGCACCTGCATGCGGGCGCCGAGTTCGATCAGCGCGATCGCGCGGAACACTTCCTGCGCGTCTTCGGTCAGGCTTCGCTTGAGCATTGCACTCACCTCAGGCAAATTGCTCGGCGGGCTGGCCTGCAAGCAGGATCGCCGCGTGAGTCGGGGCAACCGCGGTGTGCTTCGTCGTTTGCGTCAATGCGGACAGCATTGAGTGGTCGTTGAAGCGGAAAAAGCACAGAAGCTGGTCGGAGGAGGCCAGCTTGACGATCTGCGCGAGCGACAGCCCGGCGAGCAAATCGGCCAGTTCCGACGACAGACCGAGCCGGAACATGCCGACCGGTTTGTCCTCACGCAACATACGTTGCGCGAGCATGATGTAAGACAAATTTATTTCGCGGATTGAATCCAGCGTATCGCTGCTACGGTCCATTTTTTTGTGTTTCCGAAGCCCCGAATTACCATGTCGGCTTTTTGCCGCTATCTCTTTTTTGCCTCGCCGGACACGATCCCCCGGCTACACGTCACTACCTGATACACCTCGCAAACTTTGATACAAGGCGTTACATTTCGTAACAGCTTGGGTCGAATTGTATGAAGGGTAAAAAGAGAAAGCAATCCCTTGTCGCAAAAATATCTCAAAAAACCACACGCATTTTCGGTAACTTCTTCACACGGCCGTAATATGCGATGCCGGCTGAATTGTCGCCCGACCGAGAATCACTTCTAATCCGCGAAAACCCTTGTTGCGCATGCCTCTCGCACAACCGGCGGCTCACTCGGCGAAGCGCGGAAGGCTAGCCGGGAATCAGTTTCAAATTAGAAAGGTAATAGAAAGCAGCGCAATAAGCGGTAATAAATGCTGTGATGCGAGGAACTGCGAGGGACAGATTCGAGAGAAAGAGGAAAGGTGCGGCCCTAGTTACAAAGGGAGCGAACGCGGGGCCGCGTTTGTAACGACATGTGTAAGCGCTAGCAGCTGGTCTGGCGGACGCGTTCGACTTCGAGGCCGAACAGCGGGCGCAGGCGGGTGCCCAGCACGTTACCGGCGAAAGCGGCGACCAGCCAGAGCCAGCCGTGCAAGCTGCCTGACACGATGCCGCTGAAATAGGCGCCGATGTTGCAACCATAGGCGAGGCGAGCACCGTATCCGAGCATCAGCCCGCCGATCACCGCGGCGATCAGCGAGCGCACCGGCACCTTCCACACTGGCGCATAACGGCCCGCCAGCGCGGCGGCCGCCATCGCGCCGAGAACGATGCCCAGGTCCATCACCGAGGTGACGTCATGTGTAACAGGCGCGGCCAGCGCACCTGCGTTGGCGTGGGCGGCCCAGTATGGCCAGTTCGCGACGTCGATGCCCAGCGCGGCGAAAACCTTCGCGCCCCACAGCGCGAACGCTGACGTGACGCCCCACGGCCGTCCAGACAGCGCAAGCGTCGCGAAGTTGAGCACGACGAGCGCGATCGCGCCGGCGAACAGGGGCCAGGGACCGTGCAACAACGGCGACCCATGCGGCTGGCGCAGTGGCTGGTTGACGAGTCGACCATGGCGGCGCCGTTCGACCAGCACCGTCAATGCGGCGATCACGGCAAAAATCACCAGATTCAGCGCGATCGCCCAGCCCGCGCCGAACGTCTTCACCATCGAGAACGGCTTCAGCGACGGCAACGCAGTCCAGAACGGCATGTGCGCGGTGGCGACCACCGAACCGGCGATGAACGCCGCCAGCGTGACGAGCATGCGGGTACTACCGCCACCTACCGTGTACAGCGTGCCGGACGCGCAGCCACCGCCGAGTTGCATCCCCACGCCGAACATGAACGCGCCGACCACTACCGACGTGCCGGCGGGCGCGACGAGCCCGGTCACGGGATGGCCGAACAGCGTGCCGGCCGCGAGCGCCGGGAAAAACAGCAGCACGCCGAGCGCGAGCATCAGCATTTGCGCGCGCAGCCCCGCGCCGCGGCCATCGGCGATGAAAACGCGCCAGGCCGACGTGAAACCGAATGCCGCGTGATAGAGCGAGATGCCGAGCAGCGCGCCAACTATATAGAGCGCTGCCTGGCGGCCACTGACGGTTTGCGCGAGATACACGGCGCCAAGCGCGATAAGGACGAGTGCGATGCCGAGCGGTTTCGGATTGATGTCGAAACGCCGCGTTACGCGGGCAAGCGGAGTGGAAAAGTCTGACATGGATAAATTTGACGGACAGGCAGCGGAACAGATGCTGCGATTCAGGAGGTGCGGTTCAAATGGTTCACATGCCACCGGACGGTGGCCAGAAACGCAACTGAAAACGATAGCATGGATTGCGAGTTCGGGCACAGAGCTGTCGGCAGCGCCAGGACGCAGCGCGTGCTCCTGGGGCGGGGATGCGCGAGCGGTAGCGAGCGGTGCGGGCGGTGCGTCGATGCCCGCCGGGCAATCCGCTTGATGTTAGCTGGCGGTTTTATCGCGCTGGCTTTCGGCGAACTCGCGCAATGCGGCGGCGGTTTGCGGATCCGCTGGAAAGAACGCTTCGATCGCCAGTTCCGACAACGTGACGTCGACCGGCGTGCCAAACACGGTGGTGGTGCTGAACAACGACAGTACGCCGAGCGGTGTGCGCAGCCGCAGCGGCACGGCGATCTGGTTGGTGCCGATGTCGTCCGGATGCGCTGGGCCAGCGTCCGGCGGCGCCGGATAGGCGGCCAGTTCGTCGCGCAATGCGCTGAGTGTTTCGTCGCCGCTCACTTCGATTTGCCGTTGCAAGCGTGCCAGCACGTGCTCTCGCCATGCATGCCAGTTGACGATCGACGCCCCGACGCCGTGCGGATGCAGACTCAGTCGCAGCGCATTGACCGGCGGCTTCAGCAGTTCAGCGCTCGCACCGGTCAACAATGGCGCGAGCGCGTTATTGGTCGCGACGATGGTCCAGTGCCGGTCGACCGCCAGTGCCGGGTACGGCTCATGGCCCTTGAGCACCAGCTCGACGGCTTCGCGCGCGGCGGCGAGTTGCGGATCGGACAGCGGACGTTCACGGAATAGCGGCGCGTAACCCGCCGCCATCAATAGCGCATTGCGTGCGCGCAACGGCACATCGAGCCGCTCGGCAAGATGCATGACCATCTCCCGGCTGGGCAGCGCACGGCCCGATTCGACGAAACTCAGATGGCGGGTGGAAATATCGGCTTCGGTGGCGAGGAGCAATTGGCTCATCCGTCGCCGTTGCCGCCATTCGCGCAGCAGATCGCCAACCGTGCGGCCGGCGACAGGTGACGGCGAAGAAGCGGTGGGCGCAAAAGAGAGTGAGTTCATGCCACCGATCATAGTTAAAAGCGCACGAGCAATCCATTACGTGGCGGGTAATGTTCCAGCGACTTCGAAATCTCGTCACCGGCGAGCCATCAGCAATCGCAGGGAGCCCTTCATATCAATCAGGCGGCTCGCAGCACGCTCCGTTTAAGCAAGCGCCGCGCGGCTGCCATTGATCAGGAGGTCAGCGGCTCGCGCGTGTGCCGACGACTCGGCCGACTGGCCAATTCAGCGAAGAAGCGCGGTGCTCGCACACCGTCGCCTCGCTTTGCTTACCTCCGACGTAATCGACGCCATGCGCGCGAGCGGCCAATCTTCAATCCGAGCCCGCCGCATGCGACGCATGCCGAGCGTTGTGCTCAGTGCTACCAACCAGGAGCTTCAAATGAATGCGCATACCGATCTGGTCGACCGTTATTTCGACGCCTGGAACGAGACTGATGGCGCGCGCCGCCGCGAGCTGATTGCAACGACCTGGAGCGCCGATGCCGATTATCGCGATCCGTTGCTCGCCGGCAGCGGGCACGACGGCATCGACGCAATGATCCGCGCGGTGCACGAGCGTTTCCCGCACCACACGTTTCGCCGCACGACCGACGTGGACGGGTTCGCGAATCGCGTGCGGTTTTCGTGGGCGCTGACGACCCCTGCGGGCGACGCGATCGTCAGGGGGTCCGACTTCGGCGTGGTGGATGTGCACGGGCGTCTGCAGGCGGTCACGGGCTTTCTCGATGAAGCACCGGGCGCCGCCTGACAACGCTTTCGCAACGTTTTCTTCATCGGAGCGATCATGTACGGGCCCGCTGCTTCCACGACTTTGAAGGCCAGCTTCGCACTGGCACGCGTGTCGGCCGCCGCCGATGCGATCTCGAGCGCCATTGCTGGCTTCGCTTTACTCGCCGGCGCGCGCGCGTTCACGTTCGTTGCGCTGCTCGGCTGGCGTGAGCCAGTGATGGGCGGCGCGGGACTCCTGCTGCTGGCGTTGGTCGGCGGACTGCGCTGGTGGTGCGGCAGAGCAAGGCGGGCCGCGGCCGGATTGTCTGACGCGCAATCTTTCACCCGGCGCGGCGGTTCGACGACGACCCGCGCCGGTGGAGCGCGCGATGCCTGGCCGGAACGCGCGTGTGCTCACCTGCGTGTCGGGCAAGCGCACGACGTTGCTTGCTACAATCGATCGATCATCGCCAGTCGGCGGGACGGCCTTGCGTGATCGACCGACGCAACGCTGAACGCGCTCTGCAGGTGCGAACTGTAGACCACCGGGTTCGCATCGCGCGAGCCCGGCGCCAACCGCGCGCGATCGACGCTGCCGACCGCATGAACCGCACGAACCGCACAATAAGGAGACACCGTGCTGAAAAATCTGGACCCGCTGCTTAACGCCGACATACTGTATGCGCTGCGCTCGATGGGCCACGGCGACGAAGTCGTCATCTGCGATGCGAACTTCCCGGCCGAATCGGTCGCGCGCGACACGGTGCTCGGCGAGTTGTTGCGTCTCGATGGCGTCAGCTCGCCGCGCGCGGTTCGCGCGGTGCTGTCGGTGCTGCCGCTCGATACCTTCGTCGACCATCCCGCGTCGCGCATGGAAGTGGTCGGCGAGCCGCATACGCTCCCGGCGGTACAGCGCGAGGCGCAGGCCGAGGTCGATGCTGCCGAAGGGCGCGAGGTGCCGTTCATGTCGATCGAGCGCTTCGCATTTTACGAGCGCGCGCGCGAGGCCTACTGCGTGATCGCGACCGGCGAAGAGCGCGGCTACGGCTGCTTCGTGTTCACCAAAGGCGTGCTGCTCGCGCCCGACGCGCCGCGCACATAGCCGCTTTCCCGTCCATCACTTGGCGTCAACGGAATCACGAAGAAACCGATGAGCTTCCAGCTAGATAGTCTTGATCATCTCGTTCTGAACGTCGCGAATGTGGAAGCCAGCGCCGCGTGGTACGCGCGCGCGCTCGGCATGCGGCGCACCGAATTTGCATCGCGCAGCGGCACGCGCGTCGCGATGACCTACGGCAATCAGAAGATCAACCTGCGTCCGGCAACGGCCGATACCGTCGCGTGGTTCACGTCGCGCGAGCCGGTGCCGGGCAGCGCGGATCTATGCTTCGTTACGACCGCGAATCCGGCCGACGTCGAAGCGCACTGGCTCGCCGAGGGCATTGCGATCGAGGCCGGGCCGGTCGAGCGCGACGGCGCGCGCGGCAAGATGACGTCGGTGTATTGCCGCGATCCCGATGGCAACCTGATCGAGGTCGCCACCTATCCGTCAGCCTGAGCGGCCCGCCGCGCCGCGTGGGCCTGCCGCGTCGCCGGCCGGGCTTGGAAAAGCCGGCCGTTGCACATATGCTCAGGGGCGAGGCGGGGAACTGCGGCTGCCCATCCGGGTCTGCTGCTTATTCAATTACAGGAGCCCCTCATGTCGCGTCCCGTTGATTCCGGCGTCATTTTCATCGCCCGTCTTGCCCTTGCGGTGCTGTTTCTGTGGAGCGGAGTGATGAAGTTGCTGGGCTATGCGGGCTTCGTCAGCTATCTGCATTCGAAGGGCGTGCCGTTCGTGCAGGTCGCCGCGCCGATCGCCACCGCGGTGGAAGTGCTGGGCGGGCTGTTGCTGGTGGTCGGTTTCAAGGTGCGTCCGCTCGCGCTGATCATGGCCGTCTACACGGTGGCGACAGCCGTGCTGGGCCACGATTTCTGGAACATTACCGACCCTGCGTTGCAACACGACATGGTGATCCACTTCTGGAAGAACATCGGTATCGCGGGTGGCTTCCTGCTGCTGTTCGTGACTGGCGCGGGGCGTATGAGCATCGACGGCGCACGCGCGCCGCGTGGCCGTCTCGGCGGGCTTTGACGCGTGAGCGGCAGCGCCGGCGCGGCAGGTATTCCATTTCGCGCAATCAAGGGAGCACATAATGATTGAGAATTTCGAGCAGATAATCGGTGGCAAGGCTACGCAACTGTGCGCGAGTCTCGGCGAAGGGCCGACGCCGCATCGCGTCATCATCAGCCTCGCCGAATCGGCGAAAACGCTGGTGATTCTGGACGCGTCCGGATTTATCGGCACGCTGAAGGCCGAGATCGAAGAGCCGGAGAAACTGATCGCCAACGCAATCGCCAAGGCACGCGATGATGGCCTGATCGAACGCGCGGTGGATACCGGCGTGATCCAGGAGACGTCGCTATAGGCGATGCGGTGGCGCCTCGCGGCATCGTTCGAGGCGCCGCTCGCTTTGCATAGGGAAACCCTCGCGGTGCGTTGAGCATCGCGGGGGTTTTTATCTTGCCGGCGCGTTCGAGCCGTCATCGCGGCTTACTTATCTGTCACTGGTCCGTCTGCCGGTTGCGCGCTCTCGACGCGCGTGGGCGGGTTTTGTCGCGTGAGGTTCCGGGTGTACGAAACACGCGAGCATCCCGCCCAGCGCCAGCAGCGCCACGGAGATGGCGGTCGCCATTTGCATCCCCGGCACGATCTGCGCCGCGGCCGCGCCACCCGCGAGCGCGCCGAACGCGGCCACGCCGACCGCGCCACCCGCCTGACGCGCGGTGTTCAGTACCGCCGAGGCGGTACTTGCGCGCTTCGCTTCTGTCGATGCGAGCACCGCGGTGGTCATCGCCGGCACCGCCAGACCCATGCCCGACGGAATCAGCAGGAACGGCAGCAGCAGACCGATCAGCGGCGTGCCGGCATCGACGAGATGCAGCAACCCATAGCCGAGGCCGGCGGTGATCGCGCCGAAGATCATCGGTACGCGCACGCCGAAGCGGCCGATCACCCAGCCGCTCGCGACGTTCGAGATCAGGAAGCCGCCCGTCAACGGCAGAAACGCGAGTCCCGCCTGAAACGGCGTGTAGCCGCGCACGCGTTGCAGATAAAGACTGAGCACGAACACCATGCCGTAGTACGTCAGATTCACGCAGATGCCGAACAGCACCGCCGCGCTGAAGGTGCGCGTGCCGAACAGCGACAGCGGCACCATTGGGCTCGCGACGCGCGCTTCGACGAATACGAACGCGCCCGCCGCCAGCAGCGCGACGACGAAGCCGCCGGCCACGACCGGATGCGCGAGGCCCAGCGGCCGCCATTCGATGACCGCGGCGACAAAGGCCGTTAGCGCGACGATCGCGAGACACTGGCCGCCCAGGTCGATGCCGCGGCGGGCCGTGTCCGTGGCTGTGCCCGCGCTGGTGCCTGTTCCTGTGTTCCCGGAGACGGCGGCGGGCGCGCCGGATGGCGACGCTTGCGGGCGCGCAATCCACAGCAGCGTCGCGAGCAGGCCGGCCGCGCAGATCGGCAGATTGACGAGGAAGATGCTGCGCCAGCCGAACGCGGCGATCAGCAGGCCGCCGGCCACCGGTCCCGCCGCGATCGATATCGCGCCGGACGCGGTCCACAGACCGACCGCGCGGGCCCGTAACTTCGGATCATGACCGAACGACTGGTTGAGCAGCGCGAGCGAAGTCGGCAGCATCGCCGCCGCGCCGATGCCTTGCACCGCGCGCGCGGCCACCAGCATCCGGGCATCGAGCGCGAGTCCGCAGGCAAGCGACGCGAGCGCGAACAACACGATCCCGGCCGCGTAGATGCGCCGCGCGCCGAACCGGTCGCCGAGCGAGCCGGCCGACAGCATCAGCACCGCGAACGCGAGCGTGTATGCATCGACGACCCATTGCAGCCCGGCGACGTTCGCATGCAGGTCCCAGCCGATTCTCGGCAACGCGATGTTGACGATAGTCACGTCCAGTTGCGTGACGACGAAGCCGACGCTGACCGTTGCGAGAACGCGGCCGAGCTTGGGCGAAAACGAGGCAGTGGATGAGTTCATGAATGCATCGTAAGCCTGCTGCGGCGTGGCATGTTTCGATGCGCGGTGAAGTGTGGATGTGGCTGCCGGCCAGCGACGCAAAATCGGAATGCTCCGATGGGACAGAAAGGATATGCCTTCGAGAATGACTGGCCTTTTCCCTTCGAGATTTCACCTATGCGTGTTGCTGTCCTTCAGCGTGACCCGGTCATGCGTCAGTCGATCGAGCATGTCCTGATGAGCGCCGGCCATTTCTGCACCGCTTTTGACGACGGTCTGGAGATGTCGAGGGCGCTCGCCCATTCCACGATGGACCTGCTGGTGCTCGACTGGCACAGCACGCGGCTCGCGGGCGCCGAGCTGCTGGGGCAGGTACGCCGGATTGCCGGCGAACAGTTGCCAATCATGTTCGTATCGAACGACCGGTCGGAGGCGAGCATGGTGCGCGCGCTCGCAGACGGTGCCGACGATTACCTGCCGTTGCCGCTGCGTGCCGCCGAATTTCGCGCACGCGTCGCGGCGCTGCTGCGGCGCGCGTATCCGGAGCGCTGTGCGACGGCAAGTTTTGAAGTCGGCCCCTACCGCTTCGACCGGATCCGCAAGGTGGCGTTGCTGCGGGGAGAACGGGTGCCGCTCACCAGCACGCAGTATCGGCTGGCCATGCTGTTCTTTTCCAATCTCGGCCGCGTGATGTCGCGCGATCACATCTACACGATGGTGTGGGGCCGCGAGCTGATCGAATTCACGCGGACGATCGACACGCATGTATCGCAGCTGCGCGTGCTGCTCGAGATCGAGCCGCGCAATGGTTTTCTGTTGCGGCCCATCTACAAGAGCGGTTACCGGCTGGTGAGTGTGCGCGAAGACGCTGCGAGGCGTTAGCTGACGCAATGCGCAGTTCGCTGCGCGTTGCGATGTTCGCGCCCGTCGGCAGACCGCTTGTGCTGAACTTCGCGTGCGTCGGATGATGATGGCTCGTGCGATGCGGTTCTGCCGATCCGCCGCGTCTACCCTCCCGATAGCCTGAGCAGACGGTCCTTTCGACGATCGGACCTTGGGCGGTTCCGTGTGCGCGATGCCGTGCGGACCGCGCTCGGCGCGCTATGCCCAATTCGTCACAATCCGCGCGCACGCGCGCCAAGACCCACTGGCCCGCGGTTTCTACCATGTGCGTCATGAAAACCCTGAACTTTATCGACTCGCACACCGGCGGTGAGCCCACCCGCCTCGTGGTGTCGGGTGGCCCGGACCTGGGCGGCGGCACGCTCGCGCAACGGCTCGACGTTTTCCGCACGCGCTTCGACGACTGGCGCGCGGGCATCGTCACCGAACCGCGCGGCTCGGACGTGGTGGTCGGCGCGCTGCTGTGCGAGCCCGACGATCGAAGCTGCGCAGCCGGCGTGATCTTCTTCAATAACGTCGGTTATCTCGGCATGTGCGGACACGGCACGATCGGGCTCGTCGTGTCGCTCGCGTACATGGGGCGGATCGGACCCGGGCGTCATCGCATCGAGACCCCGGTCGGTGTGGTCGAGGCGACGCTCAACGAAGATCGCAGCGTTGCGGTGCGCAATGTGCCCGCCTATCGCTATCGCAAGGCGGTGCAGGTCGACGTACCCGGCTACGGCCTGTTGACCGGCGATATCGGCTGGGGTGGCAACTGGTTTTTCCTCGTCGCCGAACATGGGCACGAACTGCAAGCCGCACAGATCACGAGTCTGACCACCTTCAGTTCCGCGATCCGCGACGCGTTGAGCGCACAGAACATCACCGGCGCGAACGGCGCGCTGATCGACCATATCGAGCTGTTCGGGCCGGGCTCCCGTGATGGCCTCGACAGCCGCAGCTTCGTGCTGTGCCCCGGCAATGCATACGACCGCTCGCCGTGCGGCACCGGCACCAGCGCGAAAGTCGCGTGTCTCGCGGCGGACGGCAAACTCGCCGAGGGCGCGGTGTGGCGGCAGGAAAGCATCATCGGCAGCGTGTTCGACGCGAGCTATCGTGCCGCTGGCGACGGCGTCCACGTGATCCCGACGATCACCGGTCACGCGCACATCATGGCCGAAGGGCGTCTGTGTTTCGACGAAAGCGATCCGTTCGCGTGGGGCATTCCGACCGCATGAGCCCGGACGCATTGATCATCGGGGCGGGCATCGTCGGTGCCGCATGCGCGGCGGAGTTGGCCGCGCTCGGCATGCGCGTCGACGTGCTCGACGCGCAACGTATCGGCGGTGGCGCGACCGCGGCCGGCATGGGCCATATCGTCGTGATGAACGACTCGCCCGCGGAACTGGCGCTGAGCCTTTATTCGCGCGATCTGTGGCTGCAACTCGCACCGCAACTGCGTGCGCGCGACGCGTTCGCGCGCTGCGGCACGCTGTGGATCGCCGCCGACGAAGAAGAATGGCAAGCCGCGCGCGCGATGCATGCGGTGTTCGCGGCGAACGGCGTGGCCGCGCAACTTTTGGATGCAGCCGAATTGCGCGCGTGCGAGCCGGCGCTCGCCGAGTCGATGGCTGGCGCGCTGAGGACCGAGCACGACAGCATCGTGTACGCGCCCACTGCCGCTGAATGGCTGCTCACGCAGTCGCCGCAGGCGGCGAATATTCGCGTGCGGCTCGGCGCAACGGTCACGTCGATTTGCGCGGGTGGCGTGACGCTGGACGGAGGCGAGCGCATTAGTGCCGCTCACGTGGTCGTGTCAAACGGTCTCGGCGCCGCGCAGCTGCTGCCTTCGCTGCCATTGCAAGCGAAGAAAGGCCATCTGCTGATCACCGATCGATACCCGGGACTGATTCACCATCAATTGCTCGAACTTGGCTATATCAAGAGCGCGCATCATGCGAGCGGCACGTCGGTCGCGTTCAATGCGCAGCCGCGCCCGACCGGCCAGCTGTTGATCGGCTCGTCGCGCCAGTTCGACAGCACCGATCCCACCGTCGAGTTGCCAGTGCTCGCGCAGATGCTGCAACGCGCCGCGCAATATCTGCCTGTGCTGCCGACGCTCAACGGCATCCGCGCATGGACCGGCTTTCGGGCGGCGTCGCCGGACGGACTGCCGCTGATCGGGCCGGTCGGCGATTTTGCGTGCGGCCTGACGCGTGGCGTCTGGCTTGCGGTCGGTCACGAAGGGCTCGGCGTGACGACGTCTCTCGCTACCGCGAAACTGCTCGCCGCGCAGATCGCGGGAAGCGCCGCGTCGATTCCCGTCGAGCCCTATCTGCCGGTCCGCTTTGCTGAACAGGTGGTCCATGACTGACCGCCGGGCGGCCCGTATCCGTCTGAAGATCGATGGCCGCGAGATCGAAGTGGCGGCCGGCACGACCGTGGCCGGCGCACTCGCGATTGCCGGCGTCAGCGCTTCGCGGCTATCGCTCAAAGGCGAGCCGCGTGCGGCATTGTGCGGCATGGGCGTATGCCAGGAATGTCGCGTGACGATCGACGGCCGCGCGCACGCGCTCGCTTGCCTGACGCTGTGCCGCGACGGCCAGCGCGTGCAGACACCGAACGGAGCGGGACGCGCATGACGCAGGACGTTACGCAGCATTTCGATGTCGTCGTGATCGGGGGCGGTCCGGCCGGGCTCAATGCGGCGCGGGCAGCGGCACAAAGCGGGGCGACGGTAGCTATCGTCGACGACAATCCGCGCGCGGGCGGCCAGATCTGGCGTCAAGGCCCCGCGCATCCTCCGCAGGCACCGCTGCACGCGCTGCTTGCCGCGCTGCAAACGGAGCGGCGCTTCACGCACTGGCCGTCGACCCGCGTGATCGCGCCGCTCGGCCGCCACGGCTTGCTGCTCGAATCCGCCGCGCACGGCGGCGTTTCGGTCAGCTACGGCCGTTTGATCCTGGCGACCGGCGCGCGCGAGCGGCTGCTGCCGTTCGCTGGTTGGACCTTGCCCGGGGTGACCGGCGCCGGCGCGTTGCAGGCCCTGATCAAAGGCGGCACGCCGGTGCGTGACGAGCGGATCGTGATTGCCGGCAGCGGTCCGCTGTTGATCGCCGCGCTCGCCACCGCCCGCGACGCTGGCGCTCGTGTGTTGGCGGTCGTCGAGCAGGCGCCTGCCGCGGAGCTCGCGCGTTTCGGCGCGTCGCTGCTGCGCGAGCCCGCGAAGCTGAGTCAGGCGATCGCGCTGACGCGCGGTTTCACGGGACTGCGTTATTGGACCGGCAGCATCGTGCGCGAAGCGCGTGGCGACGACCGCGTGCGGCAGGTGACGATCCGGCGCGGCGAGCGTGACGTGACGCTCGATTGCGATCGCGTTGCGTGCGGCTACGGGCTCGTGCCGAACGCCACGCTCGCACACGCGCTCGGCTGCGCGATCAACGACGCCGGTGAGATCGTCGTCGACGATGAACAGCGCACCTCGCTCGAGCATGTGTATGCGGCGGGCGAATGCACCGGCATCGGCGGCGCGGAGCTCGCTTGTGTCGAAGGCGAGATCGCCGGCCTGACGGCAGGCGGCGCGGCCGCCACGCAGCGCGCGGCGCTGCGCGCGCTCGTCGCGCAACGAGCGCGCTGGCGGCGTTTCGGCGCCCGCGTCGCAACGTCGTTCGCGTTGACGGAAGCTGCGCGCACCCCACCGGCGGACGCGACACTGCTGTGCCGCTGCGAAGACGTGAGCGTCGGCGAAGTACGCCGCTGCGCCGACTGGCGCGACGCGAAGTTGCAAACCCGCTGCGGGATGGGGCCGTGTCAGGGAAGAATCTGCGGTGCGGCCGCGAACCTGTACTTCGGCTGGCCGGCCGCCGCGCCACGCCCGCCGTTCAGTCCCGCGCAAATCGGCACGCTGATGCGCGCGGCGGACCCGCCCACCGTCGCACGGTAACGACGTCACGCCGACGCTCGGCGGATATTGACGACCGCCGCGCCGCTCTATAATCGTTCGCAATTGCCGCACGGGCTGGCCGCCTGGCCACGCTCACGCGGCGATTCGCGAACGCGTGCACAAAGCATTCAACCAGGCATCGACCCACGGGACCCGCATCATGAACACGCTGGCTCATCCGCTGGAACCGGACGATACGACGCTGTCCGGCATGCTGTCGCACTTCAGATTGCTCGAGCCGGTGTTCGACGCGATGCCGGACGTCGTGTTCTTCGTCAAGGACGCCGACGCGCGTTATGCGCTCGTCAACCGCACGCTCGCATCGCGTTGCGGCTTCAAGGAAAAAACCGCGCTGCTTGGCAAGACCGCCGAGGACGTGTTTCCGCGCCGCTTCGGACGTGTCTACACCGCGCAGGACAAGGCCATCATCGGGGTAGGTAACCAGATGCTCGATCAGCTCGAATTGCATCTGTATCCGGGCCGCCAGCCGGGCTGGTGCCTGACCTGCAAGCAGCCGCTGCGCGACGCGAGCGGCAAAGTGGTCGGCCTGGCTGGCATCTCCCGCGATCTGAAAGCGGACGAAAGCAGCCACCCGGCGTATAGCCGGCTCGCGGCGGTCGTGCAGTCGATCCAGGAAAACTACGTGCAGCCGCTCAATCTGAAGCAACTGGCGGCGATGGCCGACATGTCGGTCGCGCAACTGGAGCGCTATTTTCACAAGGTGTTTCATCTGACGCCGCGTCAGGTGCTGCTGAAAACGCGGCTCGATGCGGCGACCGCGCTGCTGGTGTCGCACGACAAGGTCACCGACGTCGCCGCGCGCTGCGGCTATACCGACCACAGCGCATTCACGCGGCAATTCAAGGCGACGGTCGGTGTGACGCCGACCGAATATCGGATGCTGCTGCACGGCACGCTGCGCAACTGAGCTTTTTTGGGTCACGGCCGGTCGCATGAGCTGTTGAGTGTTCTTGCGCTCGACGCCAACGGTCTCGCAAACAGTCGGCTCACCGGGCTGGAATGACGAAGGCCGCGTCAACGCAAAGCGTCGGCCGCGGCCTTGAATGCTTGTAACGCGTGTGATCTTCGCGTTGATCTCGTTATTTGACGCCGAGTCCTCGCAATACCGCGTTGCCTTCCTGCGTCAGGCGAATATGCGGGGTGCCGGCATCGCTCGACACGGTCTCGACGAGACCGGCTTCGTAGAGCTGCGGAATCTCGGGTTTTGCGGAGGCGTCGATCGGAGCGTGCAGCAACAGCAGCAGTGTCGCCAGTTCATGATGGCTCAGTAAACGACGCAGGATCGTGGGCCGCTTGGCGGGTGTTTCCGTGGTATTCGGTTCAGGCTGATTCATGGAGGCGCACCTCGTGCGGGGACATGTCCGGGGGATCATGGGGATGAAGTCTTAAGCGATTCTTAAGACCTCATTGTCCTGTAACGCCGTGACATGAACGTGGCAATACAGCAGATTGTGGCGCCCGGAACCTCGCTTTTTTGCGCCAAAATCCTTACGGGGCACAGGTCTTTCCTGCCGATTCAATCCACAGATTGCTTACGTGACGCTTGCCCGCATAGAAACGGTAAGTTGTCGCGCCGTTGTCGCTGCGGATCTTGACGATGTTCGAGTCACCGAAATCGAGCATCTGGCCTTGGGGTATTGCGGTGGACTTGAACGCGGCGTCGTGCTGGTTGGCCATCTGCGTCAGACACGCAATCACATCGTTCACGGAACGCTGCGTCGTGGTGTCGGTGACGGGCTCGCCGGCATCCGGGTCTTTCTGAAAATACGCGCAAGCGCTGAGTAGCAGCGGAACGGACAGGACTACGGCGAACTTCTTCATATCTCTCCTGGCGTTGATTCGGCGATTCGGCTGGTGGTCCGCAACGCCGCGCCGCGTATCACGCACGCGCGCGGCCGGAGCGCGACAACAGCCGCCATTATATCGAGACAGCAGACCTGCTCCGGCTGGCGACGCAGGCGGCGTGCCCGGGCCGGTCGGTGCAGAGGGCTGAGCGGCCGGGTACCGCGCTCGATTACTTGCGCCGTTGCGCCTGAGCCGCAAGCCTCACCGCCGCATTGGCCGCGCCGTAACCGTCGTAGCCGCCGCGTCGCTCGACGATTTCGAGGAAGAAACGCTGATCGAGCTGTTCCGTATAAGCGTGGAAGAACTCGCCGCCGCGTTCGTCGCGGTCGTAGAGGATATTGTTTGCGCGCATCGCTTCCAGCAGCGCGTCGGACAGCGCGTAGCGAGCGGCGAGGTCATCGTAGTAATTGCGAGGAATGCGCAGCACTGGCACCCCGTCGGCAGCGAACTCGGGGATCGCGCTGAAGATATCGCCCGTGCTGAACGCGACGTGATTCAGGCCGGAGCCATGATACGTGTGCAGCGCCTCGGCGACCGCCGTATGACGATCCACCGACGCATTCAGCGCAATCCGCACCGAACCGTCCTTGCTGCGCAGCGCGCGGCTGCGCACGAGCCCGTAGGGATCTGGCACGAGTACGCCCGGCTCCGCCTGGAAGCCGAACGCGGTGCGCAGAAACAGCACCCACGTATCGAGCGAATTCGCCGGCACCGACAGGCACACGTGATCGATGCGCGTGAGCGGACCGACCTCGGTCGGCCCGTTGATGTCGGTGAGCACGAAATCGGCTTCGAACAGCGTCGGCTGGTCCGGGGTCTCGTCGACGAAATAGTTGAGACTGCTGTCCGGCGCCTGCACGGCGGGCAGTACACGCTCGTTGGGACCGATCTGGCCGGAGAACGGCGCGTAGCCGAACCCGGCCGCGCGCTCGAACGCCTGGCTCGCGTCGTCGACCCGAAACGCCGACGCGCACAGCGACAACCCATGCTGCTGAAAAAACGCGTTCGCGAACGAATCAGGCTCGGCATTGAGCACGATCGACGCTGCGCCGTGCTGGTAAAGCGTGACGTCTTTCGAACGATGCTGACCGGCCTGGCGAAAGCGCAGCCGGCCGAGCCACTCGGCGAGCTGCGCGCGCGTAGTGTGGTCGACCGCAAATTCGAGGAACTGATAGCCGACGTGGGCAGGCGCGGCGGGTGAGCGGTACAGGTCGCGCGCCGTCTGCTGCGGCTGCTGCTGTGCCTCCAGCAGCGCCCGGGTTTGCTCTTCGAGGAACAGCAGCGAGCGATGGCCGTCGGCGGCGGTGATCGTCGTCGGCGCGGCGCGAAAGCCGTCGTTGAAAATTTCCAGCGAGAGTGGGCCCTTGTAACCGGCTTTGACGACCTGCGCAGTGAAGTTCGCGAGATCGAAGTCGCCCTGGCCGGGAAAGCACCGGTAGTGGCGGCTCCATTCGAGCACGTCCATCGCGAGTTTCGGCGCGTCCGCGATCTGCACGAACGCGATGCGCTCACCCGGAATATCGGCGATCGCGTCGGGCGTGTCGTTCAGCGACAGCGTATGAAAACTGTCGAGTACGAGCCCGAGGCTTCGATGATTGACCGCGTCGACGAGCTTCCACGCGTGGCGATAGGTGTTCACGTGCTTGCCCCACGCAAGCGCCTCATAACCGGCGATCACGCCAGCCGCTTCCGCCGCGCGGGCCAGTGCTCCCAACTGGTCGATCATCAGCGTGTCGTCGCAGATCGTATCCGGCGACACGTTGCTGCACACGAGGATGCGATCCGTGCCGAGTTCGTGCATCACGTCGAACTTGCGCTTCGCACGTTCGAGGTTGCGTCCGAGCCGCTCAGGACTCACACCGTCGAAGTCGCGAAACGGCTGGAACAGCATGATCTTCAGCCCGAGGTCTTCGGCGATGCGGCGCACGTCGGCGGGCGAACCGTCGAAATACAGCAGGTCGTTCTCGAAGATCTCGACGCCCTCGAAGCCCGCCGCGCGAATCGCGCTCAGCTTCTCGACGAGGGTGCCGCTAATCGACACGGTGGCAATCGAACGTTGCATCAACGGCTCCTGCGAAATAAATCGGACGACGGGTAAATGCTTGAGCGGCACTCGCTGCGAAAGTGCTGGGCCGCGCGGCCCAGCAGTGTTGCTGCAATGCGCAAATTGAGCCACTTCGTTACGCAGCGGAGCAAAACGCAGGCCAGAATCCGCCAGACTATCCGTGAGTTTGGAAACAGTCTATACAAACTAACTAGATGGTACAAATTCGTAGAAACCCCGAATGACGGTGGACACGGATGCGCGCACACTTCGTTACGCGTCGAAGAACCGCCGCGGCTGCCGCGGTTCGCCGCGCGCCTTACTTAGCAGGAGTCGCCGTCATGAGCTTTGCCTCCGTACTGGTCCTGAACGGACCGAATCTCAATCTGCTCGGCACCCGCGAGCCGGCCATCTATGGGGCCGAAACGCTGGACGATGTCGCGAAGCTATGCCGCGACGCCGGCGAACGTCTCGACCTCGCGATCGACTTCTGCCAGTCGAACGCCGAGCATCAACTGATCGACTGGCTGCACGCCGCGCGCACCAAGGTCGACGGCATCGTGATTAATCCGGCCGCGTATACCCATACGTCGGTGGCCATCGCCGATGCGCTCAGCGCGATCGAAAAGCCCGTTATCGAGGTGCACATCTCGAACGTGCATCGCCGCGAGGCATTCCGGCATCACTCGTACGTGTCGGCGGTGGCGGACGCGATCATCGTCGGCTGCGGCACCCAGGGTTATGTGCTCGCGCTGGAGCGGATGGCGACGATTCTTAAGAATAGGGCGGCGAAATGAACACTCAAGAAAACATCCGCCCGGACGAGCACATCGCCGCGCTGGCCAATGCGCAGGCGAATTCACGCGCCACGCCCCATTCGTATCTGGTGGGGCTGATCGGCTCCGGCATCGGCGGCTCGCTGAGCCCTGCGATGCACGAGGAAGAAGGCAGCAAGCTCGGTCTGCATTACATCTACCGGCGCATCGATCTCGAAGCGCTGAAGCTCGACAGCGCCGCGCTGCCGGAACTGCTCAGCGCGGCCGAACGGATGGGCTTCAACGGCCTGAACATCACGTATCCGTGCAAGCAGGCGGTGATTCCGCTGCTCGACGAACTGTCCGACGACGTTCGCGCGCTCGGCGCGGTCAACACGGTGTTGTTCCAGGACGGTAAGCGCATCGGCCACAACACCGACTGGTCCGGTTTCGCGCGCGCGTTCGAGCGCGGGCTGCCGGACGTGTCGCTCGAACGCGTCGTGCAGCTCGGCGCGGGCGGCGCGGGCGCGGCGGTCGCGCACGCGGCGCTGCAGATGGGCACGCAAGCGCTGACGCTGTTCGATGTCGATGCCGCGCGCGCGCAGTCGCTCGCCGACGAATTGCAAAAGCGTTTTCCCGCGGCCAAAGTGAGCGCGGGCACGTCGCTCGAGCAATCGCTGGCGACCGCGCAAGGGTTGATCCATGCGACGCCGACCGGCATGGCGAAGCTGCCGGGCCTGCCGCTGCCGGCGGAATTACTGCATCGCGAGCTGTGGGTGGCCGACATCGTCTATTTTCCGATCCGCACCGCGCTGCTGCAGGCAGCGGAGGCGCTTGGCTGCCGCACGCTGAGCGGCGGCGGCATGGCGGTCTACCAGGCGGTCGACGCGATGCGCATCTTCACCGGGCTCGAGCCGGATGCCGAGCGCATGTACACCCATTTTCAATCGCTGTTGCAACGCTAACCGGCCGCGTAAGAACCGGCACACAAGCCGACTGAGGAGACCAGCACCTATGCCGCAATCGATTCAATCCAACTCCGCGGGCGCACCCGTGCAAGACGGCAGCGCGGTGAGCACCGCGCGCCGCTCGAAGGCCCGTTACAAGATCCTCGCGCTGCTCGCGGTGGGCACGATGATCAACTATCTCGACCGCACAGTGCTCGGCATCGCTGCGCCGCAACTCACGAAGGAACTCGGCATCAACGCGGCGCTGATGGGCCTGCTGTTTTCAGTGTTCTCGTGGAGCTACGTGGCCGCACAGATTCCCGGCGGCCTGTTTCTCGACCGTTTCGGCAGCAAGCTCACCTACTTCCTGTCGATGACGTTCTGGTCGCTGTGTACGCTCGCGCAAGGGGTCGTGACTGGCATCGGCGGGCTGTTCGCATTCCGGCTCGGCCTCGGCGTGTCGGAAGCGCCGTGCTTCCCGACCAATAGCCGCGTGGTCGCCACCTGGTTCCCGCAAAGCGAACGCGCGATGGCCACGGGCACCTACACGGTCGGCGAATATATTGGCCTCGCGTTTTTCAGCCCGTTCCTGTTCATGCTGATGGGCGCGTTCGGCTGGCGCTCGCTGTTCCTCGTGGTGGGCGGCGTGGGTATCGCGTTCGGCGTGGTGTGGTGGCTGCTGTACCGGGAACCGCGAGATCATCCGTCGGCGAATCAGGAAGAACTCGACTACATCGAGGCGGGCGGTGGTCTTACGCAGCGCAACAAGGATGCCGCGGGTGTCGATACCGCGAATAGCGCGGCCGCGCGGAAACCGAGTGGCTTCCAATGGCGCACGATCGGCCGGCTGCTCAAGCATCGTCAATTGACCGGCATCTGTCTCGGCCAGTTCGCGGGCAATTCGACGCTGGTGTTCTTCCTCACCTGGTTCCCGACGTATCTCGCCACCGAGCGCCATATGGCATGGCTGAAGATCGGTTTCTTCGCGATCATGCCGTTCATTGCGGCGTCGATCGGCGTGATGTTCGGCGGCCTGTTTTCCGACTGGCTGTTGCGTCGTGGCAAGTCACCGAACGTGGCGCGCAAGCTGCCGATCATCGCCGGTCTGCTGCTCGCATCGACGATCATTCTCGCGAACTACGTCGAGAGCAATGTGGTGGTGATCGCGATCCTGTCGGTGGCGTTTTTCGCGCAGGGCATGGCCGCGCTCGGCTGGACGCTGGTGTCGGATATCGCGCCCGAAGGGCTGCTTGGCGTGACCGGCGGGATCTTCAACTTTGCCGCGAATCTGGCGGGTATCGTGACGCCGCTCGTCGTCGGACTGATCGTTGCCGCGACCGGTTCGTTCGTCGGCGCGCTGGTGTTTATCGGCGTGATCGCGTTGATCGGGGCACTGTCGTACATCTTCGTGGTCGGCGACATCAAGCGGATCGTGCTGGTGGATTAGAAGGCTTGACCGGTCGTCCCGTCCGAGCGACGGCCCGCTGTTTCCGGATCCCCGGTTGTTGCCGCGCAAGCGGCGAGAACCGGGGATTTCGCGTTTGGGGGACGCGGATTGGCTGATATCGAAGTCTGACAAGTTATAGGAGGTCCTATAACAAGTCCGTTACGGTAAGAGGTACCGAAGCGTCGGCGCAACGTGACATTGTCGAGAAATTCGGAAGGTATGACTATATGTGGCGAGAATGACCCCATCTGCGACATAAACAGCGACATGGTGACAAGCGCGACGATCAGGTCGTCAGGTAAGGGTAAACGATCTTGTATGACATCCCATCAATGAAGAGAATGCCTACAACCATAAGGCGAGCGGGAACACGAAGTCATTGGAGGGGATATGAGGACAGGATTGTTGGCGATTGCAGTCGCATGGATGGCGCTGGCAGGCTGCGGTGGAAGCGGCTTGGGAGATGGCAATTCGGACGTGGCGGCGAATTCGGGGCCTTCGAAACCAGATGCGCCGGCGTCTTCGCCGGGCGTCAGCAGCACATTCAACGTCGCGGACTACGGTGCCAAAGGCGACGGCACGACCGACGATACAGCGGCGATTCAGAAAGCACTCAATGCCGCGAGTGCCGCGAAGGGAACGGTCACGTTTCCACAGGGCACGTTCATGACGGGCGCGCTGTTCATCGGGTCGAACACGACCGTGCAGATCGACGAGGGCGTGACGCTGAAGGCCATCCAGGCGCCCACATGGTGGAACATCCGAACGACCGTCGCGTCGGGCGCAACCAATGGCTTCACCCCCGATGGTCTTTCTCTCTATCCGCAGGTGCCCACGCGCGTGCAGGGCATCGAGATGAACTGGGCGTCGGCGATTATCAACGTTCGCGACTCGGACAACGTGACGATCACCGGCAAGGGCGTGATCGACGGCAACGGGCAATCATGGTGGTCGCATTACTACTCCGATGGCACGTCGTCTCACTCGTCGCTCGGCGTGACATGGGCACTCAACTGGGATGAGCAGCGCCCGCGCGGCATCGAAACGTATAAGTCGACTCATGTCACGATCAAGGACGTGACCGTGCAGAACTCACCGTTCTGGACTGTTCACCTGTGCTATTCGGATCAGGTGCACCTCGACGGCGTGAAGGTCTACAACTTCCCGAACGCGACGACCGGCATCATGCCGAGTACCGACGGTATCGACATGGACTCGTCGACGAACGTGCTGGTGGAAAACGCGGACATCGTCGCCAAC
This sequence comes from Paraburkholderia sp., assembly GCF_036488505.1. GTDB lineage: Bacteria > Pseudomonadota > Gammaproteobacteria > Burkholderiales > Burkholderiaceae > Paraburkholderia. The sequence goes on along the minus strand of NZ_DASXHN010000228.1, from coordinate 33,933 downwards.
GACGACGGCTTCGTGATCAAGTCGGGCCGCGACGGAGACGGCCTGCGCGTGAACAAGCCGACAGCGAATGTGCTGATTCGCAATTCGGTGGTGCGGGCCGGCGCGACCGCGTTTACGATCGGCAGCGAAACGTCCGGTGGAGCGAACAATATCGAGGTGTCGAACATCAAGGTCACCCCGCTGACCGGGCAGATCAACAGCAACGTCGGCTACAAGGCGGGCGGCCCGGCCGTCTATAGCGTGTTCGTGTTCAAATCCGCGCCGACGCGCGGCGGCACGATGGAAAACGTTTATATCCACGACATCAACGTCGACGACGCGTATTACTTCATGCAGGGCAACGAAAATTGGCCTGCCGGCGGTACGGTTCCGGCCACGTTCGGCTCGACGTACCTGGAGCCAGGTTACTGGCCGTCGATTCTCGCGATGCCCGCGACGGCGTCCGACGGTTATCCGATTTTCCGCAACTTCAGGTTCGAGAACATCACGATGAAGCACGTGGAGAGCGCGGTGTTCGGTGTGGCCGGCTATACGATTGCAGGCGAAGCGGAAAAGGGGCGCTTCACCAACTTCACGTTCAACAACGTGAACATCAAGGCCGTCAAGTCGTCGGGTGCCTCGGTGGGGGCGGGTTCGATCGCCAATGCCGGAAACTGGACATTCACCAACAGCACGATCAAAGATGCCGGTGGGGCGAACCTCGTTCCCACCTTGGCCGCCACCTCGACCAACGTCACCGGTTTGCCGGGCCAATGAGCGAGGCGGTAACGCGGGCGCTCGCGGCCGGTCGAATGCAAGCCGCGATCGCCTGAGCAACAAACAGAAACGGGATGTGGCTTTCACCGCATCCCGTTTGCAATCGGAGCGACGTAATCTCGCTCCGATCTTACTTTTTCACAAACCGTAAGACCGCATCGACGATCATCGCCCGATGCCGCGCCCGCAAACGCGGATGCGACGGGTCGCGCCCGAACGCGGTACCGAACGTATGCCGGTTGCCCACGCGATGAAAGCACAGCGAACTGATCATCAGATGCAGATCGATCGGATCGATATCGTCGCGGAACTGTCCGGCGGCGATCCCGCGCGCGAGCAGATCCTCGATCGTATGAATGACGGTGACGTTGCGGCCTTTGAACGTCTTGACCTGCTCGACGTATTTCGCGCCATGAATATTTTCGATCGTCACGAGGCGTACGAAGTCGCGTTGGCGGTCGTGATAGTCGAACGTGAATTCGACCAGCGCGCGCATGCCTTCGAGCGGATCGAGTTCGCTGATGTGCAGGTCCTGCTCGAGCGCGCGAATGTCTCCATACACCTTTTCCAGCACCGCCTGGTACAACCCTTCCTTGCTGCCGAAGTAGTAGTACAGCATGCGCTTGGTGGTGTTCGTGCGTTCCGCGATCGCGTCGACGCGCGCGCCCGTCAGTCCCATTGCGGAGAACTCCTGGGTCGCGACGTCGAGGATATTGCGCTTGGTCTGCTCGGGATCGTACTTGCGCCGGGCGTCGGCCCGGCGGGTGCCGGTGTGTCTCGCGTCGGCGTTCGGCGAGCCGGACGCGATGCCGGTGGTATCAGGCCCGGCGGCCTTGCTTCCCTTTTTCATTGTGGATTCGAGCGGCGGTGACCGCGCATTCTAGCATGGTGAAATCCGCCTCTGGCGGGGGTTTCGGGCATAACCGCGGACGTCTTGATGCCGCCTCACGCGCGGCGCGTGGGCCGATAACGCGGCTGAGACGCCCGTCAGCCAGCCGTCAGACGGACGCTCGCACGGACCGGCGCCGCGCGGCGAACGAGTCGCGTGTCTGCATCGCCGTGTAGGTCAGTTGCGCGGCGGCGAGGCCGAGCGCGCCGTACGCGCGTGTCAGCCCAAAGGTCGCGAACGCGTCGGGCACCGGCCGTTCGCCGGCGATCGCCGCGGCCAGCAGTTCACCGGACACGGTGGTCGGCGCCATCCCGTGCCCGCCAAAGCCGACGGCGTACCAGACGCCGTCCGTGCTGCGGCCGATCTGCGGCATCTTGTGCCGCGCATAGCTCATCAGGCCGCCCCACGCATGCTCGATGCGCACGTCGTGCAATTGCGGATAAACCTTCAGCAGATCCTGCCGCAGTAGCCGTGCAATCGCGTCGGGCTCGCGCTCGCGCACCGAGATGCGGCCGCCCCACACGATGCGCGTGTCCGGTAGCGGCCTGTAGTAGTCGAATGCGAAGCGCGTGTCGTAGACCGCCGCGCGTGTGCCGATCGCGTGCTGCAGACGCGCGCCGAGCGGTTCAGTCGCCATCACGTAGGTGGCGATCGGCAAGACCGCGCGTTCGACGCGCGCATACACGTTGCGCGCGTAGCCCCCGCCTGCCATCACGACGTGGCGCGCGTCGAGCGCACCGTGCGGCGTTTGCACGACGAAGCCCGCGCCGTCGCGCTGCAAACTCACGACCGGCGAGCGTTCATGAATCGTCACGCCCGCCTGCGCGGCCGCCGCGGCAACACCGAGCACGTATTTGAGCGGATGAAAGTGGAACGCGTTGCGCTCGAACAGGCCGCCGTGATAGCGGTCGGTTTTCAGTTGCGACGCGAGTTCGCCCGGAGAAATCGGCTCCCACTCCACGCCGAACGAATCGTGCATCAGGCGCCGATGGGTTTCGAGCCGCGCGGGTTCGTCGAACCAATTGGCCAGGATCACGCCGGCGTCGGTCGCGTCGCAATCGATCCGGTAGCGCGCGATGCGCGTGCGCATCAGATCGACGGCGTTCGTGGTCAGCTCATAGAGTTCGCGCGCGCGCAGCGGGCCGAGCGTTTTCAGCAGGTCCGCGCAATCGAGGCTGTAGCCGCCGAACACGAATCCGCCGTTGCGTCCCGACGCGCCGAAACCGACCTGCTGCGCTTCGAGCACGACGACGTCTGCGACGCCGCGCTCGGCAAGGCCCAACGCAGTGGAGAGTCCCGCCAGTCCGCCGCCGATGATGCAGACGTCGGCGGCGCGCCGGCCGTTGAGCGGCGCATAAGCGCGGGAGCGGGTGACGGTGGCTTCGTAGAAACTTTGCATGAGGGCTAGGTTAGCGGCAATCGTGTGCCGCAGTCCAGCGCCGCCGCGGCACTCACCACGCGGCACGGCCTGCCTGCATCCCCATGCGTGTCGATGCGCTTCAGTGACCCCAGCGCAGCACCAGCGGATCGAGCCGCCGTGCGATTTTCAGCAGCCCTTCGCGCGTCGCGGGATGCATTGCCGGTAGCGGATGCCGCACGGCGTCCGAGCGGATCACGCCGCCTTCCTTCATCAGCGCCTTGCACGACGCGAGCCCGCCCTGGCGATTTTCGTAGTTGATCAGCGGCAACCATCGCTGATAATGCGCGGCGGCCGCTTCGGTGTCGCCGGCCGCGTACGCATCGACGATCAGCCGGATGCCGTCCGCATAGCCACCGCCGGTCATCGAACCGGTCGCACCGGCATCAAGATCGGCCATCAGCGTGATCGCTTCCTCGCCATCCCATGGTCCCACCACAGCGTCGCCGCCCAGTTCGATCAGCTCGCGCAGCTTGTTGGCGGCCTGCGGCGTTTCGATCTTGAAGTACGACACGTTGTCGATTTCGCGCGCCATGCGGGCGAGAAACGGCGCGGACAATGCAGTGCCGCTGACCGGCGCATCCTGGATCATGATCGGAATCTGGATCGCGTCGGACACCCTGCGATAGAACTCGTCGATGCCGCGCTCGCCGATGCGAATCGTCGCGCCGTGATAAGGCGGCATCACCATCACCATCGCGGCGCCCGCGTCCTGCGCGGCGCGGCTGCGCTCGGCGCACTGGTGCGAGCTGAAATGCGTGGTCGTGACGATTACCGGCACACGGCCCGCGACGCGTTCGAGCGCGAGATGCATCACCGTGTTGCGCTCGTCGTCGGATAGCGCAAATTGCTCGGAGAAGTTCGCGAGAATGCACAGGCCGTTCGAACCGGCGTCGATCATGAAGTCGATGCAGCGTTTCTGGCCTTCGGGATCGAGGCGGCCCGCGTCGTCGAAGATCGTCGGCACGACGGGGAAAACGCCGCGCAGGGCGGTCTTTGCGGCGGAGTGGGTGGGCTGGCTCATGGGCGTTGTCGGAGTGGTGGCTGCGGTTCGTGATAGGTGCGTAGCCGCGAAGGGCAGCGCAAGTAAATGCCTGTGCCGCCGACTATACGTTGCCGCGAGCCACAGGTATATTGAATTGTTTCCATAGGGTGATCGCTTTTGCGACTCACCTGTTATCTCACCTATCTGTCACGCGCGATGAAAGACACGTTGAATGTCCTGCTGTCCAAACTGCGGATGAAGCAGCTGCATCTGCTGATCGCGCTCGACGACCACAAGTCGCTGCACAAGGCCGCTGGCGTGATGTCGATGACACAATCGGCGGCGAGCAAGTCACTACAGGAACTCGAATCGATGCTCGACGCGCCGCTTTTCGAGCGCTCGAAAAGCGGCATGATCCCGAATCAGCTAGGTCATTGCGTGATTCGCTACGCCCGTGTCGTGACCACCGACCTCACCGCGCTCTGTCAGGACGTCGCCGAAATACGCGCCGGGCGCGGCGGGCGGCTAGCGGTCGGCGCGATCATGGGCGCGATTCCCGACTGCGTGGTGCCAGCGCTGAACGAGTTGCACGCCGCGCAGCCGGATCTGTCGATCGAAGTGATGGAAGATACGAGCGCGCGGATGCTCGCGCAGCTCGACGATGGCCGGCTCGATCTGGTCGTGGGTCGCGCGGCGGTCGCGGCCGATCCGTCGAAGTATCAGTATCGGCCGCTCGGCGACGAGCCGCTATCGGTGGTAGTCGGCTATCGCCATGCGCCGTTGCCGCGTCGCAATATGACGCTGCACGATCTCGCCGGGCATCGGTGGGTGATGTATCCGTCGCATATGCCGTTGCAGGCGCTGCTAGAACGCGAGATGGATCTTGCCGGCCTCGACATGCCGGACAATTCGATTTCGACGGCTTCCACCTTTGTGACGGTCGCGCTGCTGCAAGACAGCGCCGAACTGGTGTCGCTTTTGCCGAGCGCGATTGCCGGACCGTTCGTGCGGCACAAGATGCTGCGCATCGTGCCGGTCACGCTCAAATCGCCGTCGCAGACTTTCGGCATCGTCACGCGCAAGGGCGGCGTGCTGTCGCCGCCGGCGGAGCGTTTTATCGCGCTTTTGCGCGCACAGACGCAGCCGAAAGCGCGCGGTGGCGTGAGCCCGCAAACGAACCCCCAAACGAAGGCGCAAACGAACGGGCAACCCAGGCAGCCAGCGAGAAATCACACTAAGCCGCAGCAGCGCGCGGCGAATCCGGCGAAGCGTGCGCCCAGTCTCTGAAAGACCCCGATAAACCCGCGGCGAAGCCGGCCCGAAAACGAAAAACCGCCCGGAGCGGCGGTTTTTGATGGCGTGAGAGATCTTCAATATCTCACGCCGCTTCGCGTTTTGCCATCCGCTGCCGGCAGGTGTTGTAGCGGCGACACTGTGGGGTAAACACGAACCGATGGCGGTTTCTCGTTCCGCGCTACACTGCTTCGAATGCAGTGAGCCAGGCCCGGCAGCCTGGCGATCGCTCGGGGAGAGCAGCCATGAATCGGCCACCGCTTCGGTTTCCGCTTCGCGCAACCGGCACCGTACCGGGGCGGAGTTGGAGATGGCTCAAATGGGGGTTCGCGGCGGTATTCGTCGCTGCGCTGGCGCTGCTTGCGCGCGTCGCGCAGATCGAGATTGAAACCTCGCGGCTGCAGGCGCACTACCTTTCCGAATTGACCCGCGACGTGGCTTTCTCCGTCGACGAAGGTGCCAGCCCTTCGATCCGTTTCCCGCAAACAGACAAAGGTCCGTACGACACGCGGCTCGGTTACGCGCTGCTGCCGGCCATCCAGCAGCGCCTATTGCAACGCGGCTTTGAAATCAGCTCGCAGGCGCGCGGTTCCGAGCGGATGCTGTCGCTCGCCGACGATGGTCTTTTCCTGCCCTACGAAGAAAAGGACACCGCTGGTCTGCAACTGTTCGACGGCACCGGCGCAGCGCTTTTCAGCGTGCAGTTTCCGGGCCGCGTCTACGCAAGTTTCGACGCGATTCCGCCGCTGGTCGTGAACTCGCTGCTGTTTATCGAAGACCGCTATCTGCTCGATCCGAGTCAGCCGAACCGTAATCCCGCGATCGACTGGGGGCGTTTCAGCCGCGCGCTGGTCGATCAGGGTGCGCGTCTGGTCAACCACCATCAGCAGGCGCCGGGCGGCAGCACGCTCGCGACGCAGATCGAGAAATTCCGCCACTCGGCCGGCGGCCGCACCGCGACGCCACCCGAAAAATTGCGGCAAATCGCGTCCGCTTCAGTGCGGGCGTATCTGAACGGCCCGCAGACGCTGCCCGCGCGGCAGCAGATCGTCGTCCATTATCTGAATTCGGTACCGCTTGCCGCGCAGCCGGGCGTCGGCGAAATCAACGGCATCGGCGACGGCCTCGCCGCGTGGTATGGACGCGATTTCCGCGACACCAACCGCCTGCTGAAAGCGCCGTCGACCGACGCGAATCTGCCTGACCAGGGCCTTGCATTTCGCGAGGTGCTGTCCTTGATGATCGCGCAGCGCGCGCCGTCGTTTTTCCTGCAGCGCGGCTATCCCGAACTCGAACGGTTGACCGACAGCTATTTACGGCTGCTCGCGAGCGGCGACGTGATATCGGCGCCGTTGCGCGATGCGGCGCTGGCCGCGCACGTCGATCTGCATCGTGCGTCCGCACGCGCGCCGGATACCAGCTCGTTCGTGTCGCGCAAGGCGGTGACGTCGATGCGCTCGCACTTGCTTGCGGCGCTCGGCGTGCGTAGCTTCTACGAACTCGATCGCCTCGACGCGCAGGCGCTAGGCACGTTGAACAATGCCGTGCAGCAGGCGGTCGCCGAACGGCTCGCCGCCGCCGCGACACGCGATGGCGCGAAAGCCGCTGGACTCGTCGGGTTCGAAATGCTGCGCGCGTCCGACGACCCGTCGCATATCGCTTACAGCTTCACGCTGTTCGAGCGGCACGGCAACGCCAATCTCGTGCGGGTGCAGACCGATAGCGTGAACCAGCCGTTCGACATCAATTCCGGCGCGCGTCTGAATCTCGGTTCGACCGCGAAGCTGCGCACCGTGGTCACGTATCTGCAGATCGTCTCCGACCTGCATGCGCGCTACGGCTCGCTGAGCAATGCGGAACTGAAGGCCGTCAACCCCGATCCGAACGATCGGCTCACGCGCTGGGCACTCGACTATCTGCTGCACACGCGCGACCATTCGTTGCAGCCGATGCTCGATGCCGCCGTCGAACGCAAATACTCGGCGAGTCCCGGCGAAACCTTCTATACCGGCGGTGGCGCGCAGAGCTTCACGAACTTCGAGTCCGACGACAACAGCCGCGTCCTGACCGTGCATCGCGCGTTTCAGCATTCGGTGAACCTCGTGTTCGTGCGGCTGATGCGCGACATCGTCCACTACGAGACGGTGCAGACGACCGGAGCGTCATCGCAATGGCTCGGCGATCCGGCGGTCCGCAAGATGTACCTCACGCGTTTCGCCGATCAGGAAAGCCGCGTGTATATGAAACGCTTTTACACGAAGTATCACGGCAAGCCACCCGACCAGGCGCTCACGCTGTTGCTGCTCGGCGTGCGCAAGTCACCGCCGAAAGTCGCGACCGTATTGCGCAGCGTCGCGCCCGATGAATCCGACGCATGGTTCAACCGGATGATGCGCGCGGCGTTGAAGAACACGCCGGCCGCTTCGATGCTCGACGACGAAGACCTCGCGAATCTCTACACCAAGTACGGGATCGACCGTTTCAATCTGAACGACCGCGGCTATATCTCCAGCGTGCATCCGCTCGAACTGTGGACGCTCAACTATCTGCGCGCGCATCCGGACGCAACCCTCGCGCAGGTGCAGAGCGCGAGCCAGGACGTGCGCCTGTCCACCTACTCGTGGCTGTTCAAAACCCGCTACCACGCGACTCAGGATCGCCGCATCAAACGCATGGTCGAACTGCGTGCGTACGACGCGATCGGCAAGTCGTGGCAGGCGCTCGGTTACCCGTTCGCGAACCTCACGCCGTCGTATGCGGCGGCGATCGGTGCATCGGGCGACCGGCCCGCGGCGCTCGCGCAACTGATCGGCGTGATCGAGAACGACGGCAAAAAAGTGCCAACCGAAACGCTCACGCAAATCGACTTCGCGAAAGACACGCCGTACGAAACGCATTTCCGGCGCGCAGCGATAGCACCGGAGCAGCAGGTATCGCCGGAGATCGCCAGCGAGGTCCGGATGCTGTTGCGCGACGTCGTGACGGGCGGCACCGCGAGGCGTCTCGCGCAGGGCATGACGTTTCCGGACGGCAAGACGCTCGACGTCTACGGCAAGACCGGGACCGGCGATCAGCGCCTGAATGTGTACGCGAAAGGCGCGCGGCTTATCGAGTCGCACAAGGTGAATCGCAGCGCGACCTTCGTGTTCGCGCTCGGCGATCGTTTCTACGGCACGCTGACCGCGTGGGTCCACGAACCGTATGCCGCACACTATGAGTTTACGAGTGCATTGGCCGTGCAGTTGCTGAAGTCGATGGCGCCGGCGTTGCAGCCGTTGCTCGATGTTCCCGCCAAGCAGGCCGTCCCGGTGCGGGCCGAAGCGCAGCCGGCCGACACGAAGGTTGCCAGGCAGTAGCCGCGTTGTTATCGAAGCTTGCAAGCGAGAGAAGGCTGGCGCGGCAACGTTGGAATCTGAGAGACCGTCTGTTATCGACAAGCTTCACGAACGAAAGAACGGTCGCTCAAGGTTCGTCATAACTGGTATCCGCCGCCGGCTTCAGAAACAGCTCATGCACCGGCGCGAAATGCGCATAGAGCGGCAGAATCGCACCGCCCATCGCGCGGGCATCCGCGCCGATCGCGCCTTCGAGCAGTTGCGGGCGCACCATCCCCTCCCATTCGAAACGATCGAGCACGCGCTCGGTGCGGCGAATGATTTCGCGCAGCAGTTGCCGGTCGAGTTCGCCGTCGATCACGACGGCTTCGAGATCGAGCAATGCAGCCGCATTGGTCAGCGCGTTGGCGATCGCCGGGCACGCGCTGTCGAGCCATTGCTCGGTATATCGCCAGAGTTCCGGCGACAGCGCGCGATGATCGTGCGCGGCGGCAGCCGGCGCCCCCGCGTCGCTGAACAGCTTCTCGAGCACGAAGCCCGAGGCCGCATGCAGCAATTGCCGCGCGGGTTTGCGCGCGCTGCCTTCGCGCAGCGGAATGGAGCCGACCGCGCCAGCGTTGTCGTGCGGGCCGCCATGCAAGTGCCCGTCGATTACCAGACCGCCGCCGATGAACGTGCCGACGAACAGATACAGAAAGTTGTGGATGCCACGGCCCTGGCCCATCACGAGTTCGGCCGCACAGGCCGCCGTGGTGTCTTTCGCGAACTCGACCGGCAGGCCCGTCATCGTCGCGATGCGCGCGCGCAGATCGATGTCATGCCATGCTTCGAGCGCATCGGGCGGCGCGCCGAGAAAATCCCGCCAGCCACCAAGCCATAGCGGCGCCGCGACGCCCACGCCGACCACCTTGCCCGCTTGCGCGCCGAGTGTCCGATGCACGCGCGACAGCTTGCTTTCGAGCGCGGGAAAGAGCGCGCGCGGATCGGGATATGCATACTCGAACACGTCACGGCTCACGACGCGGCCGGCAAAATCCATCGCCAGCACATCGAGGCTGCGGCGTCCAACCTTGATGCCGATCGTATACGCACCGTCCGCGCGCAATGCGATCGGCACCGACGGCTGACCAATCCGGCCGCGCACGCGCGCCTGCTTTTCGAGCAGACCGTCGTCGATCAGCCGGTCGACGATCATCGACACCGTCTGCATCGAAAGACGCGTGAGGCGGCCCACGTCGGCTTTCGGCAACGGCCCATGCAGGCGGACCGTTTGCAGCACGATACGCTCGTTGAATTGCCGCATGCCGACCTGATTCGAGCCAACTGTGCGTTTGGCGGGCGAGCGGGCTTTGGCACCGGTGCCGGTGGTATCCATCGTCGGATCGGCTTAGACGCGCATCAGGCAATCGCCTTGACGTCGGCTTCTTTCGCGCCGGTCATGATCGCGACCGCCTCCGACATATGGATGTCCTTCGTATTGACGAGCGCCGCGCGCCGGCCGAGCCGCTGGATATGGATGCGGTCGGCGAGTTCGAACACATGCGGCATGTTATGGCTGATCAGGATCACCGGCAGGCCGCGCTCGCGCACGCGCCTGATCAGTTCCAGCACCATGTTGCCTTCCTTCACGCCGAGCGCGGCGGTCGGTTCGTCGAGAATCACCACGTGCCGCGCAAACGCCGCGCTGCGCGCGACCGCGACACCCTGGCGCTGGCCGCCGGACAAGGTTTCGACCGCCTGCCGCATCGAGCGGATGCCGATCTGCAGGTCCTTCATATGCGCGGTCGCTTCGTCCAGCATGCGGCGCTTGTCGATCATCTTGAACAGCGAGCCGCGCCAGCCCGGCTTCACCAGTTCGCGCGCGAGAAACAGGTTTTCGGCGATGCTCATCGCGGGCGCGACCGCGAGTTCCTGATACACGGTTTCGATGCCTTGCGCGCGCGCATCGAGCGGACTGCGAAATCTGACCGGCTTGCCGTCGAGCAGGATCTCGCCTTCGTCGGGCACCGTCGCACCGGACAAGGCCTTGATCAGCGACGACTTGCCCGCGCCGTTGTCGCCGATCACCGCGAGAATTTCACCGGGCAGTACTTCGAAATCGCAACCGTCGAGCGCGGTCACATTGCCATAACGTTTGACGAGTCCGCGCGCTTGCAGAACCGGCATCGCGGTGGCAGCCGAGGTGGCGTTAGGTGTCGACATGACAGGCTCCTATGAGGGCTCAACGGCCACGGTGCGAGAGTTTGTCGGCGGCGACCGCGAGAATCACGAGCATGCCCGTGATCAATACCTGGTACACCGACGACACGCCGATCAGCGTCAGGCCATTGCGGAACACGCCCACGATCAGCGCGCCAAGCAGCGTACCGACGATCGAACCGCGTCCGCCGAACAGACTCGTGCCGCCGAGCACGACCGCGGTAATGCTGTCGAGGTTTTCGGTTTGCCCCGCTTGCGGATCGCCGACGCCGGTGCGCGACACCGACAGCAGCGCGGCGATCCCGTAGATCGCGCCGGCGAGCGTGTACACGGTCAGCAGGATCCGCTGCGACGACAGGCCCATCAGCCGCGCGGCCTCCGCGTTGTTGCCGAGCGCATACAGGTGCCGCCCCGGTACCGTGTCGCGCAGCACGAACCATGTGCCCAGATACATCAGCAACGTGAGCACGGTGCCATACGTGACTTCGGCCGGTCCGAGCCTGAACGTGTTGCCGAAGAACATGATCGCGTCGGGCAGGTTCGACACGCTTTCCGCGTTCGAATAGATCTGCGTGAGCGCGAAAGCGATGTTCAACGTGCCCAGCGTGACGATGAACGCCGGCAGTTTGATGCGCGTGATCAGCAGCCCGTTCAACAGGCCGAACAGCGTGCTCGCGGCGACGCCGCACAGAATCGCGAGAACCGGCGGCACGCCGAGCACGACCGCGAACTTGGTCATGATGATCGAGCCGAAGGCCATCACCATCCCGCACGACAGATCGATGCCACCGGTCAGCACGATCAGCGTCTGGCCGATCGCGATGACCGCGACGACCATCGTCTGTTGCAGGATCAGCGACAGGTTCTGGAACGACAGAAAACGGCTGCTCTGCGAGATGAAGAACGCGCAAGCCAGAATCAGCGCGATCAGCGGTCCGGCTTCGGCCAGCGAAGGCAGGTGTTCGGTGAAAGACGGGCGCGGCCGGCCGGCGGGCGCGGAAGGAGTCGACATGATGGCAGTCCTCGATACATGAGCGTGACCGGGAGGGAGGGGCGAGGCTCACAAGAAACTCAAACGGAGCTCATGTGCAGCCCAGCCGTCGATCACGCGGCAAATCCAGTGGCGACCCGCCATCGCGGGCCGCGTTTGCAGTACGCGTTACTTGTTGCCCCAGCAGTTATCGAGGCCGAACTTCGTGTCCTTGCTGTCGATGCCCGACATCGGCTTGTCGGTAATCAGCGTGACGCCGGTGTCCTTGTAGCCGGACACCTTGTTGCCGGTCTTCGCATATTCGACGCCCGCGTTCACACCGAGCGCGGCCATCTTCAGCGGATACTGCTGCGAGGTCGCGGCGATCGCGCCGGCCTTCACGTTGCGCACGCCTTCGCAACCGCCGTCGATCGATACGATCATCACACTCTTGTCCTTGCCCGCCGCCTTCAGCGCGCGGTATGCACCCGCCGCGGCCGGTTCGTTGATCGTGTACACGACGTTGATGTCCGGTGCTTTTTGCAGGCAGTTCTCCATCGCCGTCTGGCCCTTCGCCTGGTCGCCGCGCGTGTCCTGGCTGCAAACGATCGACGCATCGCCTTCCTTCACGCCCATGCCTTGCAGAAAGCCGTTATGGCGCAGCACGCCGACCGACACGCCCGGCGCCAGATCGAGCGTCGCAATCTTCGCGGGCTTGCCGTTCATCGCGGCCTTCGCGTATTCGCCGATCAGTACGCCGGCCTTGAAGTTGTCGGTCGCGAACAGCGCATCGGTCGCATCTTGCGGCTGCGTCGGGGTGTCGAGCGCGATCACCATCACGCCCGCCGCGCGCGCCTTTTTAATACTCGGCACGATCGCTTTGGTATCGCTCGGCGTGATCAGAATCGCTTTGGCGCCAGCCGTCATCATGTTTTCAATCGCGGTGACCTGGCTCGCGTTGTCGCCATCGAACTTGCCGGCGGCGGTCATCAGTTTCGCGCCGTCTTTCGATGCCTCGGCTTCGGCGCCCTGGCGCATCTTCACGAAGAACGGATTCGTGTCGGTCTTCGTGACGAGGCCGATGACAGGCTGATCGGCCGCCTGACTCGCGCTTGCGCACCACACTGCGGATGCCGCGACGCACATTGACACGATGCTGCTGGCGACAGAATGCCGACGGGTATTCAGCTTCATGGAACGCTCCTCCGATGATGGGCAATGACGTGACGAATTTATGGCGATGACATGCGCGACACCTCTGGCGGACTGCCTGGCGCGCGGCGCGGCGATTTGGGTCGCCTAAATCACTCTGGTTGATTTAGTACAGCAGGCGCAGCGGCAATCGTCAAGCGAACGCGATGGGCGGAATTAGCCGCATGCAAATTGGCGTTAGGACGGTGCGGCTTGTGGAGAAAGGCTCACACGGTTTGGTGCGACGCAACGAGACGAGCCGGGACTTCGGGAAAGTCCTGACTCCGTTGAAACTGTTTTGAAAGGCTAACGGTGCGTTAGCGGCGTTGAGTCGACCGATGGAGTGCGCCAGTCAGCAGTGATTCAGCGTGTTTTGAAATGCGCGCGCTAATTGCGTCGCTGCAAAGGCGGACGCGGCGGGGCGGTCGATGCCCGGACGACGAGCTTGGGCTCGGACGAAATCCGCATCGGCACAGGTTGCGTACCGCGTCCCGCCTGCCCATACGACGACTCGATCAACTCGCGCAGCAACGCTACCGCCAGCCCGGCGACCTCGACGGTTGGCACGGCAACGGTCGTCAGCGGGGGGCGCGATTCGCGCGCGAGCTGAATATCGGTAATGCCGACCACGGACAGATCGTCCGGTACGCGCAGGCCGAGATCCGCGGCTGCGTGCATCGCGCCGAGCGCGGGCAGGTCGTTGGTCACGAAAATCGCGGTCAGTTGCGGATCGGCTTCGAGCAGCGCGCGCGCCGCAACATAGCCGCCGTGGATCGTATCGGCCGCATGCCGCACACGGTTCTTCGTGACACCGGCCTCGCGCAGCGCGTCGACAAAACCTTGATAACGCGCAGCGTGAATCCCCGACGCTTTGCTGCCGACGATGGCACCCACGCGCCGATGGCCCAGTTCCAGCAGATGCTTGCCAGCCAGTGCGCCGGCAAGACAGAAATCGACCGCGACGCACGGCAAACCCGGTGGCTCGTTGGGGCGCTCCCACATGCACAGCACGACTGGTGTGCCGCGCGCTTCGGTCGCGTGCAGATCGGCGAAATCGAGGTTCGCGTTCGTCACCAGCACGCCCTCTGACAACGTGCCGGCGATCTGCTCGAGATACGCGCGGCCGGTCAGCGGATCCTCATTGGTGTTGCAGATGATCACGAAATGGCCGCTCGTGCGCGCCGCGCGTTCGACCGCGAGCGCGAACTCCGGATAGAAGGGATTGGCGATGCTCGACACCATCAGCGCGAGCGTCGGCGCCCGGCCCTCGGCGAGCGCGCGGGCAGCCAGATGCGGGCGGTAGCCGAGCGCCTCGACCGCATCGAGCACGCGCTGCCGGGTGCTCGCGCCGACGCGGCCGCGGTTGCGCAGCACGTTGGATACCGTGGCCGGCGTGACGCCGGCATGACGCGCGACTTCGCTGAGGGTGGTCATGATGTCGTTAATATCTGGGATGGCTGCCCGTCATTTGCATCGCGACGCAAGGCGCGGCAACATCTGTCGACGAACAGACGGACAAAACGATATCGGAGACAGCCCAGCGATCGCATGCGATCGATTTTTTCGGGCTTGCTGATTAAGCGCTTAATCTCCGACTTCGGCCGATTAAATCACGGAGTCGATCACATGGCGAGCATTTCCTTACGAGGCGTGCAGAAAGCGTATGGCGACGGTGCGCCGGTGATTCGCAACGTCGATCTGGACATCGGCGCAAACGAGTTCTGCGTGTTCCTCGGACCGTCGGGTTGCGGCAAGTCCACGCTGTTGCGCATGATCGCCGGTCTCGAAGACGTGACGGACGGCGACCTGTCGATCGACGGGCGCATCGTGAACGACGTGCCCTCCGCGCAGCGCGGCGTCGCGATGGTCTTCCAGAGCTATGCGCTGTTCCCGCATATGTCCGTATTCGAGAACATGGCGTTCGGGCTGAAGCTCGCGAAGACGCCGAAAGACGAAATCGAGCGCAAGGTGCGTGAAGCGGCCCGCATTCTGCAACTTGAAGCATTGCTCGAGCGGCGGCCCAAGGCCTTGTCCGGCGGGCAGAGGCAGCGCGTCGCAATCGGCCGCGCGATCGTGCGCGAGCCCGGCGTATTTCTTTTCGACGAACCGCTGTCCAACCTCGATGCAACCTTGCGCGGGCAGACGCGCGTCGAAATCGCGCGTCTGCATAAGCAGTTCGCGAAGGCGAGCGTGGTCTACGTGACGCACGATCAGATCGAAGCGATGACGCTCGCCGACAAGATCGTGTTGCTGCATTCGGGTAATGACACGGAACGCTGCGGCAGCATCGCGCAGATCGGTGCACCGCTCGAGTTGTATCACCGTCCGAAAAGCCGCTTCGTGGCTGGCTTCATCGGTTCGCCGCGGATGAATTTTCTGCCGGGCAAGGTCGCGTCGGTCGAGGCCAACGGTGTGGCTGTGACGCTCGATCACACCGGCGAAACGCTGCTCGTGCCCGTGGGCGCGGACGGGTTGCAAATCGCGCAATCGGTCACCGTCGGTGTGCGTCCCGAGCATCTGGAGTTCATCGACGCAGCCGCGCCTGCGTCGGCAGCAACATCGGCCGATGGCGTGCTCACGCGCGGCGTATCGCTCGTCGAACAACTCGGCGAACACAGCTACGTTCACCTCGATCAACCCGGCGGCGCGGTGCTGATCGCCAAGGCCCCCGGCGCGACCCGTCTCGCACCCGGTGAGAGCGCGAGTCTGCGCGTGCCGCGCACTGCCTGCCATCTGTTTACCGACGACGGCTTCGCGGCCGCGTCGCTCGAATCCGTCGAACACTACGCTTGAAGAACATTGGGGACATAGGGATGCGTCTAGGAGTCTGTTATTACCCGGAGCACTGGCCCGAGTCGATCTGGGAAGACGACGCGCGCCGGATGAAAGCACTCGGCATCGAGCAGGTGCGGATCGCCGAATTCGCGTGGAGCCGGATCGAGCCGACGCCCGGCGAATACGACTGGGGTTGGCTCGATCGCGCGATCGACGTGCTCGGCGCGGCCGGCTTGCAGGTGGTGATGTGCACGCCGACCGCGACGCCGCCGAAGTGGCTGATCGACCGTCATCCGGACATTCTGCCGGTCGGCGCCGATGGTCGTACGCGCGCGTTCGGCTCGCGGCGCCATTACGACTTCTCGTCGCCCGCGTATTTCGACGCGTCGCAGCGCATTTGCACGGCGGTGGCCGAGCGTTACGGCAAACATCCGGCGGTAGCGTACTGGCAGACCGATAACGAATTCGGTTGCCATCACACGGTAGTCAGCTATTCGAGCGCAGCGGTGACGCGCTTTCGCGAGTGGCTGAGGGCGCGTTATCGGACGATCGACGCGTTGAACGATGCGTGGGGAACGGTGTTCTGGAGCATGGAGTACCGCAGCTTCGACGAAATCGATGCGCCCGTCGCGACCGTCACCGAAGCGCATCCGTCGCATCGGCTCGACTACCGCCGTTTCGCATCCGATGAAGTCGCGCGCTACAACCGCATGCAGGTCGAGATCATTCGCGCGCATTCGCCGGGCAGGCCGGTCGCGCACAACTTCATGCAGCTTTTTACCGAGTTCGATCACTACAAGGTGGCGGCCGATCTCGACGTCGCGACGTGGGACAGCTATCCGCTCGGCGCACTCGAAGAGCAGTGGTTCGCGCCGGACATCAAGGCGCGCTGGCTGCGCAGTGGCCATCCGGATTTTGCGTCGTTCAACCACGACGTGTATCGCGGCATGTCGAAGCTGCCGTTCTGGGTAATGGAGCAGCAGCCGGGACCGGTGAACTGGGCGCAGTGGAATCCCGCGCCGCTGCCGGGCATGGTGCGGCTATGGAGCTGGGAAGCATTCGCGCACGGCGCGGGCTGTGTGTCGTATTTCCGCTGGCGTCAGGCGCCGTTCGCGCAGGAACAGATGCACGCGGGTCTCAATACACCGGATAACCGGCTCGACGTCGGTGGTGCCGAAGCGTCGCAGGTCGCCGCCGAGATTCGCACGGTGCTTGCCGCGAATGCCGACGCAAACGCGACGGTTCGCTCGAAAGTCGCACTGATCTACGACTACGAGGCAAAGTGGCTATTCGAGGTTCATCCGCAGGGCGCGGACTTTCACTATCCGCGTTTCGCGTTCGAGTACTACTCGGCGTTGCGCGCGCTCGGACTCGATGTCGATATCGTGCCGGTCGATGCACCGCTCGACGGCTACAGCCTGATCGTCGTGCCGCCGCTGCCGGTCGTACCCGATGATCTCGGCGAGCGTCTCGCGCGCTCGGGCGCGCAAGTGGTGCTCGGTCCGCGCGCGGGCTCGAAGACACGCGAGCTGCGGATTCCGGCCAATCTGCCGCCCGGCGCGTTGGCGTCGGCGCTGCCGCTGCGGATATGGCGGGTCGAATCGATGCGGCCGAACGTAACCGAAGAAGTGCGTGTCGGAGAGAACGATGCAGCTGATGGCGTCGCGCGTCACTGGCGCGATTTCATCGACAGCGACGCGTCATCCTCGCTCGACGTGCGCGCGCGTTTCGCCGACGGTCATCCCGCGTATGTGCGAAGCGGCGCATTCCACTATTTCGCGAGTCTGTTCGACGACGCATTGACCGTGCGTCTGTTTGCGCGGATCGCACAGGAGGCCGGTATCGCGGCCGAGCAACTCGGCGATAGCGTGCGTATCAGCCGGCGCGGCGGGCTCACTTACGCGTTCAACTACGGCACCGAAGCGCACGCGCTCGAACACGTTGGCGACGATGCATTCGTGATCGGCTCACGCACGCTCGCGCCGCAAGGCGTGGCGATCTACCGGTCGCGATAGCAGAGCGCTGACCACGGTAGTTTCACGCAGTAATTCCAAAGAGAAGCGACAACGACGTAAAACCAGGAATAAAGGAGACAGTCGGAATGAAACTGAAACCACGCAAGATTCTGCTGGCGCTCGCGCTGGCTGCGTTCGCCGCGGGGACGTCCTTCGTCAGCACCGCGCAGGCGAGCACGCTCGCGCTCAACATCGCGTACAAAGGGGCGAGCCAGCGCGCGGTTTGGCAGCAGGTGGTCGACGAGTTCAAGAAGGCGCATCCCGGCATCGACGTGAAGGTGTCGTTCATCGACGAGGAAGCCTACAAGGTTCAGTTGCCGGGCTGGCTGTCGACGGTCGCGCCCGATATCGTCAACTGGCACGATGGCGAACGCATGGCCTATTACGCGCAGCGTGGTCTGTTCGACGATCTGAGCGGCGACTGGCAGAAGAACGGCTGGAACGACACGTATGCGTCGACGAAAGAAGCGTCTTCGTATAAGGGCAAGCAGTACGCGGCGCCGACCGTGTATTACTCGTGGGGGATGTTCTATCGCAAAGATCTATTCGAGAAAGCCGGTATCAAGGGCGAGCCGAAAACATGGGATGAATTTCTCGACGCGGCGAAGAAGCTGAAAGCCGCCGGCATCGCACCGATTGCGGTGGCGGGCCGCGATGCATGGACACTGGCGGGCTGGTTCGACTATCTCGATCTGCGCCTGAACGGCAACGCGTTTCATCAGAAGCTGATGGCGGGCGAGATTCCGTACACCGATGCGCGTGTGAAAAAGGTGTATACGACATGGAAGCAATTGCTCGACGACGGCTACTTCATCAATAACTCGCTGTCGTACGACCTCGACGCGGTGCAGCCGTTCCTGTTCCAGGGCAAGGCCGCCATGATGCTGATGGGTACGTTCATCGCGGCTGGCTTCCCCGACAACGTGAAGCCGCAAATGGGCTACTTCCAGTTCCCGATCATTGACCCAAAAGTGCCGACCGCGGAGGATGGCCCGGTCGAATCGCTGCATATTCCGTCGAAGGCGAAGAACAAGGCCGATGCGCATACGTTCCTGGCTTTTGTCGAAACGCCTGACATCGGCGCGCAATTGGCGAAGGGACTCGGCTCGCTGTCGGCGAACAGCAAATCGCCGGAACCTGAAGATCCCATTTCGAAGATCGGTTTCCAAATCCTGTCGAACACGAAGGGCGGTATTGCGCAGTTCTACGATCGCGACATGACCAAGGAGATGGCCGACGAAGGGATGAAGGGGATGCAGCAGTTCGTGTCGGACCCGTCGAAGCTCGACGACATCCTCGCGCAACTCGAGCAGACGCGTCAGCGTATCTACAAGAAGTAAGCGGCGGCGGCCGCGAGGCCGCTGCTCGTTGCTATTCTTTGCAACGGATTGGTTCGGGAGATCGATCGTGTCGCATTCCGTCAGCCGTCATAGTGTCGGCGGCCCTGTTGAACCCGGGGGACCGCGCATGCCCGCGTCCGGCGGCGCGCTGCGTTCGCCTGTCGCATCGCGCCGCCGCGGTCCAACGCCGACCGCGCGGCGGCAACGGCGCGCCGCGCTACTGTTTCTGGCGCCGGCCTGCATCATGGTGGCCGTGTATGTGATATGGCCGATCCTCTCGACGATCCGGCTGAGTTTTTTCAACTGGGACGGCATGACCGAGCCGACGTTTATCGGTCTCGCGAACTACGTGGAGCTGTTTCACACGGCGACCTTCTATACGGCGCTGAAGAACAATCTGATCTGGCTCGTGCTGTTCCTGCTTGCCCCGCCGCTGGGGCTCGCGGTCGCGCTGTATCTGAATCAGGCGGTGGCGGGCATTCGCATCGTCAAATCGCTGTTTTTCGCGCCGTTCGTGTTGTCCGGCGTCGTGGTTGGCCTGATCTTCTCGTGGTTCTACGACCCGACCTTCGGCTTGCTCGCGATGATGCTGGGCCACGGCGTGCCGGTGCTCGGCGATCCACGTTATGCGACGTTTGGCATCGTGTTCGCGGCGCTGTGGCCGCAAACCGCCTATTGCATGATTCTTTATCTGACCGGCTTGACCACGCTGAACGCCGAGCAGATCGAGGCCGCGCGGATGGAGGGCGCGCACGGCTGGTCGATGCTATGGCACGTGATCCTGCCGCAGCTGCGGCCCACCACGTTCATGGCGATCGTCGTCACGATCATCGGCGCGTTGCGCAGCTTCGATCTGATCTCGGTGATGACGGGCGGTGGTCCATTCGAAAGCTCGACGGTGCTCGCCTTTTTCATGTACGACCAGGCGATCAAGTACTACCGCATCGGCTATTCGGCTGCGATCGCGGTGGTGCTGTTCGGCATCATGCTCGTGTACATCGTCTATCACTTGCGGCGGATGCTGCGCGCCGAGCAATAAGGAGCCGCTGATGTTTCCGATTCCAATCGACAAGTGGAAACCCGCTACCCGCCGCGCTTACAAACTGACGTTGCCGATTGCACTGGTGATCTGGCTGCTGCCGATGATCGCGGTGCTCGTCACGTCGGTGCGTTCGACCGAAGAATTGAGCGAGGGTAACTATTGGGGATGGCCGAAGCATTTCGCGATGTTCGATAACTATCGCGAGGCACTGACCACGTCGCCGATGCTGCATTACTTCTGGAACAGCGTGTTGATCACGGTGCCGTCGGTGGTGGGCTCGATTGCACTCGCCGCGATGGCTGGCTTTGCATTGGCGATCTATCGCTTCCGCGGTAATTCGACGTTGTTCGCGACGTTCGTCGCCGGCAATTTCGTGCCGATTCAGGTGCTGATGATTCCGGTACGCGACCTGTCGTTAAAGCTGGGTTTGTTCAATACGGTCGGCGCGCTCATTCTGTTTCACGTGTCGTTTCAGACCGGCTTTTGCGCGCTGTTTCTGCGTAACTTCATCAAGCAGCTGCCGTTCGAACTCGTCGAGGCCGCGCGCATCGAAGGGGCGAATGAGTGGACCGTGTTTTTCCGGATCGTGCTGCCGCTGATTCGTCCCGCGCTCGCCGCTTTGGCGATTCTGGTATTTACGTTTGTGTGGAACGACTATTTCTGGGCGCTATGTCTGACGCAAGGCGATGATGCCGCGCCGATCACTGTTGGCGTTGCCGCGCTGAAAGGGCAGTGGACGACCGCGTGGAATCTGGTTTCGGCCGGGTCGATCCTGGCGGCGCTGCCGTCCGTCATGATGTTTTTTGCGATGCAGAAGCATTTTGTCGCGGGGTTGACGTTCGGGGCGACGAAAGGCTGAGTGCGTCTGCTGTGATATGCCGCAACGCCACTCGCAACGCCGCCCGCGCGCTATCGAGCGGCCGCTTGCCGTTGCCCGCTTGTGCGCTCGCGAGGTCCGCGGCAGGCGCCATCCACGGATGCGCAAATGCCACCACCGTCGCACCGGCCGCATAGGCGTCGTTTGCCGCCGATGCGATGGCCGCGAAGCACGCGTTCATGTCGCCGCTTTTAAACAGCGCCCAGACCTGTGGGACATGAATTATTTCCACCGACGCGGCGCTTTCGCTCGCGTATTGCGTGAAGAGCTTCCGATTCGGCTCGATCGCGGCTTCGGCCGCGCACAGTACGGCAATGTGTCCGCCAGCTTGCGCCGCTTGCGCGGCCGAGATGGCCAATGCGACATCGGCCCTGATGACGGGCGCGGGCGCGTTGCCGATCTCCGCAAGCGCGGGCCCCAGCGTCGCGCACGTCAGAATGACGGCATCGGCATCGGCCGCGAGTTCGACGAGTGTGCGGCAGGTTTGCGCTTTGATATCGGCGCGGAAGCCGCCCGCGCGTTCGACCCCCTCACGTAGATCCGCTCGCACCACATGCCGAAGATCCTCGGGCCGCACACCGATTTCGGTAGCCGCTTGTTCGAATACCTGCCTGTTGCCGTCGATCGTGTGCAAAAACGAAATGCGCATGGCTTCCTCCGGGGGCGTGGCCCGACTCGCATGGCTTGCCGGGCTCGTGATGTCGATGCTGCATTGTTCCGACGCCGCGGTGCCTTAACAAGGCAACTTCTCCTACTGGTATGACGGCTACCCGGTTCGCGTGCGTTGGGCGCGTCGGCTAAGATACGGGCCGCCATGCGTTTGTTAAAAAAGGAGTGGTTTCGATGATTCAACCGAGCAGCGTTTTCAAGGAAAATCTCGCCCGGATGCCGGCGATCGACGGCATCGCACGCATCGATCTGGTCGACCCGAAGGGCGTCGTGATCGCGAGTATCGAGAACAAGCCGGGCAAGCAGGGCTCGCTCGCGGTCTACAACTATCTGCGCGGCACTTTCGGCACGCTGGACGCGCAGGCGGCCGAACACGGTCTCGCGCTATTCGCCGAACACACGGCCGACGCGCGCGCCCGTCCGGGCGCGCATCCGAACGTCGACCATCTGCTCGCGATCGCGGCCGGCGGCGACGCGTTGGGTATCGAGGTCGTGCCCGCCTGAGCGGCGAAAGCGGCCGTTCGCGGCGCGCAGGCTATCGTCTTCTTCCGGTGCCAGCCGGATCGTCGCGCGTCCGGCAAACACAGTTGGGCCGGAAAGGGCTGCGCCTCGGTAAAAACCCTGGAGTTTTCTCGAAGATGCGGATTAGCTTCCCAATCGGCTTCTATTCGACGAATTGAAAAACAGGTGGGCGGCGCACACTGACCTCGTACCCATCGTGCTCGTTGCGCCAGGAGCCCCAGATGTCTTCCCGCCATACCAAGACCCGCCGGTTCGACCTCTGTCAGCCGGAAATCTCCGCCCCCGAATGGAACGGACTGTCACTCGACGCCGATGTCGACGCCGATGCAATGCGCGAACTGCGGCATGCGTCCGAAGCCGTGTTGCATCTCGCGACGCAGGCCCATGCGGCCGTCGCACGCAGCGACGTGGCCAGTGCGGAAGCCGCGCGCAAATCGCTCGAAAAACAGTTGACGCTCACCCGAGGGCTGATCGACGAACTGCTGTTCGGCGCGCCTGGCGAGTCCGTACTGCATTGACGGCCGACCCGGCATCGCCTCGGTATTAACCCGCATTCCCGCCGTCCCGGAAACTGAAAAATGAGTACTTTGACGATCGTTCTTTGCATCTGGGCGATGGTTGCCTTGTGCGCGGTTCTCTTTATCCGCGGCGCCAGCCCGCGCGTCGAATCGGCCGCACCTGCGGCGAAGCAACCGCGCCATCGCAGGTCGCCGTATTCGGTCACGGAGTAACGGCGAGAGACCAACGGGGTAACATGAAGTGCGCCGGCGCCGATGCTGGATTGCACTGCCGATGTTTCCACCGGAGGTTCTCGCATGGACACTCATTCGATTCTCGGCATGATGCATGCCGAAGAGGCCTTGCTCGTTTCCATCGTGCGATCGTTGCCCGAGGACATCAAGCGCAAGATCGCCAATGACTTTCACGAGCAGGTACAACTCGCCGAAACGTCGCACCTGACCCCGGCGTCCAATCGCGCCGCAAGCGATGCGTTCAACGCCCATATCCGTCGCCTGTCGAACATGCTCGCGTCTCTCTCCTGAAGAAACGCCGCATGGCGCTGAACAGGGCCGAGTCCCCCACTTCCCCGCTATCGGGACTAGCCAACTGCTGACGCGAGTCCGCTCAGGCCGCGTCAGCCGCGTTGTCCGCGCGCCGGCTTACGCCGGCGTCTATTGGGGGCAGCTTAAGACTGACTTAAGAAAGCGTCCCTAGGCTTGCCCATCAATCTTTTGCGGCGTCTCACGCAGTGACTCGAGACGCTGATTCAACGAACCCACCCGAACGTGCGCGCCTGTCGCGCGCGTGACGGTCGACTCCTTGTCATGAATCAATGCCTCTATCCATAGCCCGCATCTTGCCGGGGCGTGCCAGCGAAATCATCGTTGTATGTGCAATCAGCTCGGTGTGCGCGGCGTATCTGATGACCTCCCACCACGCGACACGCGACGACGACTCCGACGTATCGCTGGTCAGCAAGGACTCCGCCAAACCCGCCGGTCATATGCCGACAGCAGCGCCGAGCGCGCCAGTCGCGTCGGCGGCACCCGCCCCCCAACCACCTGCACCGCCTGCATTCACTGTCAAAACAGCGCCGATCGATCGCAGTTTCGCGGCGGCCGCGCAACGCATCGGCGTCGATGCGGGTACCACCGCGACTCTGGCGCGCGCGTTCGGCAACGAGCTCAACCTCGCGCGCGATCTACGCCCCGGCGACCAGGTGAGCGCGGTGTTTGACAACGCGCCCAGCAGCGAAAGCAAGTCCGGCGATAACAGTGGTGCGGTGAATAAGCCGGTCGCGGTTCGCATCGTCCGTGGACGGACGGCCCACGACGTGTTTCTCTACCGGGATCTTCGCGGACAACCGTTCTATTACTCGAAAGACGGCGCCAGCGCGAAGCCGGCTTTCGAGCGCTATCCGCTGAAGTTCACGCGGGTGTCGTCGGGTTTCTCGCTGAATCGCTTCGATCCGGTCGTGCATCGTTGGCAAGGTCATGACGGCGTCGATCTCGCGGCGCCACCCGGCACGCCGGTGCATGCGACCGCGCGCGGGGTAATACGTTTTATCGGCCATCAGACAGGCTACGGAAAGGTGATTGTCATTCAGAACCCCGCGCCTTATTCAACGACATTCGCGCATTTATCGCATTTCGCGAAGGGGCTGCGACGCGGCAGTCATGTGACGCGCGATCAGGTAATCGGTTACGTCGGCGAGACGGGATGGGCGACCGGTCCCCATCTGCATTACGAAGTTCACGTGAACGATGCGCCGCAGGACCCGCTAACCGTTGCGTTACCCAAAAAGACGCCGCTGCCAGCCGCTGAATTGCAGCGCTTTAAAGCAAGGATCGCGCAATTGACGGCGTTGCTGTAAAGCGAGCCGCCCGCGTTGACGTCTCAGGTTTGCAACAGGACGGTCCGCGCCGATCAGCACGACTTCTTCGTGTCACGCGCCGGCAATCCTGACCGGTGCGTCGCTCGAATCTTTGTCTGGCGATGTTCATGCGGGTTTTCCCATCCGCTTCTTGCCACGCTTGCGGATGAGCGCGCAAGCATCGTCGCGCGACGGCGACGCATCAATTCCGACACATTGCGTGCTCTGCGGCGTGTGCGACGCGACTCGCGGATGCGCAGACCATTGCCTGGCAACGCCCGGCGCCCGATGGCATAGCCGTTGCAATACGAGAATCACAAGAACTACACATTGCAGCCGCGACTCAGGCATTCATGTACTGAATAAACAGCCGACGGCGGCAAACGTTTCGCGATTCGCGTTCGGGGCGGTTGACGCGTTTTGCGAAGTGCGGCGGGGCCAACTCGAAACGGATGTTGATCAACCGCGACGACGCGAGTGGACGATGCGCAAGTATCGGCCACTCGCGATCGTGACGGCGTGACGCGATGACCTCGCCACTTTTTCCGCTCCGATGGATGAACCGGGGTTCGCGGTAACGGCGCACACGGCAGATCGCTTCAAAGCGGCTTCAAATCAGGTTGAAAAGCGAGTTCGCTTCGAGATCAACGCGCTTGCGCGCCGCTCGGCGCCCTGCCAAGATCACATTAACGCCACCGGCGTTTTCCGCGTCCGCGGCATGTCTCGCGTTTGTTCGGTGTTGGCTGGAGCCGCACCGCTCGAATCACTCGAACCACACAAGCCGCCACACGCACCGGAGCGGCCAACGCACGGTCTACGTCCTCTACGCCGGGGAAACCATGTTTGCGTCCAGCCCGTTTCCTGAACTGCTGCACCACGCGATACTGTGGTTGCAAGCGTATGCGCTGGTGCTGCTGATGATGGGACTCGGCGCGTTGCTGGAACGTCGCTGGGCGGCCACGTTGCTGCAATCGCGCGCTGCGCAGCGTTTGAACATGGCGTACGCGGGTGTGTACCTGGTGGTCGTCGAGGCCGCGAAGCCGCTCGCCGCGGCAGCAAGCGTCGCGATCGTGAACGCATTCGGCGGCGGCATGGTGGTGCTGGTCTCGCACGGGTGGAGCGCGGTCGCGTCGTTGGTGATCGTGCTACTCACGATCGATCTGCTCGAATACGGGTTCCATCGCTTGCAGCACACATGGCCCGTCCTGTGGAAGCTGCACTCATTGCACCATAGCGCGGTGGATTTCAACGTGACGGTGACGTTGCGTCATCACTGGCTCGAAGTGCTGATCAAAGGGTGTCTGCTGTACCCGATCGTCGGCGTGCTGTTCAAAGTCGAGCCATGGATCGTCGGCGCGACGTCGATCGTGTTCATGATCGCCAACAACATCGCGCATCTGAATCTGCGCGTGGACGCCGGCCGCTACGTCACCTGGGTGATCAACCCGCAATATCACCGGCTGCATCATTCGATTCGCGCCGAACATCTGAATCACAACTTCGCGCAATTGCTGCCGATGTGGGATCACATCTTCGGTACGCGCTGGATACCCGCCAAACACGAATGGCCGGCTACCGGTCTCGACGACGGCACGCAGCCGGGTTCACTGCTCAGTGCTTTCGCCTGGCCACTGGGTCAGCACGCAGCGCACGATGCGATGCCGGCTCGCAAAGCGGTCGCGCTGCTGGACGAGGAAGCGAAATAGGCTCACCGAGGCTGACGACGACGCTGACCGCGCCCCGAGCTGTCACGGGACCGAACGCATGCAATCTGGCCGCGATCACGCGAGCCGTGCGTTGCGCACCGCGTTGCCGCCCAGCAGTGAAACGATCAACGTGGCCATCGCCAGTAGCCACAGCGCGCTGCGCAAGCCGAGCAAGCCGGCGCCGAAACCGATCAGCGGCGGACCCACCAGAAAGCCCGCATAGCCCGCCGTGGCCGCCATCGAAACGCCGACTGCCGGCGTCGCGGTCGAGCGGCCCGCCGCGCTGAAAATCACCGGAACGATATTCGCGAGACCGACGCCGACCATCGCGAAGCCGACGCATGCGCTCCATACGGCCGGCAGACTCAGCACGAGTGCGAGTCCAGCCAGCGCGATCAGGCCGCCGAGCGCGACGACCCTGCTCGAACCGAAGCGGCGCACCGATGCATCGCCGGCCACGCGGCAGGCAGCCATCGAGAGCGCGAACGCCGAATAGCCGATCGCGGCGACACTCGCTTCCTGATTCAACGTCGAGCGCAGATAGACGGCGCTCCAGTCGGCGACCGCGCCTTCCACCAGCATGCAGAGAAACGCGAGCATCGCCAGCTTCATCACAGCGCTGTCGGGCCACACGAACCCGCTCGATGCGGCGGGCGCGCGCGGGCCGATATCGCGCAACGCAAGCAGCGCGGCGAGGGCAATGAGCGTCGCGATCAACAGGTCGGGCACGAGCAGCCCGCCGAACACACCGACGCCGTTTTTCTGCAGCATCGCGCCTGTCGCGGCGCCGAGCAGACCGCCCGTGCTCCACGCCGCATGAAACGACGACATGATCGGCGCGCGCCATTGCGTTTCGATCGCGCTCGCGTGCCCGTTCATCGATACATCCAGCACGCCGTTCGACGCCCCGAGCGCGAACAGCGCCACGCACAGCGTCAGCATGCCGGGCGCGAGCGCCGGCAACGGCAACCCGATCGCGAAAGCCGCGCCGAACAGTGCGGTGGCGCGTCCGCTGCCGACGCGCGGCGCCAGTTGCCCCGCTAGCGGCATCGCGACGATCGCGCCCAGCGCGAAGCAGAACAATGCAATGCCAAGCGATGCGTCACTAAGCGACAGGCTCTCCTTGATGCGCGGCACCTCGACCGCCCACGCGCCGATGCCGAAACCGTTGGCGAGAAAAACGCCGATCGTCGCGATGCGTTCGTTGATCAGCGGGTTGTGCGAGATAGCGGGCGAAGTCATCGGCGTGCCACCTTCACGTTGTCGCACACGGCCTTCAGGCTTGCGAGTCGCGCGGCCGGCACGTCCGCTTCGACGATCAGATGGTCGACCGCCGAGGCGGGCGCCACCGCGAACGGCGCGGCCGTCATCAGCTTTTCCGACGTCAGCGCGATCGCGAGCTGGCCGCTCGCCTTGACCATTGCGCGCTTCAGTTCTGCGTCTTCCGCGTCGAACGCGGCAACGCCTTCTTGCGGATCGAGCGCGCACGCGCCGAGAAAACACAGATCGGCGCGGATCTGCTGGATTTGCAGCAACGCGGTCGCGCCGAGCGAGCCCGCCGCGCCGCGCGCGACGCGGCCGCCGACGAGTATCACGTCGAAGCCGGGCCGGTTCAGCAGCCGCACGCAGGCCTCGGGCGAATTCGTGATGACGGTCAACTCAGTGTTGTCGGGCAGGGCCGCCGCGATCGCGACGTTCGTCGAGCCGGCGTCGAGCAGCACGATCTGCTTCGGACGAACCAGCGATGCGGCCGCCGCGGCGAGCCGCGCTTTGCGATCGACGGCTTCGTGCATGCGCAGCGCCGCCGGCTTGCCGGCGGGCGACATCAGCAGTGCGCCGCCGTATACCCGCTTGCACTGGCCGCTTTGGGCGAGGTCGCGCAGATGACGGCGCACCGTATGCTCGGAAGTCTGCAATTCGGCGGCCAACTCCGCCGCCAGCACGCGGCCGTGGGTGCGCAGCCGCTCCAGAATAAGCGCCTCGCGCTGTTCGGGCAGCAGCCCGTTGATCGCTTCCTGCCGTGTTCGCTGCATCGCGGTTCCTCGCTTTCCCAACGTAACCGATCATAAACGAGCAAAACATATCGTAAATGATCAGCTCGCGCAAGCGGGGCGGACACGCGCTAAACGGCGCGCTTCGGATTCCGCGCGGCGTGCCCGAAGACCAGCCAGTCGAGCAGCGATACGGCGATGAGCGTCGCGCCCATCAGCGGAAAGATCACACCGAGCAAGACGAGGCCGGCTTCCCATCCGCGCATCGGCGGCGCTTGGCGTTCGCGCGACGGCGCGCCGAGCGAGCGTGGTGGACGTCGTTTCCACCACATCACGCAACCGCTCACCGCGAGCGCGGTAAGGCCGAGCGAAATGACCGTGCACATGATCTGATTCGCGATGCCGAAATAGCGGCCCATATGCAATGACGTGCCGTACGACACGGCCTTCGCGATCGCGCCGTAGTCGCGGTAGCGAATGTCTTTCAGGAGCGCGCCACTGTATTGATCGATGTACAGCGTGCGCTCGTCTTGGGGATTCCCCGGGAAATACGAAACGGTATAGACGCCGGTCGCGGAAGCCGGCAGCACGATGTCGTAGTTGTCCGTGATGCGCAGCGAAGCCGCGAGCGCGACGATAGCGCCGAGCGACAGCGGCGCTGTGGCGTCGGATGCCGCGGAAGCGGGTACGCGCGTGTTGCCGGCCGCCCATGGCGCAAGCGGCAACGGCAGGTCGTCCATCACCATGCCGGGCATCGAATCCATGCCGGCGTGATCGTCATTGGGCGCGCTGGCTGGATGCGCATCCGCGGAGGCGGCGTACTGTTCGTGCGTGCGTGGCGGCGTGGAGCGCAGTGCCAGGCCACCCCACGCACCGGGCGGCGCGCCCAGATGCGTGGCGGTGGCGAACGCCTTGAACTGCTTGCCCCACGAACCGGTCCACGGCAAACCCGTCAGCACGAACGCGAGTGCGCCGAGCGCGAGCCAGATGCCGAGCGCCGCGTGTAGGCTCTTCCACAGCGGCCGTCCTCGCAATGCGAAGCGCGGTAGCAACGCGGCGCGCGTGCTGGCAGTTCCGCGTGGCCACCACAGTGCGATGCCGGTGCCGATCATCACGAGCGTCCAGCATCCGGCCAGTTCCATCAGCAATTCGCCGGGTTTGCCGAGCAACAGCTTGCGGTGAACCATCCGATCGATGTGCATCAGCCGGCCTTCGACACTGAGCGTGCCCAATACATCTGCGTTGTATGGATTCAGATAGACGCTCTGCTGCGTGCCGTCCGCGACACGAAAGACGAATTCGGCGCTGCGTTGCGGATCGCGCGTGATAACCGCGGTCAGCGCGGTGGAACCCGCAGGCATCGCGGCACGGGCCTTAGCCAACAGCGCGTTGTCGGGCAGCCGCGGTGCTGCCTGCGGTTCGACGATCAGGCGATGCGGATAGAGCAATGGCTCGATTTGCGGCTGGAAGCAATAGAGCGTGCCGGTAATCGCGAGCACGAGCAGGAACGGCATCACGAAGAGCCCCGCGTAAAAATGCCAGCGCCACAGCGTTCTGTAGCCAGCGTGCGCGGGGCCGGGGCTTGGGCCGGAGCTTGAGCCGGTAGCGGTGGTGGCGTCTGAGCCGGCAGTTGGGTTGCTTACCGCGCGAATGCGTTCTTCAGCGTGAGTCGTGGACATCAAAACCTCGTGGGCAAGATTGATCGATCGCTTCAAGGCGAGAAGCGGTTCGTATTGCGCCGGATTGCCGCTTAAATGCGCAGCTTTGCCTCCACATAGAAGGTGCGGCCCGGGTACGGGTGATAAACGAAGTAGCGCGCATCGAACAGGTTGTCGACGCCAACGCCGATCTCACTCAGCTTGCTGGGCTTGAACGTGAACTTCGCATCGGCCACCGTATAGGTACTCGTGCCGCCGAATACGTCCGGGTTCGTGTCGGTATTGGTCAGCGTGTTGTACTGGCGCCCCGAATAGCGCGCGGCAAGTGTCAACGCCGCGCGCGCGTCGAAGTGATAGGTCGCGGCGAGGTCCGCGCGCCACAGTGGAATACGGTAAAAGTACTTGCCGACTGTCGCCGGGTTCTGCGCATTTGCGATGATCTTCGATTGCGTATAAGCGACGCTCGCTAGCAAGTCGAGGCCACGCACCAGCACGTCCTCACCGGAATAACTCGTTTCGACGCCACGCGAGCGGACTTTGCCGATGTTCTGAAAGTTCGTCACGTTCGGAATCACAGTCGTGTCGGTCTGACTGAAGATCGTGTTCTTGACGTCGTCCTGAAACAGCGAGAAGCGAAATACGCCATTCCAGTGCGCCCATTCGGCGCTGAGCTCTTTCGAAAGATCGTCTTCGGGCTGCAGATTGGGATTGTTATTGACGAGCGCGGAGCCGTTGATTTGACCTTGGAACAGCTCGCTCACCGTCGCAAAGCGGTAGGCGCGGCCGATCGACGCACGCAAGCTCAGATCGTCGCTGACATCGAACGATAGCGACGCTTTCGGCGAGAAATGGCGTTGGCTCGCATCGCTATACGCAATGGTCTTGCCGGGCAGCGACTGCGCGCCATCATAGGCTTGCCAGTCTTCATACCGTACGCCGTAGACGAACTTCCAGCGCGGCAGGAAGCGCCACGCGTCCTGCGCATAGAGCGCCTGGGTCTGCGTCTTGCCGGCAAATGCATTGGCTAACGACGTCGCGTCGCCATCGCGCCAGTTCAACGTGTTGTAGCTCCGGTTGTCGAGAAAGTAGTTGTCGTAGTGATAGCCGACACTGAGCGCGTGATTGCGCAGCCCAGCCTGGCTGGCGGCCGGCGTGTAGGTGCCGCGCAGATCGAGCGTTTTCCAGCCCGTGCCGTCACCAAACAGCACAGTGCCGGGGCCATTGCCCGGCCCCCCGGCATTCGCGGTGCGTGCGACGCTATTGCCGATGTCGTAATACGACGCGATGGCTTCGCCATTCCAGCCGCTCGCGTTGCGCGTCTTCAGCGAAACACCGTAAAGCCAGTTTTCGCTGTGACCGAGACTCCGCGCGAGCGCGGCCGCCGGGATCGCGTAGTGGTAGCCGTTGATCGACACATTGCCGCTATACACCGGATTGCCGTTTGCATCGCGCAGGAACGTCGAGCTCTGGCTGTCGTAGGTCTGATGCCAGTACCCGAGCGTGAAGCCGCCTTGCACCGTCGGCGTGAAGTCGTACTGCATCTTCAGCTTGAACTGGTCCTGCACGGTGTGCTCGATGCCTTCGCCATTCACCCCTAGTACGACTGTTGGTGCATTGGTCTGGTTGTTGTAGAAGTACGCGCCGTTGACGGGGGCGTCGCCGGGCTTCGCGGGCGTGCCCGATTGCGCGAGCGTCGCGAATTGCAACGGCTGACTGGTGTTCTCCAGGTGGTTGACGCCGAGCAGATATGAGAACTTGCCAATGCGGTCGCCAATCGACGCACTCGCTTCGCTGCCGTCGAAGTTCCGATTTACGCCGAACAGACTGAAGTGCTGCGTAAATGCCTTCACATCCGCATTCGCTTCGAACTGTTTTGGCATCCGCGTGCTGATCAGCACCGTCGCGCCGAGCGAATTGCCCGGGTAAAGCGCGGAAAACGGGCCATAGATCACGTCGACCTGCTGAATCTCGTCGGGAAACACCATCGACCAGCGCGGCGGAAACGAATAGCTATTGCCAAGCAGGTTGCTCAGCAGCAAGCCGTCCGCATAGACGAGGCCGCGCGCGCTTTGCGTGTTACTGGTGCCGCGTACCGCGATGATCGAATTCAGATCGCCGATAAAGCGCTTGCGTACCGCGAGATTCGGCAGGTACTTCAGCACGTCTTCGGTATTGACGACGTTCCAGTTCGCGAACTGCTCGCGCGTGACGGTTTCCACGGAGGCAGGCAGGTTCGGATCGAGCGCACGCGGCGCGGCGGTCGCGCGCGCACTCGCGTTGACGCTGACAGTGGGCAGTGTGGCGTCGGCGTTGATGCCATCCGCTTGCGCGGGCGTGACCATGAGAGCCGGCACGAGTGCCGGCAGAAGCGCGGGCCAGCGGACCGCGCGATGAATGAGACGACGACGCGGAAAGACAGCGTCACGGCGGACGCAAAAGCACGAGCTTCGCGGCGCGAAGTTGAACATGAAGGTTTCCTCGATGCATTGAACAGGCGATCGCACGCGTCGTCGACACAAGCGACGAACGCACGATCAGGACTGGCAGCGATCAGGAAACGACAGGTGGGGCTCGTGGACGTCCCGACGGGAACGCGCCAAGCGGTGTGAAGCGGGTGGACAGCGTGGGCGGTGTCGTGCCAGCGAGCAGCAGCCCGGCCGGCGGTTCGAGTACGACGAGCGTCGGCATCGCGACGTGATGCTCGAGCAGATGACAGTAGCCGCATGCACCGAATGCATCGGCATGGCCCAGATGCACGGGCGCAGGGCTGTTTTGCGCAACGAGGCCGGACTCGCTCGAACTGCCCGAACCGGCAGGATGAAGCGCCGAACACAGCGCGGCGATCGGCTCATTCGCGCTACTCGACGCGAGCAACTGACTCACGAGCGGCGCGAACACGACAAGCCACATGGCGACGAGGCCAAGCCATGCGGTCATGCGGTTGCGTGAGCGAGGAATCATGATGGTCCGAAGATGAACGCGGCGATTCTAGCATTGCATCGGGACGTTTTCCCTCATGATTGCCGGCATAGCAGCGGATTAGACGCCAAAAAGCCGCTCAGTTCGGCACACTGGCGTGGCGATCGATCGCCTAAGCTGGAGGATCGCAAAACGTGCGCCCGCTGTTGCCACAGCATTGTCGCGCCGCCTGCACATTACCGGAACACGCGCGACTTCCATCGCCACGACTCATGACGCCCACGCTTGCCTCCTCGATCGCCGACATCAACCAGCGCGCCGCGTCGCTGTGCTCGGCCGGACAGTTCGCCGATGCATTGCTGCTCGTTGCACCGTTGCTCGACGATGCGTCGCTGCCGCGCGATGCGCGGGCCGACGCGTTGAATATCGCCGGCAGCTGTTCGGCGGGATTGCATCGGGTCCGCGACGCTGAGCACTATTGGCGTCAGTGTCTGCGGCTGAAACCTGATTACGCCGACGTCTACGCGAATCTCGGCTCGCTGTTGAGTTTGCTCGGTCGCCTGTCCGCCGCCAAATCGATGTATCGGCAACTCGCGTTGCTGCGCCCGCTGGATGCGCACGCGCACTATCGGCTGGGCGATGTGCTGTACCGGCTCGGTCACAAGGACGAGGCGGAGGAAGCGTATCGCGCCGCGGTGACGACGAGCCCCGACCATGCGCAAGCGCACTACAACCTCGGCATCGTATTGCATGAACAGCGGCGCCTGCCCGAGGCGGAAGTGTCTTTCCGCCACGCGTTGCGCGGGTTGCAAGATCATGCGGAAGCGCACAACCATCTCGGCAGCGTGCTGATGGAACTCGGGCGGCTCGATGAAGCGGATGCCGCATTTCGTCGGGCGCTCACGCTGAAGCCGCAGTATCCGCAGGCGCTGAATAACCTCGGCGGCGTGCTCAACGCAATGCGGTGTCTCGCGCAAGCCGAACTGGCCTTCCGGCTTGCGCTCGCTATC
>NZ_DASXHN010000170.1:0-29011 GCF_036488505.1 Paraburkholderia sp. | reverse complement strand
CCGCATTGTTTTGGAACCGTTGGCATCGCTGGACGAGACGCTCGCCTCGCTAAGGCATATCCGCGGCATTGGCGAATGGGCGGTCCAGTACATCGCGATGCGCTCGCTGGCATGGCCGAATGCATTCCCGCACGGCGATGCGGTGCTGAAGAAGCAGCTCGGCTATTCGAGCGTATCGGCACTTGATGAACACGCCCAACGATGGCAGCCGTGGCGAGCATATGCAACCTTGCATGTTTGGCGTCAGCACGAAGCACAACGCGGATAGCCCCGGTTTGCGAGTTCACGGCCCGTAGAGCGACGCTGTCTCTGATGCCCGGGCGAGGCGATTTTTAACGGCCCCGCTCTTTCGCGACCAAACATTGTCACGCGGTCCACTCGCGCATCAGCCACTCGCAATCTTGCAGACGTGGCGGATGGAAAGCGCCTATTACTACTCAACTACTGGATCGATATATTCAATGAACGTGATCGAACTGCTCGCGCTTGCTGCTATCTGGGGTGCATCGTTTTTATTTATGCGTGTGGCGGCACCGGAACTCGGACCGATCCCTCTAATCGCGCTACGCGTCGCAATCGCGACAATCGTTCTGGCGCCCGTGCTTCGATCAGCAACGGCACGTAGCCAGTTCAGATCCAAAGCATGGCCGTTGTTTGTCGTGGGCGTGACCAACTCTGCCGTACCCTTCTGTCTGCTCGCATATTCGACTCTCTACGTGAACGCGGGCGTTGATTCGATCTTGAACGCGGCGACCCCGCTCTGGGCTGCGCTAATCGCGGTCGCGGGTTTCGGACGATCGATGCGAATCGAGCAGGCTATCGGGCTGATGCTTGGGCTCGCGGGTGTCGTGATTCTGGCGTGGGGCACCCTCATCGACGGCGCCAGCGCTGTGCCGCTCGCGATTGGTGCCGCACTACTCGCGACTCTGTTCTACGGATTTGCGGTGAACTATTCGAAACGTCATCTGACGGGCGTGAATCCGTTTGTTGTCGCTTTCGGCAGTCAACTGTTTGCTTCGATCTTGCTGATCCCGCTCACGCTGTTCTCTTGGCCAAAGCACGCCGTCGCGCCGTCGACGTGGGCATGCGTCGCAGCACTCGGCGTGGTGTGTACGGGCTTTGCGTACGTGTTGTTTTTCAGGCTGGTTGAGCGTGTCGGTGCCGCATACGCTGCGTCCGTCACCTTTCTTATCCCGATCTTTGGCATGATCTGGGGCGCGGTTTTCCTGGGGGAGGCGATCACATCGGTGATGATCGCCGGATGCGCGATCGTACTCTTCGGAACAGCCTTGGCGAGCGGGAAGCTCGGGTGGGTGCTGGACCGCAGCGCATGACCGCCGCTCCGGAGGGCCGCGTAGGACCGTTGTGGGTCACTGCGACCCGGCTACCGCACAAGAAACCCATAAGCCAATGGATCACGCTCATCGATGATCCAGTTTGCGAACCCGCATACAAAGGCGTTGCCCTCCACTTCCGGAATGACCGCCTTGAAATCGCCCACGGTCGTCTCGCCCAGCACGCGCCCCTTGAACACCGTCCCGATAATCGACTCGTTCACCAGCGTCTCGCCTTCACGTAACTGCCCTCGCAGATAAAGCTGGGCCACCCGTCCGCCGGTACCCGATCCCGTCGGTGACCGGTCCACCTCGCGGTCGGCAAACACACAGCAATTCGCCTGCGTCGAGCCTGCATGTCGCGGCGCATTGGCAATGATGGTTCCGTAGATATGGTTGATCTCCGGAATATGCGGATGCTCGACGGCAAACGCCTTGTTCGCGGCGGCCTTCACTTCCGCGCCAAAACGAATCAGTTCTTCCACCGACGACTCCCGAATCGCGAGCCCATGAGGTTCGCCATCGGCGTAAAAGTAGAACGCCCCACCGAACGCGATATCGCCGGTCACCTTTCCGAACGACGGGGTTTCGACGCTGACGTCCTGCTTCCAGATAAAAGACGGCACGTTGACGAAGCGCACGTTACCCGCATGCTCGCCATCCCATTGCACGAACGCTTCGATAAAGCCGCAAGGCGCGTCGATGCCGATACGTGTCTCCGGAATCTGACGTTGCACCCAACCTAACTCGACCGCCGCCGTCGACAGCGCGATCACGCCGTGTCCGCAGTGATCGCTGTAGCCCTCGTTGTGCAGAAAGATGATGCCGAAGTCCGCGTTCGCACTGACCGGTTCCGTCAGATACCCGCCGTACATGTCGGCATGGCCACGCGGTTCGAACATCAGCGCGCGACGGATGTCGTCGGCATTCTCTTTCAGCCACGCGCGTCGCTTGACGATCGTATCGCCCGGCAAGCGCGGCAGACCGCTGGTGACGATACGAAATGCTTCACCACCGGTGTGAACTTCGACGGTCGAGATGGTTCGGGAAATTTTCATGTCTGCTTCGTGGTGTCGGTGAGTCGCGCCGGATTACTGGCCGTATGGAACCGGCAAGCCATTCCTGATCACGTACACGGTGGTCGGCGCGCCTTTCAGATCGCCGTACTCGTCGAACGAATAGGTTCCGGCAACGCCCTTGTAGTTTTCCTTGGCCAGTGCGTCGATCAGCTTGGCCTTGTCGGTCGTCGTGCCGGCCTTCACCATCGCGTCGGCCAGCATCTTCACGCCGTCATAGTAGCTGACCGCGTAGACCTGTGTATCGGTGTTGTACGCGGCCTTGTACTTTTGCAGAAACTCGCGACCGGCCGCGGTCTTATCCAGCGCGATACCGCCTTGCGCGCAATAGACGATCGACGCCGCGTCTCCCGCGACCTTGCCCATGTCGGCCGAGCAGATGCCGTCGCCGCCGAGCAACTTCGCGCGCAGACCGCGCTGACGCATCTGCTTGGCCATCGGCGCGCCCTGGGCCGCATAACCGCCAAAGAAAATCACGTCCGGGTTTTTCGCCTTGATCGTGGTGAGAATGCCGAGAAAGTCGGTCGCCGACGAATTGGTGAATTCCTGATCGACGATCTGAATGCCGTTCGCCTTCGCCTGCTTGATGAACTGCTCGGCGACGCCCTGGCCGTACGCGGTGCGATCGTCGATCACGGCCGCGGTCTTGGCTTTCAGCGTTTTTGCCGCGAACTGCCCCATCGTGCCGCCGAGCTGCTCGTCGCTCGCGCCGATACGAAAGATGTTTTTGAAGCCCTGCTTCGTCAGCGCCGGATTCGACGCAACCGGCAGCATCGGCACGCCACCGGCATTGTAGACGCGCGACGCCGGAATCGCGACGCCCGAATTGTACGGTCCGACCACGGCCAGCACGCCGCTATCCACCAGCTTTTGCGCGATCTGCACGCCGACCTTCGGGTCCGCCTGATCGTCCTCGGAATCGAGCTTGAAGGTGACTTTCTGACCCGCGACGGTCACGCCCGACTTGTTCAGTTCATCGATAGCGAGCCGCGCGCCGTTTTCGTTGTCTTTGCCGTTGGGTGCCTGCGGGCCGGTGAGCGGCGCCGAGTGACCGATCGTGACGACGACCTGGGCATGGGCGGACAGCGTGAAGCCGGCGGCCACCAGGGCGGCTGCGATTGTTGTTGGGTAACGCATACGAACTCCAGTTGGGCTGAGATAAGACCTGACCGTTCGGCTCTGGCGATACACGGAGCAGGTCGGAGCGTGAGGTTTTTGGCTTGCGGACAGAATCTAAATCACGAATATTCCAAAAACAAGCTAGGTTCAGCCCTCTGGCGGCCTCGGATTCGCTTTGAATTCGCCGACCCTCTGCCTATCATTGGGAACTGATGTCGCCCGTCGGAGCGCATCCTCGGCCCGTTGCATCGCAGCGGTCCGTTCCCGGCTTCTCGTGCGAAACGTAAGCAACCCATCGCCGAACAACCGCGTATTCGACAGGAGATACCCCATGTGCCGCTGGCTCGCTTATTCCGGCAACCCGCTTCAGCTCGAAACGGTGCTGTTCAACGCGAAGCATTCGCTGATCGACCAGAGCCTGAATTCGCGGCTCGGCCACACGACCACCAACGGCGA
This sequence comes from Paraburkholderia sp., assembly GCF_036488505.1. GTDB lineage: Bacteria > Pseudomonadota > Gammaproteobacteria > Burkholderiales > Burkholderiaceae > Paraburkholderia. The sequence goes on along the minus strand of NZ_DASXHN010000170.1, from coordinate 25,026 downwards.
CGGCTTCGGGATCGGCTGGTACGGGCACCCGACCGACATCCCGTTTCGCTACCGCTGCATTCAACCGGCGTGGAGCGATCGCAATCTGCGGGAGGCGGCGCGTGCGATCCACGCACCGTTGTTCGTCGCGCACATTCGCGCGGCGACCGACACGCCGTCGCAGGAAACCAACTGCCATCCGTTTCGCCATGGCCGGTGGCTATTCGCGCACAATGGCCTCGTGCGCAATTATCCGCGGGTGCGCCGCGACCTGATGGTCGCGATCGCCCCCGAACTGTTCCCCTCGATCGAAGGATCGACCGATTCCGAAGTGCTGTTCTTCCTCGCGCTCACGTTCGGTCTCGAGCTCGCGCCCGTCACCGCGCTCAAACGGATGGTGGCGTTCGTCGAGGAAACTGGCCGCCGCCATGGCGTGGAAGAGCCGCTGAACATGACCGTATGTGCCACCGATGGCGAGCAGATCGTCGCGGCGCGTTATTCGAGCGAAAGGCAGTCACGCTCGCTGTTTCACAACACGTCGTTTCGTCATCTACACGAGTTGTATCCAAACGATCCACGCATCGCGATGGCCGGCCAGGATGCATTTCTGGTCGTGTCGGAGCCGCTCGCCGATTTGCCGGGCTGGTGGCAGGAGATTCCCGAAAGCACCGTGGTGGTGGCGCGCGACGGCGACGTGGAGCAGTTTGCGTTCGAGCCTGAGGCGGCGTGAATGGCTGCCGGGGCGTGGTCAGATGTGCCGCGCGAGCCCGGCGTCTCGCAGCGGCAGATCGGCGACCAGGCCCGCTCAAGAGAAAGCACTCGCAACGCCGGGCCGTGCTACTCGTCAGTGCCGGGTGAGCCAGGTTACTGTCCAGGCGAACCGATCGACGCAGGCTTGAGCGGTTCGGAGATGCCGCCGTGCACGCCAACCACTGCGTCGACATAGTTCGGCGCCGTGGTCGAAACGGTATCCCACACCGCGGAAACCTTCGCGCTCCCCCCGGTGAAAACCGCACCGGCGTGATTTCCAGCGGCAACCGGACCAGGATTCGCACCGGTGGCCGTAGGAATCGCTACCGTCGTGCCGTCTCCCTGCGTTGCAGCGATTGGCGCGCCGTAGTTCATCGCCGCCGCGACGTTACCGTTCGCGTCATAGACGATCACCGCATCGCCTTTGCCCAAACCGATCAGGTTCGCTGCATCGTTATTGACGTTCAACATCGCAATCACCGGCACCGTGCCGGCGAGGCCCCACGTTGTACGGAACGTGTTGTCATCGGTTCCCGGCAGACCCGGCACCACGACCAGATGTTCACCCGGCGCCAGCATCGTACCGGCCGCGAATGCCGCAGTATTGTTCGCATCGTTGACATCGGCATGACTGTCGCCCCACTTCCAGCCAGTCAGATCGATCGCCGTACCGCCGTAGTTATAGATCTCAAAGAAATCCTGACCGCCGTCCGCGTTCGAGTTCACCTCCGAGACCAACACGGTCGGCGCGGGCGCACCTGCTGCGGCGGTGGTGAAGCTCTGTGTGATGCCCGCATAGGCGTTCCCATACAGGTCGGTGATCACACCACCGGCCATTTGCACGGTGTAGCGCGAGCCAGCCTGCAACGGCGTCGCGAAGTTGATCGTCACCCGCCCACCATTGAATTTCACCTGGGTCGTGTCGGTAATGGCCACATTACGCGTATCGGAGCCGTTGCTCACAACAACGTTGCCTGCGCCCGGCTGCACGATTTTGCTGAACGACAGCGTCATGTGGTTGCCGATGATGCCCGTCGCGCCGTCGACCGGGGCAGCGCTCGACAACGTCGGCGCGGTGTGATCGATGGTACCGATCGTCGTGAACGCGAAGGTAGAAGTGTCGGAGACCGCGACGGTATCGTTCCCCGTTGTCGTCTTGATCGCGCCCGCCGGATACGTGATGTGGTAGGTGGCGCCGGCCGTCATGTAGAACTTCGGATGAATCTTCATCACGTTACCGCTGAACGTCACCTGTGAAGCGTCGCCTACAGGAATCGAGCGCGTATCGTCGGTGCCGTCACTGAGAACGATATTGCCGGCACCCGCCTTCACTGATTGGTCGAACTTCAGGTACAGGTTGCTGCCAATGCCGACATTGCCCGTGCCGGTGGTGGGCTTGAAGACGGTCAGGCCTGGCAGGCTCGGGCCCGCGGCCTGTTCGCCCACCGCGTAAATGGTGCCGTCGGGGGCCATCGTCACGCCCTCGTTCTGGGCGGTCGCACTCATGTACAGGTTGCTCTTCAGATTACCTGCCCGATCCATCTTGACGATCCTGCCATCGGGCGCGCCGATGATTACGACGTTGTCGTAATCCGGCGCGGTGCCCGCTACGATATTCGACAACGAGAAAACGTCATTGAACGCGGAAAGGCCTGTCTTCGCGGCATCGAACATCACCGGCGGATTGTCCGTCGACGGCAGGATCGGGGTGCCGTCCGATGCTGTCGCCGTCCCGCCTGCGAAATTGATTGCCGCCTGGAAAATGCTGGTGGGCTGCGATTGGCGCACGGCAATGTAGCCGCCTGTCCTGGTGTCGAAAGTCACGCCCTCGATACCGACGTTGCCGACCGTCGTCCCGAGTTTCACCGACTGTACGGCTGCTCTGTTCAGCGTTCCACCCGGAACGTAAGTGAACAGATCGACTTGGCGCAGACGCTCCTCCACCAATACGAATTTGCCGCCGCCGACATAGGTAATGCCTTCGGTGTCCTCGAAGTCGCCTGCATTGAGCGTCATCGAATCGATAACATGACCATCGCTCTTTGCAACCTGCACGACCGATGTCGCACCGTCGCCGATGACAAACAACGAATCCGTATCCTTGTCATAGGTGACGCCGGAGGCCTCGGCATTCAACAGATTCGTGCCCGACGTCGCAAACTGCAAGGGAAACATTGCCGTCTGCGTATAGTTATTCAAATCGAAGCTGCTTTGCGGATCAGCAAATGAAAGCGCAGGAACTTTGCTGTCTACTACCGGTGCGCCATTGCCGCCCGTGTTACCGCCACTGTCCGCAACAGTGCTGCTATTGACGCTACCCCCGCATGCATTGAGACCGGCTGCGAGAATCGCAGAAATTAGTAATGTTTTTTTCACGGCGCGATAAGAATTTGAAAGGTTGGTAAGAGTTCGCGACCATATCGGAGTTGTGTTGCATCTTCGTGACCCCAATTGGTTGCGTACCTCGGCCCGGAAAAAGCATGTCCGCGCGCTTTACGCTTTTGCGGTGACGGTGCGTGGGCGGTCGGGCCGATGTTCTACCAGTACTTTCGCAGCTATCGCGCTGGCTCAGTGCTCAGTGCTGCGTGCTCCGTGCTCAGCGATTAATCTCTTCAAGCCGTAATCCATTGGTTTTAGGCCCGAAAACACCGATCGATATCGCGACGACCAGCATCGTCGCCGTGATGCCGATGAACACGCCAGTCACGCCGAAGTCCCGAAGCAGGAACGCGATTAGAAAGCCGGACATCATCGCGCCCACGCGGCTCGCGGAGTACACGATGCCATTCGCCCGGCAACGCACCGCAGTGGGAAACAATTCGGCCTGATAGGCGTGGTAGCACACGGAGATGAGCTGTCCAGCGAGACTGATCAACACGCCGAGCACGATGAGCAATGCGGCGGATCTGGTCTGCCCGAATGCGAGACCGCAGACGATCACGGCAAGCGCGCCACCCACGATCAAATACTTCCGCTGGATCCTATCGGCAAACAGCATCGCGATCATCGGTCCGACCGGCAGCGCGAACGCGATCACGAACGAGTAAAGCAGGCTCCTGGTCACCGTGATCCCCTGCCCGATCAGAAGCGTCGGCACCCAGTTCGCGAAGCCGTAGTAACCAATGGCCTGGCAGAAGTTGAACGCGATCAGCAGAATCAGGCGCGAACGGTAAGGCGGCTGCAGAAGCTCGGCGAACGATGCACGCCGGTGCACGGGTTGTTCGATCACCGGCAGCGGCGGCGGCAGAGGCCGTCCCGTCTGCCGTTCGACGATCGCTTCGATCTGTCGCACGATCTTGTCGGCTTTATCCACGTGGCCATGCGCGGCGAGCCACCGTGGCGATTCCGGCACCGAACGACGAATGAACCAGACGACGATCGCACCTGCGGAGCCCGCGAGTACGACGATGCGCCAGCCATCGAGACCGAAAACCGTCTCGGGTACGAGCCAATACGACAGGATCGCCGCAACGGGGGCCGCCGCGAACATGACCATCTGGTTGAACGCCATGGCGCGGCCGCGCATGTGCTGCGGCACCAGCTCGGTCACATAGCTGTCGATAGTGATGATCTCGACGCCCACACCGATCCCGGCGATAAAGCGCCACAAGATCACGCCTTCGGGCGTCGTCTGCAGTGCCATGATCGCGGAGCCGACCGAGTACCAAAGCAACGACACCGTGAATACCGCGCGGCGGCCATAGCGATCCGGCATCCATCCCAGACAGAAAGTGCCGACGAACAGACCCGCGAAGATCGCGGCGATGAAGCCCGCAATACCCGTGAAGCCGAAGAACGCGTGGGTCGTCGTCTGAAGCAGGCCGCTTCTCGCCATGCCGGGCGCGATGTAGCCGGTGAAGATGAGGTCGTAGATCTCGAAGAAACCGCCGAGCGAGATCAGTGCCACGAGCACCCATAAATGGCGGGCCAGCGGTAGCCGGTCCATGCGCGCGGAAATCTCCGCGCCGGGTGTGACGCCAACCTCAATGGTCGGCGAGGCGAGCGGACGCGTGTCCGCAATCACGGTGGGTTGCATCATTGTCTCCTGATGACTTCACGCTGATACGACGGCACTCTTTTGTCGCGTTACCTGTCGTTCATGCTGCGTTCGGCGGGATGCCGATTTATCTGGCGCGATTACCTCGCGGCGAAACGGATCACGCTCGATCGACTGCAAGCGCGCGCTAATTCGCTGCGATACCGACCTGAGTCACACGCTCATCCGGCTTTTGAGGCGCGATAGCACTTCCTGCGTATGCTCGCCCACGCGCGCGAGCGCCTGGCGTACACCGGGGCGGCGGCCGCCCATCATGATCGGCAGCAGGACGACATCGGTCATGCTGCCGTCTTCGGTCTGCATCGGTGCAAGACCGCCGCTTGCCTTCAGATGCGGGTCGTCGAGCAATTGCTCGGGGCGCACGATCGGCGCGTACGGAATGCCGGCCGCTTCGAGCCTCGGCGCGAGTTCGTCGGCACGGTGATCCTTGAGGATTTCGCCTAGCCGCGCGAGAAGTTCGGGACGCACCGCGACGCGCAACGCGTTGTTGGCGAACTGCGGTTCGGCGGCGAGTTCGGGGTGCTGGAGCACGTCGCACAGCGTGATGAACTGCTTGTCGCTCACCGCGCCGATGAAAAGCTGCTCGCCTTCTGCCAGCGTGAACACGTCATAGACGCTCCATGCGGATACCCGCGCGGGCATCGGCGGCGGCGCTTCACGCGTCATCGCGTATTGCTGCATGTGTTGCGCGCACAGGAACACGCAGTTCTCGAATAAAGCGCTTTGCACCTCCTGACCGCGGCCGGTCGCGTCCCGCTCGCGCAATGCGGCAAGCACGCCGATCGCGCCGAACATCCCGCCCATGATGTCGTTCACAGAGGTCCCGGCGCGCAGCGGCCGGCCGACCGGTCCGGTCATGTACGAGAGGCCACCCATCATCTGCACCACTTCATCGAGCGCGAGCCGCTTGTCGTACGGACCGGGTAGAAAGCCCTTGTGCGACACATAGATGAGACGCGGATAACGCACGCGCAGCGTGTCGTAATCGAGCCCGAGCTTGCTCATCAGACCGGGACGGAAGTTTTCCAGCATCACGTCACAGGTGCCGATCAGCTCGACTGCCGCGTCCCGGCCTTCGGGCGTGGTGATATCGAGCACGACACTCTTCTTGTTGCGATTGAACGAGCGGAAGAAACCAATCCCGAGACCCGGCAACTTGCGCGTTTTGTCGCCGCCGGGCGGCTCGATCTTGATCACCTCGGCGCCGAGGTCGGCGAGGATCATCCCGCATGTCGGGCCCATGACCATGTGCGTGAATTCGATCACGCGAATGCCGTCGAGCGGGAGGGTTGCGTTGTTGCTCATGATGACCTCAGGCGTTGAGCGCAGCGGTGGCGGCATGTGTTTTAGGCAGTCCGGCGCGCCACAACGCGCCGTGCAGGGTTTCGCCTTCGAGCCACTGCGCGAGTTTCGCGCGCAGCGTCAGCAACGCATGAATGTCGATGCCGGTGTCGATGCCCATATCGGCGAGCATGAACGCAAGGTCTTCGCTGGATGCATTGCCGCTCGCGCCCGGTGCATGCGGACAGCCGCCGATGCCGGCGAGCGTCGCGTCGAAACGCGCGACGCCGGATTCGAGCGCCGCGTAGACATTGGCAAGCGCGAGGCCGCGCGTGTCGTGAAAGTGGCCGCACCAGAAGCGTTCGCCGGCGATCTCGCGTGCTTTTTCGAACAGCGTGCGGACCGCGGCAGGGCCGGCGTAGCCGACGGTATCGGCGATGCTCACGCGATCGGCGCCTGCATCGAGCAGCGCCTGCATGTAGCGCAACACGTCGTGCTGGTCGACGTGGCCTTGAATCGTGCAGCCGAACGCTGTGCCGATGCCGCCTTCGATCAGCGTCTTCGAACCGGCCGCATCACGCGCGGCGCGCATCCGGGCGACTTCCGCGACGACTTCTTCCGGCGCCTTGCGCAGATTTGCGACGCTATGCGCGCGGCTTGCGGAGAGCGGCACCAGCATCAGGTCGGCCTGAGCGTCGATCGCGCGCTGTGCGCCCTTCAGATTCGGCACGAGCACGGAAACCAGCAGGCCCGGCAGCGTTTTCGCATACGCAACGAGTTCGGCCGTGTCGGCGAGTTGCGGGAGAAGGTGCGCGGGAACGAAGGAGCCCACTTCGATTTCGCGCTGCCCAGCGGCGTAGGCGTCGCGAATCCATTCGATCTTGCGTCCGGTCGTCAGAACGCGTTCGATGCTTTGCAGCCCGTCGCGCAATCCGACTTCGCGGATCGCGACGTGCGCGGGTAATGCGGGCATGGTGCTGTCTCCGTCAGTTGTGTGTGCCGTATCGCGCCGGCGTTTGACATCACTCTAGAGATTCCCGAAGATTCGTAAAGCGACGTTTCGGAACCGCCATCGTTCTGAGCCGGAATGTCACCGAAATAACGGAGGCGTGCCCTTGCGAGACATCGATCTGAAGACGCTGCGCCTGTTCGTGGCGGTTTGCGATCAGCGCAACATTGCGCGGGCGGCGGACGAAGCGCACATCGAGCCGTCGGCGATCAGCAAGCGCATCGCGCAACTCGAAGCCGAGCTGGGCGTGCCGGTGCTGTCGCGCTCGCGGCGCGGCGTGGAGCCGACGCCGGCCGGCATCGCGCTACTGGAGCACGCGCGTAACGTGCTCTTCACGATGGACCGCATCGCGAGCGATGTTGCGTCGTTCGGCGAAGGCCTGAAGGGAAACGTCAGCATTTGCGCGTCGGCGTCGGCGATTGCCGAGAAGTTGCTCGACGACATCGCGAGCTTCATGCGCGAACCCGCGAACAAGAACATCAAGGTCGATATCGAAGAGCGGCTGTCGTTAGACCTGGTGCGGCAACTGCGCGAAGGGGCGGCGTCCGTGGGCGTGTGCTGGGACAACGTCGACCTGCTCGGGCTCGAACACCGGCCGTATCGGAGCGACCGGCTAGCGCTGGCGGTACATCCGGGGCACCCGCTTGCACGATTCGAGAGCGTCGACTTCGAGCAGACGCTCGATTATGACCATGTCGGATTGCCGCCCGCGACCGCTGTTCAAACCATGTTGCAGCGATCGGCCGCACAGTTGGGCCGCACGATCGCGTACAGGGTGATCGTCTCCAGCTTCGACGCGGCGTTCCGGGTGGTCGCCGCCGGTTTGGGGATCAGCGTGGTGCCGGCGGAAGTGTCGGCCGCCTATAGTCCGCGACTCGGCGTGCGGATCATTCCACTCACGGACGCGTGGGCGCAGCGCCGCTTCGTCGTGTGCTTCAAGCGGTTCGACATGCTGCAGCCGGCCGCGCAACGGATGATCGAACATTTAACGATTCGCGCGAGCGTTGGAACGGATTCCTAGCTGACGTGCTGACCCATTCAAAGCGACCTGGCGATAGCCGACCGTTGACGCTCGAGTAATCACGTCGGAATCGGAAAAAACATCCGCGCGAAAGGCGAACTGAATGCGGTCCGTCCAGCCACGAAAAGTGAGCGGCGTGCTGTAGGCGTGGTCTATTCAGACGCCGACTCGCTTGCTCGTCGAGCGCGATCGCACTGCCAATTCGCCTTTCGTCGATGCCCGCCGGGTAATTTCATGGAACCAATCCGCGTGCAGCCACAGTATTGTTTTTTATCAGTAGAATGCTGCAATCTTAAATATGCGTTTGTTCCCAACCGGCTTTCGGGCCCATCAGGCTACAGAGTCCCGTTGAAACCGACGGCGGTGCTTCGTCACCTTACCCAAGGAAACCATCTACGCCGCGCTGGCCGACCTGCTGAGCTGGGTATCGCACCAGACTTCAGACCAACTACTCGTCGTACTTACCTAGTCGCAATACTGTGTATTCGAAAACGAAAATCGATCCGGTAGTGAGCTTCCGCAACTCGCAGGGCGAGCAGGTGCGGGGCACGATCATCAATCTCCAGCGAAAATCCCTGGTGATGGAGGTCTATAACCCGTACTCGATCGTTCAGGTCAGCGAGGTGCTGAGCGACCTGTCGGTCAAGATGGGCGTGGAACACGCGTATTCGGGCAAGGCGGTCGTCATCAGTATGGTCAACACCGGCCTGACCGCCATTGTGTCGGTCACGCTGATCGCCGAGTGGCGGGAACTCAGTGCCGACGTGCTCGAAGCGCGCACCGTCGGGGACGAGTCCCGCCAGTTCGTGCAGGACTGGGCCGAGCGTTTCCAGATCCGCCGTGACTATCAGATCGCGGTCAACCAGATCCGGGCTTTTCTGTCGGACATGTCGCGCTGGGTCGAACAGGCGGATCTCGCCGACAGCATGCCGAGAGAAGGCAAAAGCCTGCGCGAGGACTTCTTCCTCGAACTGGCCTCGCCGCTGATGCAAAGGACCAAGATCTACTTCGACGAATTCGAAGGCGAGGCGCGCCTGGTCGACGAAGAACTCGCGCCGGCACACCGCGCGTTTGCGCAGGCCGCGCTCCATCCTCTGCTGCTGCGCGCACCGTTCGTGTTCCGGACCTTCACGAAGCCGTTGGGATATGCCGGCGACTACCAGATGGTCAATCAGATGATCGACGATCCGCGCCAGGGCCCGAGCACCTACTTCCAGATCGTCAACGCGGCCTTCCTGCAGACGGCCGTCGCCCGCGCGCACCGCAATCGCATCGATCTGCTCGTGAACTACCTGACCCGGCTCGCCAATGAAGCGCGCGCCGCCGGCCGGCCGTTCCGGGTGCTGAACGTCGGTTGCGGCCCCGCTCAGGAAATCCAGCGCTTCATGCAGGAATACGATGAACCTGAATGGCTGACGTTCGAGCTGCTCGACTTCAGCCAGGAAACGCTGGAGTGGACGCGCGAGCGCCTCGGGTCCATCGCGCAGCAAACCGCCAGGCGCATGACCATCAGCTATAGCCATGATTCGGTCCATCATCTGCTCAAGCGCCGGATGGACGAGGACGCGCCCGACGTCCGCGAATTCGACGCGGTGTATTGCGCCGGTCTGTTCGACTACCTGTCGGACAAGGTCTGTGCGCGGCTGAACCAGCATTTCGCGAGCCGCACCCGGCGGGGCGGCCGCCTGCTGGTCACCAACGTGCACGCCGACAACCCGGAGCGCTTCAGCATGGAGCACGTGCTGGAGTGGTACCTGATCTATCGCAACGAGGCACAGATGGCCGAGATCATGCCGGAGAACTGCGGCGAGCCGCGCTTGTACACCGACTCGACCGGCGTCAATGTGTTCGCCGAGGTGGTGATCGGCCAGCAACAAGCAGCCTGAGATGACGACATCCCTGGCTGGGCTCTATTGGAACTATCGTGAAGAGCTGCGCGACTACCGGCTGATGTGCAGCAAGGCGGGCGGCCTGACCGTGATCGTGCTGGTGCTGATGGGCGTGGCGCTGGACTACGTCGTGTACCCCGCTGAGCAGAAGTGCTTTGCGATCGTCCGCGTGCTGACCAGCGTTGCCATCGGCCTCGCGTTGCTGTCGCTTTACACGACAACCGGCAGACGCCACGTGCAGATCATCACCTTCTGCTGGCTGCTGCTGCCGCAGGCCATGATCTCCTGGATGATCTACGCGACCCAGGGCGAGGCGTCGCTGTTCTATGCCGGGCTCATGCTGACGATCTTCGCGGTCGGGATCCTGTTTCCGTCCGGCTACTGGCAGACGCTGGCATTCGGGCTCACCACGGTCCTGCTCTACTACATCGCGTGCGTCGCGCATGCAGGCGGCATCCAGGACGCAAGCCAGTTCAAGTTCCAGCTCATCCTGATCTTCTTCTGCGCGTTGGCCAGCTCCATCTATACCTACTTCAACGAAAAGGGCCGTTTCCAGCTGTTCCGGCTCAAAGATGAAGTCGCGACCAAGAACGCACAGCTCGCCCGCACCAATGAAAGCCTCGCGCAAATCAAAGGCCAGTTGCTGCAGCAGGAGAAGATGGCGGCAATCGGTACGTTGTCCGCGGGGCTGCTCCACGAGGTCAACAACCCGGTGAACTTCTGTCTGATGGCCATCGAATTGGCGATGGAGGAACGGCAGGCCAGGGAGAGCGCGTCGCTGCAGGAGTGCCTGACGGATGCCAAGCAGGGTATGCAACGCATCCAGCACATCGTGTCGGACCTGAAGACCTTTGCGTACCGCAAGCCCGGCGCGGCGGCAGACGACGTGCCGTTCCTGTTCGAGAAAGCGCTCGACTCGTCGACGCGGCTGAGCGCACATGAGCTGCGCGGCGTGGCCGTCACGCGCGAGCTGCCCGGCGACACGCTCGTGCAGGGCGACGAAGCCGCGATCATCGGCGTGCTCATCAATCTGTTTTCGAATGCGGCGCTCGCGATGCAGAAAGCCGGCACTGTCTCGCCGCAGATTCATGTCACCGCGCAATGGCGCGACGACCGGCTGCATGTGAATGTGCGCGACAACGGCCCGGGGATCGCCGCCGAGAATCTCGCGCGGGTGTTCGAGCCGTTCTTCACTACCCGGGAAGTCGGCCAGGGCCTGGGCCTTGGCTTGTCGATCAGCTATGCGGTGGTGGAGCGGCACGGCGGCACGCTGTTCGCGGAAAGCGAGCTGGGCAAATGGACCGCGTTCAACTTCGATCTGCCGCGGGTTGAATGAAGTCGAGATGTTGAGTGATGTACAAATGAGAGAGACCCAGCAAGCGCGGCACACGGTGGTTTATGTCGACGATGAGGAATTGGCCCGCAAGTACTTCGCGCGCTCGGCCGGCAGCGACTACGAGGTGCTGCTCGCGAGCGACGCGGACGAGGCCCTGTCGATCCTGCGCCGTGAAGGTACGCGGGTGGCGGTCGTGGTGACCGACTTCCGCATGCCCGGCCGGCACGGCGACGATCTGCTGCGGCAGGTCTGTTACGAGTATCCGCATATCGTGCGGATACTCGTGACAGCCTACGCGGACAGCAACGCGCTGCTGGAAACGGTCAATTCTGGCGAGGTGTTTCGGATCCTGGAGAAGCCGCTGGGCGTGAGTACGGTCCGTGAAGTACTGGCATCGGCGACGACGGCTCCGGTATCGCGCCCGAGGTGATGCAGCGCCTGCTCGTCGACCCGCTTGCCGCGAACCTAGGCGTGAGCCACTTGCCCATGAAGTTCCGTACCCGCGTGATGCAGTCCTTTGGCGGGAGTATCAGGATCGCATCCGCCTCCGGCGCCGGCACGACCGTCACGCTGGAATTCCCAAGTTTCAAGGATCGAATGCACAGGAGTTACCAATGAGCAATACGATTGCCGACCAGACACCGCCCCCGGCGATTCTGTTCGTTGATGACGAAACCACCGCGCTCAAATACTTCGAGCGCGCGATCGGCGCGATCGCACCGGTCGTGACGGGCGCCTCCGTCGAAGACGGCAAGGCCATGCTGGACGCGCACGGCGCCAGCCTGGCCGTGCTGGTGTCCGACCAGCGCATGCCGGGCGAATATGGCAACGAACTTCTGCGCTATGCGCGCGAGCGCTATCCGCATATCGTGCGGATTCTGACGACCGCCTATTCGGAGCTGGACCAGACCGTCGAGGCCGTCAATCAAGGCCAGATCCACCGCTATATCAAGAAGCCGTGGGACATCAGCGCGCTGCGCATGGAGATGAAGCAGGCGCTGGAGCTGTCGGGGCTGCGCAAGGAACGCGACCAACTGGTGCGCGAGAAGCTGGGCGTGCTGCAGACGCAGACCATGGCCACCCGCATCGGCGCCGTGCACACGCTGTGCGCGAGCCTGGTCGGCCCCGGCCGTTTCCAGCCGGTGGAAACCTACCTGAGCGGCACTCAACTGGCCGGCGCGCGCAATGTCGAGCCGGACTGGCAGCGGATGGACTATGCCGATCTCGTGCGTGTCGAGAGCGATTGCAACGGCAGCTTCGGCCACGCGGTCAGCACGCGCCTCGCGGCGCTGCGTACCCAGCATGCGGGGCGCGGCGCCGCCGATGCGATGCAGGTCTTCACTGACGCGCTCGGCGCCACGGTGCGCGGCGGTGACGATACGCTGATGTGGACTTCGCCGGCCACGCTGAGCGAATTCCTGAGCCGCCCGGTGGGCCAGCCGGTATCGGCTGAGCACGCTGGCTGGCTGGCCTGCCTGCTGTGGCTGGAAGAAGCCGGCGGCGCGCTGCAGTTCGGGCGTGAAGGCGACACCATCGTCTGCCGGGCCGGTACACGCGCTGCCGGTTTTGCGGCGGATCGCCTCGCAGTCTGGATCGAGCGGTTCTCAGAGCCGGCGTTCGGCTAGGCGAAGGAGTCTGGTGCCCGCGAAAGTGGATTCGACCGCATCGACATCCACGGCCCCAACGGTTATCCGCGCGATCAGTTGATCAACGGCGCGCGCGATACACATGAAAACACACAGGAAGACCGGTACGGCGGCACGATCGGAAATCGTCGCCGCTTCACGCTCGAGACGGCCGATGTGGTTGTCGACGCAATCGGTGGCGAGCGCACCAGGTCATGATGGGCTGCGGCAGTGATCGCAGTGGCAGAGTCGGGAATCGCGTTTGCTCGTTTCGCCTCGGTAGTCCGGCGTTCACGAAGCTACGACTCACCACTGGAAATCCTGAAAGATAACCGTAAGCAGGAGCCTGTCATGCCTTCTGATAACACTCTGTCGCCGTCGCGCCGCAAACTGATGCAGGGCGCCACGGCTGGCCTGATGACCGCGGTAGCGGGACACGCTTTGGCGCAGTCCGACAGCACGAATTCAACCGCCGCCGCAGGCACTCCCCCGCTGAGCGATCCGCGCGACCTGTACCCGCATCCGCCGTTTCCCGCACAGCAACAGCCGTGGCCTGGACTTGCCGGGCGCATGACGCCGCGCCCGGATCATGGTGAGACGAGCTATCGCGGAAGCGGCCGTCTTGATGGGCGGCGCGCTTTGATCACTGGCGGCGACTCCGGTATCGGCCGCGCGGCAGCGATTGCTTTTGCGCGCGAAGGCGCCGACGTGGCCATCGTCTATCTGCCCGCGGAAGAGCCGGACGCACGAGAAGTGATCCAGCTCATTCGTTCAGCCGGACGCAAAGCCGTCGCATTGCCGGGCGACATTCGCAGCGAGTCGTTCTGCCAGTCGGTGGTCGATAACGCCGTGCAACAACTAGGCGGTCTCGATATCCTGGTGAATAATGCCGGCCGCCAGCAAAGTCACGATTCGATTCTCGACATCACGACCGAGCAATTTGACTGGACGCTGCGTACCAACGTCTATGCGATGTTCTGGATCACCAAGGCAGCAATCCCGCATCTGCCGCCTGGCGCGGCCATCATCAATACGAGTTCTGTGAACGCGTACGACCCGTCCGCGAATCTGCTCGACTATGCAATGACGAAGGCGGCTATCGCGAACTTCACGAAAGGGCTCGCCAAGCAGATGATCAAGCGCGGCATTCGTGTGAACGCGGTGGCGCCCGGCCCGTTCTGGACCGCGCTGCAAGTCACCGGCGGGCAGACTTCCGAAAACGTGCAGAAGTTCGGAGAGCAGGTGCCGATGGGCCGGCCTGGTCAGCCTGCCGAGATTGCGCCGCTGTACGTGCAATTGGCCGCGGCTCAGGCGAGTTATGTGACCGGACAGGTGTTTGGTGCGTCGGGTGGGGCGGGGAATCCTTGATTGGGCGGGCGGTAGTGGCTGGGCCTGGTTGGGCGTGCAGCGAATCGCCGTCGCACGCACGTTGGTCTAGCCGGGCCATGGATACGCTCGTGAGCATAGGCGATCGCGAGCGGCCGGCATGCTCGGACCAACGGGGCCGCTGTCAAAATCAGGCAACAGGCTGCCCAACCCGCTCCTTCACCTTGTCCCGAACGAACTCCAGAAACGCGCGCGTGAGACGCGACACAGGTTGCCTGTCGGAGGTCGCGACACCGTATTCGAACGGGATCGCCGGCGCAAAGTCATGGACGGAAACGCCTCCCGTCACATAGCCGGTGGATACCGGATCGATGATCGATACGCCGGCCCCGCGCGCGACAAAAGTCGCAATGGCGGCCGACAACTGGCATTCCGCGCTCATTACACGTTCGATTTGCCGCTCGGCGAAGATATCGTCGACGATGCGGCGGGTATCGTACTCCCGCGGGAATGAAATGAACTTCTCGCCGGCCAGGTCCTCGGGGCTAATCACCCGCTTGCGCGCAAGCCGATGACCGTTGGGCAGAATGCATTTCATATCGTCGCTGAATAACGTCTCGAGTCGCACACCAGGCTGCCACGTCGTGTACGACACGAAGCCGATATCGCATTGCTCGCTCGCCACGAGTTCTCCGACCAGCCTCGTGCCGTGAATCAGCAGCGAGACCGTCACGCCTTCGTGTGTCCGCGTGAAATCGGTGATCCACTCCGGCAACAGATTCAATGCCAGCGCAGGCGCCGCGGCGATGTTCAGCGAGCCCCTCGTGAGTGAGCGAATCTGCTGCGCCGCGTGGGCGATGCGTTCGACCCCGACAAACGAACGCTCCACTTCCTGATACAGCAGTAACGCGTCGGAAGTGGGAAAAAGCCTGCCTTTCTCGCGTGTAAACAGGCTGAAGCCGACTTCCGCCTCCAGATCGAGGATCAGGCGCGTGACTGCCGGTTGGGTGACGTGCAGCATCTCGGCGGCCCGCGTGATCGACTGCCGCAGCATCACCGCCCGGAAGGCTTCAATCTGCCGGCTCTTCATTTCCTACCCCATAACATTTGCACATATATTGCCATGATTTTGTGATTTGACCACGCGGTTTTGGCGCACAAAACTGCTCTCCATCCCGCGTCACTCCCCTACGACTGACGCATAACATTTCGATATCGATGGAGACCCAAATGCGCAAACACGTCGTCCCGATCATGCTCGCCAGCGTTTTTGCCGCGCTGCAGGCCCACGCCGAACCGACGCTTTACGTCGGTGCCTTCGGCGGGTCGTTCGAACAACTGCTGCGGGAAAAGATCATTCCGCCGTTCGAGAAAGCGAACAACGTGAAGGTGGTGGTCGTGCCGGGCGATTCGACTACGACGATGGCACGGCTTCAGGCGCAAAAAGGCAAACAGAGTCTCGACGTCGTGTTCCTGGACGACGGCCCGATGTACCAGGCCATTCAACTCGGCTATTGCGACACCCTCACCGATGCGCCGGTCTACCAGAACCTTTACGACGTAGCCCGCTTCAGCAGCAACAAGGCGGTGACGATCGGGCTGAACGCGACCGGCCTCGTCTACAACGAGCGTCTGTTTGCGGCCAAGGGCTGGGCGCCGCCGACCTCGTGGCACGATCTCGCGGACCCGCGTTACAAGGGCAAGGTCGAATTTCCGACCATCAGCAATGGCTACGGTCTGCAGGCGCTGATCGTGCTCGCGCGCCTGAGCGGCGGCGGAGAGAAAAACATTCAGCCTGGCTTCGATATGGTGAAGAGCTCGATCGCACCGAATGTGCTGTCGTTCGATCCATCGCCGGGAAAGATCTCCGAGCTGTTCCAGACCGACAGCATTGCGCTTGCCGCATGGGGTGACGGCCGCACGCAGGCGTTGCGCAATCAGGGCGTGCCGGTCAGGTTCGTCGCGCCGAAGGAAGGCGCGGCGGTACTGGGTCTCAGCATGTGCCCGGTCAAACATGATGCGCCGAACGATCTCGCGCAGAAATTCGTCCAGTTCTCGTTGTCGCCGGAAGTGCAGGCGATGTACGCGGAAGAAGAAGGCGTCGCGCCCGTCAATAAGCTTACCCAGTTGTCGTCGGCGGTTGCCGCGCGGGTATCCACGCCAGCCGCCGTGGCGAAGATGGTCAAGGTCGACTGGGACGTGGTCAACGACAAGCGCGCGAGCTGGACCCAGCAATGGAATCGTGACGTGGAACGCTAACTGGCTGTTCGCACCTGAGCGCGGGGGGGCGACGCCGCCAGGTGCGTTTGCGTTGTCGCCAGAGCCATTCCAGGGCCTAGCCAAGTCATGACTTATTTACGCATCGAACGCCTGAACAAGCAGTACGGCGACACGCTCGTGGTGGACGGCCTCAGCATCGACGTCGCGCGCGGAGAATTCGTCTCCCTGCTCGGACCATCGGGCTGCGGCAAGACGACGACCTTGCAGATGATCGCCGGCTTCATCGAACCGACGTCGGGCGATATCAGCCTCGAAGGCCGCTCGCTCGTCGGCACACCGCCGGCAAAACGTGGGCTCGGCATCGTGTTTCAGAGCTACGCATTGTTTGCCCACATGACCGTTGCGGAGAACGTCGAGTTCGGGCTGCAGATGAGGCGCGTCGAGCGCAGCGAACGCAAGCGCAAGTGCGTCGCCGCGCTCGAGCTGGTTCAACTCGGCCGGCATGCATCGAAGTACCCGCGCGAACTGTCTGGCGGACAGCGTCAGCGAGTCGCGCTCGCGCGCGCGCTGGTCATCGAGCCGCCGCTTCTGCTGCTCGACGAGCCGCTGTCCAACCTCGACGCGAAACTGCGGCATGACATGCAGGCGGAGTTACGCGCCATCCAGCGCAAGGTCGGTACGACCACCATCATGGTCACGCACGATCAGGCCGAAGCGTTGGCGATCAGCGACCGCGTCGCGCTGCTGAGCCAGGGCTCGGTGGTCCGCTTCGATACCCCGACCGGCGTCTATGATGACCCGGGCACGCTGTTCACCGCGGACTTCATCGGTCGCGCCAATGTGCTGCATGGCCAGGTGATTGACGACGGCCTGCAGCGCATGCTCAAAGTGGGTCGCGCGACCGTGCCGCTCGACGCGCCGCACGCGTGCGGGGAACACGTGTTTTCGCTACGTCCCGAGCGCATCGGATTGGTCGCGACGGGCGCGGGACACGTGGACGGACAGGTCAGCGCTTGCGCGTTTCACGGCAACTGCTGGGCGCTCGACGTGAGCACCGAGATCGGCAAGATCCAGGTGCAACTGGCGAACCATGGCGGTCACGTGCCCAAGGTCGGCGACGCGGTCGGCCTCGATTGGGCCGGCGCGGCGCTACGCCCGCTCGCGCCGCGCGCCGGGGTTGCCGCACGATGAGCGCCCGCCCCATCTTCCGTGAGTTGCCGCAAGGCGCACCGCCCCCGCGGCGGCCAAACGGGCCGCTCCTCGTCGCACCGGTAACGCTGCTCTTCGCATTGCTGCTCGTCGTGCCGATGGCACTCGTCGCGCTGCTGAGCCTGCAAGGCTTCGACGCCGCGTCAGGCGGCGTGCTCGATATCTACTCGTGGCACAACTACGCGCAGATCGTCTCCGATCCGTACTACCACGAGATCTTCCTGCGTACCTTCGGTCTCGCGATCAGCGTAACCGCCGGAACCATCCTGCTGGGCGTACCGGAGGCCTGGTTCATCTTCCGGATGCCGGGTCGCTGGCGCGCGTTCTTTCTGATCCTGACGCTCGGGCCGCTGTTCATTTCGGCCGTCGTGCGCACGCTCGGCTGGTCGATTCTGCTTAGCGGCCAGGGCGTCATCGCCCAACTGCTCGTCTGGCTGCATCTGGCCGACACAGCACCGCAGCTGCTGTTCTCGTTCCCGGCGGTGGTCGTCGTACTGGTGCATGCGCTCGTGCCATTGATGGTGCTGTCCGTGTGGACCTCGTTGCAAGGCATCGATCCGCAGGTCGCCGACGCGGCGGTATCGCTGGGAGCCGGCCCGTTCACCGTATGGCGGCGAATCGTGTTGCCGCAGACCGCACCCGGCATGCTGTCGGGAAGCCTGATCGTGTTCGCGCTGAGCGCGAGCGCGTTCGCGACGCCCGCGCTGATCGGCGGCCGACGCCTCAAGGTGGTGGCGACCGCCGCCTACGACGAGTTCCTGCACAGCATGAACTGGCCGATGGGCGCGGCGATCGCGGTGTGCCTGCTGGCTTTGAATCTCGGTGTCGTTACGCTTTACGGCCGCGTTATCGAGCGACGCGTGAAGCGTCGCCTCGGGGAGGCCGCATCGTGAATCGCAACGGTCCTATTGCGCTGGGCTTTCACGCCGCGTTCACCGTGTTCCTGCTGGCGCCGCTCGTGATCGTCTGCCTCGTCGCGTTCACGCCAGGCAATCTGATCAGCGTGCCGACCACGCATTTTTCGACGCGCTGGTTCAGCGCGCTGCTGGCCAATCCGGACTTCACGCAGGCGTTCGCCAACAGTCTGTGGCTCGCGACACTGTCCGCGACGCTCGCGGCGATGCTGGGCGTGCCGGCCGCGCTCGGTCTGACGCGCTACCGCTTTGCCGGCCGCGACGCGATCAATTCGCTGCTGCTCTCGCCGCTGATGATTCCGCCCGTCGTCATCGGCGTCGCGTTGCTGCAGCTGTTCACGCGCATCGGCGTGTCCGGGTCGTTCATGTCGCTCGTCATGGCGCACGTGATGCTGGTGTTTCCGTATTGCCTGCGTCTCATCATCGCGTCGCTCGTCGCAACGACGCGCGATGCCGAGCACGCCGCCGTCTCGCTCGGCGCAAACGCATGGACGACGTTCCGGCGCATCACGTTGCCGGCGCTGGTGCCGGGCATCGCCGCCGGCTGGGTGCTGGGTTTCGCCAGCAGCTTCGACGAGCTGACCGCGACGATTTTCATCGCGGCGCCGACCACGCTGACGCTGCCGGTTCGGATCTATATGAGCATGACCGAAACGGTCGACCCGATGGTCGCGGCAGTCGCAACGGTCATCATGGCCGTCACGCTCGGCCTGATGTTCGCCCTCGACAGGCTCGTGGGGCTCGACAAGGTTCTGATGGGAAAGCATTGATGAAACATGAATACGATTTTGCGGTCGTCGGTGGTGGTCTGGTGGGGATGGCGATTGCCTATGGGCTCGCGAAGCGCGGCCAGAAGACGATCGTGCTCGATGGCGAGGATTCGAGCGTACGCGCCGCGCGCGGCAACTTCGGTCTGATCTGGGTATCCGGTAAAGGCAGGAAGCGCGTCGACTACGGTCGCTGGTCGCTCGAATCCGCGCTGCTGTGGCCAGCGTTTGCGGCCGAGCTCGAAGAAGCGTCGTCGCTCAGTCTCGGCTACTCGCGTCCGGGCGGCATCAACATCGCGCTGAACGATGACGCGCTCGCGGGCAGCGTGAACATGCTGCGCGAATTGCATGCGCACGATGCACGCCTCACCTACGAGGTGCTCGACCGCAAGCAACTGGCCGAGCGCGTGCCCGAAGTCGGTCAAAGCGTGGCCGGCGCGGTCTACTCGAAAAACGACGGTCACGTGAGCCCGCTTTACACACTGCGCGCCCTCTTCCTCGCGTTCGAGCGCACGGGCGGCGAATACGTGCCGGAGGCTCCCGTGAAGTCGATCGAACGCGCGAACGGCGGCTTTCGCATCGACACCGGCAAGCGCGTACTGGAAGCGGGCCGCGTCGTGTTGTGCGCGGGTCTCGGCAACCGGCAGCTTGCGCCGATGGTCGGACTGACCGCGCCCGTCGCGCCGCTGCGCGGTCAGATCCTGGTGACGGAGCGCGTGCGTCCGTTTCTCAAGTACCCGACGCTGTCGGTACGACAGACGGCCGAGGGGTCGCTACTGCTCGGCGAATCCGCGGAGGACACCGGCATGGACGACGGCGTGACGCCCGAGATCGTCGCGCACATCGCCCGCAAAGCCGTCACGCAGTTTCCGCTTCTGAACAACGTGAGGGTCGTGCGCGCATGGGGCGCACTGCGCGTGATGACACCTGACAGCATGCCCGTCTACGAGGAATCGGCCACCCATCCCGGCGCCTTTATCGCAACCTGCCACAGCGGTGTGACGCTCGCGGCCGCGCACTGCGAATTGCTGGTTGGCTGGCTCCTCGGCGCTCAACGCCCTTCTCTTCTGAACTACTTCTATGCAAAACGTTTCGCTGTTTAAGCAGATCGACGGGGCCACGCCTCGCATGGTGCGGATCGTCGTCGACGGTCGCGAGGTGAACGTGCCTGAATACGCGAACGTGGCGGCGGCACTGCTGTATGCCGGCGTCAGCGTATTCCGTCACACGCCGGTGGGCGCCGCGCCGCGCGCGCCGTACTGCATGATGGGCGTGTGCTTCGATTGCCTCGTCGAGATCGACGGCTCGCCCAATCGGCAGGCCTGCATGGTGCGCGTGCATGACGGCATGGAAGTCAAGGCGATGGCTGGCGCGAGGGAGCTCGTATGACATTCACGACAACGGATCTCGCGATCATCGGCGCTGGCCCGGCTGGCATCGCGTGCGCGCTAGAGGCGACGCGGGCGGGCCTCGACGTGCTGGTACTCGACGAAAACTCGCAGCCGGGCGGCCAGATCTATCGCAATGTCGGCTGTTCGCCGTTGCCGAATCCGGCACTGCTGGGCGGCGACTATACCGATGGTGCGGACCTCGTCACGCGCTTTGCCGCGGCGCCGCTGCGCTACTGGTCCGACACGCTCGCGTTTCAGATCACGCGCGCGTTGGAGATCAGTTTCGTACGTCGCGGCGATGCCGCGGCGAGCGGACAGATCCGGGCGAAAGCCGTGGTGATCGCCAACGGCGCCTACGAGCGGCCATGCCCCGTTCCGGGCTGGACGCTCCCCGGCGTGATGGGGGTCGGCGCCGCGCAGACCCTGTTGAAGTCGTCGGCGATGCTGCCCGATGGGCCTGTCGTGCTGGCGGGAAGCGGGCCGTTGATGTATCTGTTCGCATGGCAGCTCATTCAGGCTGGCAGAGCACCGGCGGCGATCCTCGACACTACGCCCGCGCGCAACTACGTGCGTGCCCTCGCGGAGCTGCCCGGCGCATTGCGTTCCCCGCAGTATCTGGGCAAGGGTGTGCGTCTGCTGAACGCGATCCGCCGCGCTGGCGTTGCCCACATCCGGCATGTCGGTGAACTGTCGATCGACGGCGACGGCCGCGCGGAATCCGTGCAATACGTCGCCAGCGGGCGCGTATCGCGACTCGCCGCTAACGTCGTGCTGTTGCACCAGGGTGTCGTGCCGAACGTTCAACTGACCCGTTCGATCGGCTGCGAGCATCGCTGGGACGAGGCCCAGCTTTGCTGGCACCCGTGCACCGACGCATGGGGCGAAACTACGCTGCCCAATCTGTTCGTTGCCGGTGACGGCAGCGGTATCAGCGGTGCAATCGCGGCGCAGACGGCGGGTGCGCTGAGCGGGCTGCACGTTTGTCACCGGCTTGGCGCGGTGAGCCAGGACATTCGCGACGAACGGGCCGCGCCGTTGCGGCGGCAACTTCAACGGCACCGCGCTGTGCGCCCTTTCCTCGACACGCTCTACCGTCCGGCGGACGCATTCCGACGTCCCGCTGACGAAACCATCGTCTGCCGTTGCGAGGAAGTCAGCGCGGGCGAGATCAGAGCAATGGCGCGGCTTGGCTGCACCGGACCCAACCAGAGCAAGTCGTTCTCCCGCTGCGGCATGGGACCGTGCCAGGGACGTCTATGCGGGCTGACCGTGGCCGAATTGCTTGCCGAAGCGCACGCGAAACCCGTCGCGCACGTCGGTTACTACCGGATTCGTCCGCCTGTCAAACCGGTGAGCCTCGGCGATCTTGCCGCGTCTCATGTACCCGATCTCAACGCAGCACCACCGACGGAGTTTGCACCGAAATGAATGGCTCTCGCATCGTAAGAACTGCCGGTAATGCACGCATGAGCAAGATGGTGCGCGCAGGCGATCTGCTCTTTCTCGCCGGGCAAACGCCGTCCGGTGCAGCGCACGCGCACACGATAGAGGAGCAGGCCACGGAGGCGCTCGCGCGCATCGATGCCTTACTGCAGCAGGCTGGCAGCAGCAGGCAAAAACTGCTGTCGGTGACGATCTATCTGAAAGATATGGCGCTGTTCGACCGCATGAACGCTGTCTGGCAAAGCTGGATCGATCCGGGGCACTTGCCCGCTCGCTGCACTGTTCAGGCGACGCTCGGATTGCCGGAGCTACTGGTTGAGTTCAGTGCGACTGCCGCGGTGTAACGCACTGCTCCAAACGGTGGGGATGAGTTTCGGCCGGCTCGATTTCGAGGGCGATGGCGATCCGACCGATACGCTGCGCTACCCGACCTCGGTCGCAGCGCCGGTTTAAAGCCTAGACTGCCGACGGCGGCGGTGCCCGGTATTGAGCGCCGCTCGCATACGCTGCACCAGACCCGGTTCGCCCATCAACGAAGGTTCGCGCGACACCCGCTTCACAGATGGTCGAACACGCCTTTCGCCAGGTGGCGCAGTTCGTCGAACTGCGTGACGAGTTGGATACACAATATGAACGCTATCGTCGCCGACGATGCCTGGTACCGTTCGATCCATCGGAGCGTCGGAGCCGCAATGCGCTTGCGGATCGCATCTCGCGTCATGAAGAAGGTGATTGCGATGCCCATCGCGGCGCCCACCAACAAATCGGTCGGGTAGTGCAAGCCCAGATAGGCGCGTGGGGCACAAATAAAAAGCACTGTGTAGAGCAGAGCCAACAGACCCGCGCGCGGCGATATGAGCAAGATGCCGGTGGCGACGGCCATCCACAACATTGCATGATCGCTCGGGAACGAGCTCCAATCCAACATGGCCGTTCCCCTGTTCGCGGCGTCCCCAAAATGCAGACCGAGTTCGGTGTTATAGACGGGACGCAACCTGAACGGCAACCAGTGAGTCAGCAGTCGTGCGCTAAAGAACGCCACCGTACCGCTTAAAAACGTCGCGATCACCATTTCTCGCCGCCATTCGCGGCGCACGTCCGGCTGAAACCAGAGCCACCACAACACGGCAATCAGGACGAGGCCTTTAAACATATAGAAGTCTGCGAACGCTGCTATAGCCCGGGTCGCGAAATGACCGAAGTGAATGTTCGACAGATAGGCTTCGATCGAGTAATCGAAAATGTTCATTGTTCTGTTCGCCGATAGGTGCGACTGGTCACGAATAAGCAGCGTGATGCAGTCAGCGTCGTGAGATGCGTTGCACAAAACTTTCACGGACGAGCTTCGCTGTCGGCAGACCGCAACGTCACGGTCCGTTGAGACCGGGGAGCATGCGGACGGTCAGTTCATCGCGCAACGATGAAGTGGTGAAACTGCGCGCGGCTGCGTCGGAACCCGCCAGAACGAGGATCGTTGGCCGCGGCGTGAAGCCCGAGACTCACGCCAAAACCAATTGCGCGATAACGGGTACGGCATTAACCCAATGCAATGCGAGTGACAAAGTCATCATGCGTCGGCTGTCATCGCCGGTCGCAATCGGGCGTGCTGTCTGAAAGATGCTGGAATCTGTCGCGTTGCATTGGGTGATCGCTAATGGCCCTTTGAGCGACATCTTGGGCTGAAAAACGCGCGCTTTTTCGCCTATTCGTCTCTCCGACCGGACAAATTCCGAGCTTTCGTCTTTGGAATTGACTGACTGCGTTGCCAGATCGTCGCTGTGTCGGCGCCATCGATCGATGTGCGATGAAACGCGATGAGGGCCCGTGGGCCGACGCATCAATGACGCCAAGCGGTGCGAAGTGCGCACGCGGCCGCTCGTCGAAGCGATCGCGACCAAACCGGTCCATCATCGCGATTTTCCTGTCCAAGCTAAATTTTAGTCCAATTCCGATAGACGGCGAAGTTTGTGCTTTCGATACTTGCGTTTGCCTCCTAACGCGACGCACGCATGTTGAAACCATCACAGCACCGCACATTAGGTATTTCCGGCGACGCGCTGCCCATGTGGGGCACTGAGTCAGTGCTGGCTCCAGTGCGTCTGCACGGCACTGAAACGCTCGGCCGGCTCTATCGGTACGCGCTAGACGTTGTGACGGTCGAGAGCCCGACATTGCCGGCGTGGCGCGCGCGGGAACTCGTCGTGGCCGATCGTCTTGTCGGCCAGGTCATTGATATCTCGATTGATTTCCCGGACAACGGGGTGTTCGGCAGCGAGTTGCTGGAAGTCAGCGAGGCACTTGTTGCAGTCGATGCAGTCGATGCAGGCACGGGCCACCGTACGATTTCCGGCCTCATAACAGAGGTCGCGCTGACAGGCACCGACGACAGGCGCGCCCGGTACCGCTTCATCGTGCGCCCCTGGCTATGGCTCGCCACGAAGAACCGCGAGAGGCGGATCTTCCAGGATGCGAGCGTCGTGGACATCACCGACCGGCTGCTCAACGCACACTATCCCTATCCGGTGGTGATGGAGCTCGGCGGACCCGGTTTCGATGACGGCTATCCGAAGCGCGATTACGTCCGTCAGATGTGGGAATCCGATTTTGACTTTCTCACGCGCATCTGGCGCGAATGGGGCATCTACTATCTGTTTGAAGGTATGACCTTGGTGCTGTGCGATTCGCCGGGCTCGCACAAACGGCACCACAACGCGTACGACAGCATCCGCTATCGCGCGCCTCGTAGCCGGCAGGTCGACGACGAGCACATCTACAGGCTCGCGGTCTCGCGCCGCGTTACGGCGGGCAA
>NZ_DASXHN010000129.1:0-4302 GCF_036488505.1 Paraburkholderia sp. | reverse complement strand
TGGGGCTTGACGCGTTGAAAGAGCGTTTCTTCGTGCCGGCTTGAGACGCGGCTTTCAGGTTGTCTTCGGTTTTTTGCTTCCCGCCGCCGGCTGCATGGTCGCCCGGTTCACCGCTTCATCAACTCGTTCCAGCCAGCGAGGCCGATGCGCCGCAGCGTCTGCTGGTTGCGCTCGTAGATCTCTTCGGCGTCCGGAAAGGCTTGCACCGCGCGCTCGATGCTGTCCTCGCGCAGCAGATGCAGGATCGGGTAGGGCGCACGATTCGTGTAGTTTTCGATGTCGTCGGGTTCGCTGTCTTCGAACTGATAATGCGGATGAAAGCTCGCGATCTGAATGATTCCTTCGAGCCGCAATTGCTTGACTAGCCGGTCGGCGAAAAAAAGACAATCGTTGAAATCGAGGAAGTCGCCGAGCGCGCGCGGCACGATCAGCAGCGTGGTGTCGACGGTCGCCGGATCGGCCGCGACGAGCGACTGCAGCTCGGCTTCGAGATCGGTGAGCACGGCCTCCAGAGTGTCGGCATCGCTGACCACGTAGCGAATCTGCTCCTTCACGAGCACCGCCTTCGCGAACGGGCAGAGATTGAGTCCGATCACGGCTTCGATCAGCCAGTGACGGGTGGCCGCGATGACGTCATCGTGGAATTCAGAGGGCAACGGCATGGTGGACGGACGCGATGGGCAAAAACGTCATTCTAGCGGTGCGGTGAGCGCGGGCTGGCGCGGTCTGCCGGCGACAACGAGGCGGCGTGGCGAGCTGGATCGCGAGACCCGAGCGCGAACCCCGAGCGCGAAGCCCGAAGCGCGAAGCCCCAAGCGTGAAACCCCGATCGCGAGACCCGAAGGCGAAACCCGAAGGCGAAACCCGAAGGCGACACCCCAAGCCGACACCCCAAACCGACACCCCAAACCGACACCCGAAGCCGACACGCGCTCAAAAACGTTTGGCGCACCGGCTCAACGATCGCGCGCCGAGCCGCACGCCGCGGCGATCAACTGCGCCGCGACTTTCGGCGCAGCCGCGATGGGCCCGCATCCGGGCCCGTAAGTCTGGCTCGCCGCGTACACCCCCTCGATCAGCAAGCCAAGCCCATTGGCGAGCGCCTCCGGATCATCGGCGCCGGCCGCCGTCGACAGCTCCAGCAGCCGCGCCATCAAGCGTTGTTTATTGCGGAACACGAACTGCCGCGCCGGATGCGCGGTATCCGGAAACTCCACCGATACGTTCACGAAAGGGCAGCCACGATAATCGTCGACCGATGCACGCACGGCCAGGTCCTCGAAATACTGCTGGAGCTGCTTCGCGGGCTCACCGGGGTGCTCCGCAAAGCTCCTGTCGACGTAGCTAAAGAACTGCTCGTCTTTGCGCGCGAGATAAGCCATCACTAGTTCGTCCTTCGACGAAAACTGCCGGTACAGACTCATCTTGTTCACGCCGGCGCGCTCGACCACCGCATCGACACCCACGGTGCGCACGCCTTCGCGATAGAACAACTCGCTAGCCGCCCGCAGCAAATGCTGCTGCGCCTGCGGCCCGCTCGTCTGGGCGCCGCGCGCGCGACGCGGGCGGGCGGGTTTGACGGTTTCGCTGTCGGACATGGAGGTCACCGGAAGGAAAATTAACGCCTTGACATGTTACCGACCGGTAACTAAGATCGCAACACCATTGTGACTAGTCTGTCACAAACTCTTTTACCGAACTCGTAATAATAGAAACGATGCGGACAGCACGGGCCGCGTCGCCGGGAGTACCGATGAACTGGGCAGCGAGACTGATTGGCGGGCGTTTCCACTACGGCTGGTTGACCGTCGGCGTGGTGTTTCTGGTGTTGCTTGCGGCTGCCGGCACGCGCGCGACACCGAGCGTGATGATGGTGCCGCTCGAGCATCAGTTCGGCTGGAGCCGCGCGACGATCTCGCTCGCGATCTCCGTGAACATCGCGCTGTACGGGTTGATGGGGCCGTTCGCGGCGGCCGCGATGCAGCGCTTCGGTGTTCGGCCCACGCTGCTCGCCGCGCTCGGCACGATGGCGGCGGGCGTCGCGCTATCGTCGCTGATGACCCATCCATGGCAGATGGTGCTGATCTGGGGCGTGATGGTCGGCGGATCGACGGGTGTCGCGGCGCTGTCGCTGTCGGCGACTGTCGTGACGCGCTGGTTCACCACCCGGCGGGGTCTCGTAATGGGTATCCTCACCGCCAGTTCGGCCACCGGCCAGCTCGTGTTCCTGCCGATGCTTGCCGCCATCGCCGAGCATCACGGCTGGCGCCAGGTCGTATGGGTCGTCGCACTCGCGGCCGGTGTCGTTATTCCGCTCGTCGCATTCCTGCTTCCCGAGCGTCCCGCCGACATGAAGCTGCGCCCGTACGGCGAGCCGCACGACGCACCGGTCAACACGGCCGTCACGAAGCAGAACCCGCTCGCGATTGCATTCGGCACCCTCGCGATGGCGAGCAAGACGCGCGATTTCTGGCTGCTGTTCTTCAGCTTCTTCATCTGCGGCGCGAGCACCAACGGCTATGTCGGTACCCACCTGATCGCGATGTGCGGCGACTACGGGATGACCGAAGTGCAGGGCGCGTCGTTGCTCGCGGCGATGGGCGTGTTCGACCTGTTCGGCACGACGCTGTCGGGCTGGCTGTCTGATCGCTTCAATAGCCGTGTGCTGCTGTTCTGGTATTACGGGCTGCGCGGGCTGTCGCTGATCTATCTGCCGCACGCGTTCGGCATCGACTTCTTCGGGCTGCCGCTGTTCGCGGTGTTTTACGGGCTCGACTGGATCGCCACGGTGCCGCCGACCGTGCGTCTCGCGACCGATGTCTACGGCAAGGAAGCGGCGCCCGTGGTGTTCGGCTGGGTGGTTGCCGGCCACCAGCTCGGCGCGGCGTTCGCGGCGCTCGGCGCGGGCATGCTGCGCGCGAGTCTCGGCACCTATACGGTTGCATCGATGATTTCGGGTGGGCTGTGCCTCGTCGCGGCGGTGATCGTGCTGCGCATCAACCGCCCGGCAAAGGTGCCGGCGCCGCAGGCGGTCTAGCGCCGAATCCGCGACGCTCCAAGCTCGAGCGTCGATAAAAACGCGAGAACGGATGGCCCCTCAGTCGGGCCGCCCGTTTTTTGATGGCCACCTCGCATCGTGCGGCGCGTCGGCTTGGAGCGTGCGCCGAAGCCCGTTATCCTATGTGGCGCCGGGCGGCCGCCCGGTGAGTATCAATTTCACCGAGAGAAGCGCATGACCAACAAACCCGCCTCTACCGAAGTTGCCATTCACGAATTGATCGCAGGACGCTGGAGCCCGCGCGCGTTTTCGAGCGAGCCGGTGAGCCGCGAGCAACTGCGCGCCGTACTGGAAGCGGCGCGTTGGGCGCCGTCTTCGTATAACGCGCAGCCGTGGCGTTTTATCGTGTTCGATCGCAGCGTCGACGAAGTCGCGTTCAAGAAGGCGTTCGCCACGCTGGTGCCGTTCAATCAAGGCTGGAATGCGTCCGTGCCGGTGCTGATCGCGGTGACCACGCACACGCTGACCAGCAAGGGCGACGTCAATCGCTGCGCGCAGTACGATGCGGGCGCCGCGGCGATGGCGCTGGTACTGCAGGCCCATGCACTCGGGCTGGCCGCCCATCAGATGAGCGGTTTCGACGTGAAGGCGTTCCGCACGGCGTTCGAATTGCCCGCCGATGCCGAACCGATCGCGATGATCGCGCTCGGCCACTACGGCGATGTCGACAAGCTGGACCCGGTCCTGCGCGAACGTGACAAGGCGCCGCGGCAGCGTCTGCCTCTCGCTGACATGGCTTACGGCGGGGGCTGGAAGAAGGCTTTTTAAGCGGCCGCCGGCGGCGTTGCCGCGTGGCGGCGCACAACGCGAAATCCAAAAAGCGGGCAACGCGCGCGGCACGGTCCGCGCGTTTTTTTATTCGGCGCTGCTCCCGCCGTCTGCCACGCTCGACAGCGGCGCCGCCACATGTTCGAGCGACTTGCGCTCCGCGTCCACGCCCCAGATCGCCGCGACGACGGCAGCCGCGAGCATCAGCGCGGAGCCGACCAGATAGCCCGAAAACACCTCGCTGCGCTGATGCGTATCGATCAGCCGGCCGAAAAACGCCGGGCCGACAATGCCGCCGAGCGCGGTGCCGAACGCATAGAAAACGGCGATCGCGAGCGCGCGGATTTCCAGCGGAAACGATTCGCTCACCGTCAGATACGCGGAGCTCGCGGCCGCCGATGCGAAGAAGAAAATCACCATCCACGCGGCCGTCTGGGTGACGACGGTAAGCAGTTGCTGCTCGAACAGGTAGCCCG
>NZ_DASXHN010000024.1:0-8465 GCF_036488505.1 Paraburkholderia sp. | reverse complement strand
CCGGCCGCACCTGATTGCCACCGAGCCGGACCGGCCGCACTTGTCTCCATCGATGGTGCGCCGCGCGATCTTTGCATCGATACTCGGCAACGGCCTGGAATGGTTCGACTTTCTGATCTACGGCTACTTCTCGAAGATCATTGCGCAGGTGTTTTTCCCGGCCGGCAGCGGCTTCGTATCGCTGATGCTGACACTCGCGACGTTCGCGATCGGCTTCGTCGTGCGACCGCTCGGCGGCATCCTGCTCGGCATCTATGCGGACCGCGTGGGCCGCAGCCGCGCGCTGTCGCTGCTGATCATGTCGATGGCGGCGAGCACGCTGTTGATGGGGTTGACACCGGGCTTCGCGCGGATCGGCTATCTGGCGCCCGCGCTGGTGATCGTTGCGCGCGTGCTGCAGGGCTTGTCGGTGGGCGGCCAGTTCGCGACCGCGTCCGCGATGCTGGTCGAATATGCGCCGCCGGGCCGCAAGATGTTCTATGGCAGCTTCAATATGAGCGCGCAGTCGTTCGCGTTGCTGCTGTCGTCCGGCACCGGTTATCTGCTGACCACGCATCTGTCGCATGCGTCGCTAGTGGCGTGGGGATGGCGGCTACCGTTCCTGTGCGGCGCGCTTGCCGGACCGATCGGCTTCTATATTCGCCACAAGGTCGCCGATTCGCCGGAATTCGTCGAACTGCGCGAGCGCGCCGGCAAGCCGCCGCGTGTGTCGTTACGCGAGTTCTGGCGTAGCAATGGCCGCGCCGCATTCTGCGCGATGGGCGTGATCGCCGTCGGTGCCGCGACCAACTACGTATGGCATTCGTATCTGGCGGTGTATGTCGAGCGTCAATTGCATCTGCCGCTCGCGGTCGCGCTGCGCGGCGCGTTCTTCTGCGGCGTGCTCAACCTGTTTCTGTTCCCGTTGTCCGGAAGGCTCGCGGACAAATATGGCGCGTACCGGCTGTTCTATCCGGTCACGCTCGCGTGGATGCTGTGCGCGTACCCGCTGTTCGTGTATGTCGTGTCGGCGCCATCGGCTGAGCGCCTGTTCGTCGCGCAGGTGGTCTCGACCGTGTTTCTCGCCGCGATGTCCGGCGCGCATCCAGGGATGCTCGCGACGTTGTTTCCGGTGCGCAGCCGCTCGTCCGGCGTTGCGCTGTCCTACAACGTGGCCGTCACGTTGTTCGGCGGGATGGCGCCGTTCACGATTACCGGGCTGACCAGGCTGACCGGCAGCAGCCTCACGCCCGCGTTCTATCTCATTTTTGCTGGATTCGTATCGCTCGCGCTGGTGGGAATGTCCCGCCGCGGACACCCGGAGCTGGGCAGCGACGGCACTCATACCACAAGGATTTCCGCTTCATGACCGTGCCGCACCCCGCACACGACGAACGCGCGCCGAACGAACGGCCCGTCGACGTGATCGCATCGCAATGCCTGACTGTTTCCACGCCGCGCGGCGAGGGCACCGTGCCGTTCTTCGCGACCGGCGATTGGAATGCGCCGCAGCCGCGCGTCGAACGCGCGGTGATCCTGCTGCACGGCCGGCTGCGCAACGCGGACGTGTACTTCGAACTGGCGCGCCGCGCGCGCGCGGCGGCCGGTCTCGATTCGAACGACACGCTGCTGGTGGTGCCGCAATTTCTCGCCGCCGCGGACGTCGACGCGCACCGGGCGCCCGCGTCGACGCTGCGCTGGGAATGGACCGGCTGGATGGGCGGCGACGAAGCGCTCGCGCCCGCGCCGGTCAGTTCGTTCGCGGTGCTCGACGCGCTGTTCGCAGCGCTCGCCGACGTCAGCAGGTTTCCGGCGTTGCGCGAGGTGGTCGTCGCGGGTCACTCCGGCGGCGCGCAGGTCGCACAGCGCTACGCGGTGGTCGCGCAGGGTGAGGCGCCGTTGACCGCGCGCGGAGTCGCGGTGCGCTACGTGATCGCGAATCCATCGTCGTACGTCTATTTCGACACGCTGCGGCCGGTTGCCGGCGGCGGCTTCGCGCCGTACGACGTGGCTCGCTGCGCGGGCTTCAACGACTGGAAGTACGGTCTGCGCGCGCTGCCGGCGTATGCGCTCGATAGCGCCGCGGCGCTGGGTGGAGGCGGACTCGAACGGGCGTATCTGTGTCGCGACGTGACACTGCTGCTGGGTGATGAAGACTGCGATCCGCAGCATCCGGCGCTCGACCGCTGTTGCGCCGCGATGGCGCAAGGGCCGCACCGGCTCGCGCGCGGTCTTGCGTATGCGCGGTATATCGATGCGCGCGCCATCGCCGGCCACACCCATGCGCTGCACCGGATCCCCCGCGCGGGCCACGATGCCGACGCGGTGTTCAGTTCGCCGGCCGGGCTCGCCGCGCTGTTTGGCGAAGCGCGTCGACGCTGAGCCGTGTCTGTGCAACCCGGCTCAATGCGCGCCCGCCGCATCCGCGCCGCCGCCGCCCTTGACCGGCCGCGTAATCCAGATCAGCGGAATGATCAGCAGGAAGATGATCGCCGACACATAGAAGATGTCGTTCAGGCCCATCATCGCGGCCTGCGTGTTCACCGTGAAGTCGAACAGCGCATGCGCCGACTGTGTATTCAGGTGTAACAGCGACTGCGTCGTATCGATCTGCTGCGCGAACGCGGGATTGTCGATCGATGCCTGTTCGGTCAAGCGCGCGTGATGCAGTACCGTGCGGCTGTTCCACGCGGTGCCCGCGATCGACGTGCCCACCGCCCCGCAAAACACCCGCACGAAATTGGACAGGCCCGCCGCGGCTGGAATCTTGCTCTGCGGCTGGCCGGACAGAATGATCGCCGTCAGCGGCACGAAGAACAGCGCCATCGGGATGCCTTGCAGCAGGGTCGGCAGCACGAGGTGCCAGGTGTCGATTTCGATCACGTACTTCGAGCGCATGTAGAACACGATCGCGAAGCCGACGAACGCCAGCGTCGCGATCACGCGTGCGTCCGAGCGCGGCAGCACGCGGCCGAGCACCGGCGCGAGCAGGACCGCGAAGATGCCGAGCGGCGCGGTGACGAGACCGGCATCGACCGAGCGGTAGTTCAGATACTCCTGCATCCATTGCGGCAGCAGCACGAGGTTGCCGAAAAACACCCCGTACGCGACCGAGATCGCGATCGTGCCGCCGAGGAAGTTGCGCTGCTGAAAGAGCCGCAGATCGACGATCGGATGTTCGTCGGTCAGCTCCCACACGAGGAAGAACGCGAAGCTGATCAGCGCGACGATGCCGAGGATCGAAATCACCGGCGACGAGAACCAGTCGAGATCCTTGCCCTTGTCGAGCATGATCTGCAGCGACGCGACCCATGTGATCAGCAGGCCGAGGCCGACCACGTCGATCGGCGGCTTGCGCGTCGGCGATTCGCGCGTGCGGTAGATCATCCACGTGACGCCGGCCGCGAACAGGCCGACCGGAATGTTGATGTAGAAAATCCACGACCAGCTGTAACTATCCGTGATCCAGCCGCCGAGCGCAGGGCCCGCGATCGGGCCCACGGTCGCGGTCATCGCCCAAAGCGCGAGCGCGGTGGACGACTTCGCTTTCGGATAGGAGCCGAGCAGGATCGCCTGCGACAGCGGAATCAGCGGGCCCGCCACCGCGCCCTGGAACACCCGCGCGAGCAGCAGGATCGGCAGCGTCGGCGCGATGCCGCATAGCCACGACGCCAGCACGAAGCTGAGGATCGCGCCGACGAACAGCTTGATCTGGCCGATGCGCTGGGTGAGCCAGCCGGTCAGCGGAATCGACACCGCGTTGGCCGCCGCGAATACCGTGATCACCCACGTGCCTTCGTCGACCGATACGCCGAGGTTGCCCGAAATCGTCGGAATCGCGACGTTCGCGATCGACGTATCCAGCACGTTCATGAAGGTGGCGAGCGCGACGGCGATGGTGGCGAGAACCAGCTGGCCGCCTTTGAGTGGCGGCGGTCCCGGCGGCTGCGAGGGCGGTTGCGACGGTGGCTCGGAAGGCGGCGCGGAAGTGGACGCGTCGTTGGGCTGGCTCAAACGGTTTCTCCGGATGCGGGCGGCGAGTCATGCACATCGAGGGACGGGATGCGCGATGCGCCGTGGGCGGGAGCGCCGCTGCGGCGACTGCGCCGGGTGGTCGCATGAGCATACCTGCATTCGTTGGCAGGCGTCGTCGACAGGCACAGCGGATGCGGCACCCCAGCGGCGCAAAACGGGCCCGCGGCGTATGCTCGCGGCGTAGGCCGCGTGGCGCCGCCGAGGTCCTCCCGGCCGCATGCGGCGGCTCGGGACGAAACCGCAAAATCCGCGAATCAATACAGAAAGGAAACCGCAATGGCCTGGCAACAATTCGAACACGGCTGGCGCCGCGCGCCGCTGAACGCACCTGCAAGGAGCCTCGTCGTGCTGCTGCACGGCGTCGGCAGCAATGCGCGCGATCTGATGCCGCTCGCGGATGTGTGGAGCGACAGCCTGCCAGATAGCGCGTTCGTATCGCTCGACGGCACCGATCCGTTCGACGGCGGCTTCGGCGGGCGCCAGTGGTTCAGCTTGCGCGACGTCATCGACGGGAACCGCGAGGCGCGCGTGAGCGCCGCTTATCCAGCGCTGCGCGCGATGCTCGATGCTGAGCTCGCGCATTGGCAGTTCTCTTTCGAGCGGCTTTCGCTGGTCGGCTTTTCGCAAGGTTCGATGATGGCGCTGCATCACGTTGCGGCGAGCGCGGAGGGCGCGGCCGGCGTGGTCGCGTATTCGGGGCGGCTCGCGTCGACAATCGTTTCGGCCAACCGCACGACGCCGCTCACGCTGATTCACGGCGAGGACGACGACGTGATCCCGGTCAGCGAACTCGAACATGCGGCCGACGCGCTCAGCCAGGCCGGCTATCCGCTCGACGCATACGTGCTGCCGGGCGTCGGCCACACGATCACTGCGGACGGCGTCGAACTCGGCCGCGCCGCGTTACAGCGCGCGCTCGGCGCGATGTCGCGCGATTAATACCGTGGCAATCGAAACAGACGCTAAAGATTCCGATCTGCTTGCCGTTATACGGGCATTGGCTTGAGAATCACCCGGCCGCGCGCACAGCGCAGCGCCCAGCGGGGCGTGACGCGCGGTTTCGGGGTACCGGGGGCGCATTTTCAGACCGCCTGAGACGGCGGATAACGACACATCAGAGCCTGCTTATGGCCAGACCGACGCCGCATTACCCGCTCTTCGAGCGACTGTTCCGCCACGCCGTGGCGGTGGATCTCGGCACGGCCAACACGCTTATCTATACCGACGACGGCGGCATCGTGCTCAATCAGCCGTCGGTCGTCTGCTTCGAGAAAGAACCCTCAGCCGGACCCAAGCGTGTCGCAGCGGTCGGCACCGAGGCGCGCCAGCTACTCGGCCGCGCGCCGCTCAACCTCGAAACGGTGCGGCCGATGCGGCACGGCGTGATCGCCAATTTCTCGGCCGCCGAACACATGATCCGGCAGTTCGTCGATATGGCGCGCCCACGTTCGTTCTTTAGCCGGCGCGCCACGTTTATCGTTTGCGTGCCCGAAAGTGCGACCCAGGTCGAGCGCCGCGCGATACGCGAAGCCGCCGAAGCGGCCGGTGCGTGGAAGGTCAGCCTGATCGGCGAATCGCTCGCGTCCGCGCTCGGTGCAGGCCTACCGGTGGGCGAGGCGACCGGCTCGATGGTGGTCGACATCGGCGGCGGCACCACCGAAGTCGGCGTGATCGCGCTCGGCGGCACCGCGTATAGCGGCTCGGTGCGCGTCGGCGGCGACAATTTCGACGCGGCGATCATCAGCTATGTGCGCAATCTGTATGGCGTGCTGCTCGGCGAGCAGACCGCCGAGCACGTGAAGAAGAACATCGGCTCGGCCGTGCAAGATGTGCCGCTGCAGCAGATGAACGCCACCGGCCGCAGCGTCGACGACGGCCTGCCGCGCACGGTGCAGTTGAGCAATCGCGATATCGCCGAGGCGATCGAAGGGCCGTTGCGCCAGGTGATCGGCGCGGTCAAGCGCGGGCTCGAAATGGCGCCCGCCGAACTGGTGACGGACATCGCGCATAACGGCATCGTGCTGACGGGCGGCGGCGCGCTGCTCAGCAATCTGGACCGCCGCCTGAGCGACGAAATCGGCCTCGACGTGCACGTCGCCGACGAGCCGATGACCTGCGCGGTGCGCGGCGCGGGCGTCGCGGCTGCGGCCGGTCTGATCGACGAAGCCGGGTACGAGTAAGCGGATGGGAAGGCGCGGGTGAGGGCGAGGGAAGTGGCTGAAGTGGGCGAAGTGACTGAACTCGCGAACTTGCTAGGAGCGGTGCCCGTCGGGCGCTTGGCTGACGTCTACCTGACGCCCGTTTGACCGCTTATGTGACAATACGCGCGTCGCGTCCCATTTTTCAGGGACGCTCATCTGCTTAATGCCCAATGGCTTTGCCGGCGCCGTGCGCATCCGCGTGTGGCCGCCGCACTGCCCTCGACCCGCCCGTGAATCAATCCGCCTGCGCATCGCTGCTGTCCCCATCGCCATCTTTCGTCGAACTGCATAACGGTTTGCGGATGCCTTACGTCGAAGCAGGCGAGGGCGAACTGCTGCTGTTCGTGCACGGCTCGCTATGCGATTACCGGTACTGGGAGCCGCAACTCGCCGGCTTGTCGAAGCGCTATCGCTGTGTCGCGGTGAGTCTCACGCACTACTGGCCCGCGACCGACAGCGGCGCGGATCTGCCGTTTAGCTGGAGCCTGCATGCGGATGAAGTCGCCGAATTCATCGACCGTTTTGGCGGGGGGCCGGCGCACGTGGTCGGGCATTCGCGCGGCGGTTGCGTGGCTTTTCATTGCGCGCGACGCCACGGCCAATACGTCCGCACGCTTACGCTCGCCGACCCGGGCGGCCCATTGCAGATCGCCGGACGTCCGCCGGCGAGCCTGCCGGAGACGGTCAACGCGTTGCGCGCGAAAGCGGCACAGCTGATCGAAACGGGCGAGGTCGAAGCGGGCTTGCAGCTGTTCGTCGATTCGGTCAGCCGCCCTGGCTTCTGGGCGATGAGCACAGTAGGATTCCGTCGCATGGCGACCGATAACGCGCACACGCTCGCGCGGCAATTCCGCGATCCGCTACCCGCGTACGTACCGGATCAGGCCGCCCAGGTGCGCTGCCCGGTGCTGCTGATCGATGGCGAGAAGAGCCCGGACATGTTCCGGCGTACCGTGACCGCGTTGCAGTCGTGGTTGCCGGATGCGCGCCGCGAGACGGTGCGCGGCGCGTCGCATGGGATGAATCTCGCGCATCCATCCGCGTTCAATCGCTACGTCGACGCGTTCATTCAGGCGACCGGCGCCCGTTGAACAGACGTTGATTGCCACATCACGCGCGAGCGGCGAGCACGCGCTTCGCCGATCGCCGGGCACACGCATCAGGCCTTGCGATGTGCGTCCTTATCCAGCGCGAGTTCGGCCGTTTCGCCGACGAGCCCGTGGTAATAGAGGTGCACGCCGATCGCGAGCGAGTCGTTGCGGATCTCATGGAACGCCTTCCATGCCTTGACCGGATCCTTGAACAGCAGATAGTGCGCTTCGCGCGCGACCAGATCGGCGACTTCATGCAGCCCGTGCCCATGCAGTACGTTCACGAGCGTATCGAGACTGCGATGCGTGCGCGCGTCGGTGCGCGGGTACAGCATATGCAGCACCGCGACGTCCTGCGCCTTCAACGCGGCGGACAATGCGACGACGATGTCCTGATGGTTCAGCGCGGTGACGGTGTTTTCTTCGGTATGGACATGATCCGGAAACAGCGTTTCGAGCGAAGCGTTCATTGCATCCTTCCTGTCTTTCTTTGATCGGAAAAGCCCGCTTTCGAAGCGGGCCACAAGCATCAGTGCTGTAATCGAGTATCGCAGATGCGTGTGGCACGACGCAGTTCAAGCCTCGCAAAACATTGTTGCAACACCGGCTCACGTTTTTATCTGACTGGCGATGACTCATACGTGTCACGCGGCGCGGCGAAGATCAGCGCAAGGAGGCCGCGAACGGTGCACGCTCAAGCGTCGCGGCTTATTCGTAAGCGCCGCGTAGGTTCGCGGAAAACGAACCGGCGTGCGCGAACAACGAATGTTGCGTGCACTAAGATGGTCTGTTGCGGTCAATCGCCGCAATGGACTGCGCATGCGCCCGTAGAATGCGGGGCGGAGCCTGGCGCATGCCGGTCCTTCAACGAGCGCGCGAGCACCGCGTTTCACCGTACGACCTCATGCATGCCGGCACGCGTGCGGTATCAAAGCAAAGGAAGATGTAGATGAACTCGAAGACCCACGCAACACTGAGCTTCTCCGACAGCGACCAGACTGTCGATCTGCCGATTTACCAGGGCACGCTGGGCCCGGACGTCATCGACATTCGCAAACTGTACGGCCAGACCGGCAAGTTCACGTACGATCCGGGCTTCATGTCGACGGCGTCGTGCAATTCGGCGATCACCTACATTGACGGCGATAAGGGTGAACTG
>NZ_DASXHN010000010.1:0-7022 GCF_036488505.1 Paraburkholderia sp. | reverse complement strand
AGTTGCAGGATCGGCGCGCCGGCCTGTACCTGATCGCCTTGCGCCGCCGACAGTTGCAGCACGACCCCGTCGAATGGCGCGGTGACCGTCTGGTTGCCGCTCGCGATGCCGGTCTGAGTCTGCGCGGCGAGCGCGGCGCGCGCGTCGTCGGCGGCCTTGCGCGCGCTGGCGAGCTGCGATTGCGTCGCGAGCCCTTTGTCATACAGCGATTGGGTGCGCGCGAGTTCGCCTTGCATCAGCGTCAGCGCGCTTCTGGCCTGCTCGGCTGCGAGCACCGCGGCCGGGTCGGCCTGCACGACGAACAGCGGCGCGCCGCGCTTGACGCTCTCGCCGGCCTGCACGCGCATCTGGGTGACGCGCGCGACGTAGCGCAGATTGATCGTCGTCACGCTCGACGCGGAGGCCGCGACGATCCCGAAGCCGCGCACCGGCTGCGCGATCGTCGCGCGCTGCACCGGCACGGTTCGAACGGCCACAGAAGGCTGCGGTTCGGCGCTCGCGTTGGCATCCGCGTGAACCGGATAAACGCACACGTACAGCAACGAGCCGCACACGAGCACGGCGGCCAGCGCCATCAGGCACGGCCACGGCCACCGCCGCGGCGGCGGAAAAGGGCTATTTTGCATGGGTATCGCTGAAAGTTTGAGCAGAGGAAAACGCGTGGGCGGGCGCTTCGGAGATCGCGCTGCCGAGCAGCGCCTGCAACCCGACGCGCTGCTCGGCGAGCGCTTCGCGCAGCGTCGCCACGTCGATGCGTTTGGTAAGCGCGGCGCTTTGCGCATCGGTGTATGCGCCGAGCGCGAGGTTGTGTTCGGCATAGGCGGCGCCGGCGAGCTGCGCCGCGCGTTCGACGTGCGGCAACGCAGCTTCGGTCTGTTGCAATTGCCGCGCGAGAATCGCGCCGTCTTCGCGCAGACGCGCAACCTCCGCGTAGGCCTGGTTCAGCCGCGTCTGGTACTCGTCGCGCAGCCGCTGGCGGGTCGCTTTTTCGATTGCGACGTTGCCCTGGTTGCGGTTGAAGATCGGCAAACTCAGATTGATCTGAAAGCCGCTCGTGTAGATGTTCGACGTGTCGCGCGCACGCACGAAACCGACCGAGAGGCTCGGGAACTGACTCAGAATCGCCGCGCGATATTTCTGCTCCTGCGCTTCGTAGCCGGCCTGCAACGCGACCAGGTCCGGGCGGCGGCGCGCAAGTTCGGCGAGCGCCGCGTCGAGTGTGGCGTCGTCGAGCGGCGCGATGTCGTCGCTGCTGTCCGCTTGCAACTGCAATTGCATATCGGGTGCAAGGCCGAGCAGCGCGTTCAGATCGTGATGCGTTTGCGCGGCCGCGCGTTGTGCGTCGCTGTATTGCTTGCGCGCGTCGCTGTACGCCAGGAGCGCGGCGTTCAACGAGTCGTCGGTCAGATTGCCGTCGCGGCGCGCGGCCGCCATCCGTTCGTAGCGCGTGCGCGCGAGTTCGCACTGTCGTTGCAGCAACGGCAGCGTGTCCTGCTCGAAGCGCGTCTTGATGAACAGTTCGCGCGCTTGCGCGACCACCTGCCACTCCTGCCACAGCAAGCCGAGGTCGGTCTTCGCGACGGTCGCGTCGGCGGACTGTTGGTTCGCGCTGCGCAGCACGATCGCCATCACGTCGATGCTCAGGCCATAATTGAACGCGCGCGTCGCGCCGGCCGCGCCCGGATAGTCGCTCGATACGCTCAGTTGCGGATCGGGCAGCAAGCCGGCCGAATAAGCCTGCGCGCGGGCGATGCCGAGATCGTCGCGAGCGAGCTCGAGATCGGGATTGTTCGCGACCGCGAGCATCGCGAGCTCGTCGCTGTCGAGGCCATCGGCGGGATCGAAGCGATGCGCGCGGAGTTCAGGCAGCGGCATGGTCGACTCATCGATACGGATGCGTTCGAGCGAATGCGCCGAGGTCGAGGTGTCCTGTGGCACCAGCGGTTCGCGGTGGTAGCTCGCGCAGCCGCCAAGCAGCAGCGCGCAAAGCGTCACCCTTACCGGCTGACGGAACGCGCAACGAACGCGTTGCGCCAGAGTCTGGCAACGCGCGCTTGGCCAGGCCGCCGCGACGGCATCAAAAATCGGCAAAATCCGGCTCCTGTGCGGGATGTGAATAATCGGGCGAGCACGAACAGATGCCGCGCAACCGGACGCGATTTTGCGAAACAGGCGCTTAAGAGAGGCTTAACGCCGCGTCGCGCGCGCGTTGCCGCAACAGGGCGGGCACACGATCGGTGTTCCGTAAGGAACCGTTAAGCTGGCGCCGCCGATAATGCGGCGCGAACCACCGCACGAAGGAGAGAGACATGCGCCTGCTACTGGTCGAAGACGACGACATGATCGCGGAGACGGTGCTCGGCGCGATGCGCCGCGCCGGGTATGCGATCGACTGGGCCGAGGACGGCCGCGCAGCCGAGCTGTCGCTCGGCAACGACGTGTACGACCTCGTGCTGCTCGATCTCGGTCTGCCCAGAAAGGACGGCATCGACGTGCTCAACGCGTATCGCCGCAACGGCGGCGGCGCGCCGGTGATCATCCTGACCGCGCGCGACGCAATCGACGAACGCATCCGCGGACTCGACGCGGGCGCCGACGACTATCTGGTCAAGCCGTTCGATCTCGAGGAACTGGCCGCGCGCATCCGGGCGCTGCTGCGGCGGCGCACCGGCCAGAAGCAGCCGGTTTACTCGCATGGCGAACTGACGCTCGATCCGGCCGCGCACGAAGTCACCAAGAACGGTGCGCCGCTGCCGCTGGTGCCGCGCGAATTCGCGCTGCTGCAAGCGCTGATCGAGGAGCCCACGCGCGTATTCACGAAGGCCGAGCTGGAGGAGAAGCTGTACGGCTGGGGCGAGGAAGTCGGCAGCAACACGATCGAAGTGCACGTGCACAGCCTGCGTCGCAAGATCGGCGCGGATCAGATCGTGACCGTGCGCGGCGTCGGCTACCGGCTGAAAAGATGCGGATGACGTCGATCCGGCGCTGGCTGCTCGGCTGGCTGATCTTCGGCATGGCGGCTGCGTCGATGATCGCGGCTTATGGCATCTTCCACACCGCGCGCCGCGAGGCGAGCGAGCTGTTCGACTATGAATTGCGCACCGTCGCGCTGTCGCTGCCGCCGAATCTGCGAGCCGCGAGCGGCGCAGCGCAGCCGGAACCCGACTTCGGCGATCTCGCCGACGACCGCATCGTCATCCAGATCTGGGATCGCGGCGGCGCGCCGATCTATCAGTCCGCGCGGGCACCGGTGTTTGCGCGTCTGCCGCCGGGGTTCAACACGGTGGAACTGGCCGAAGCCCACTGGCGCACATTCGGCGTCGCGCACGACGAACGCTATGTGCAGGTCGCGCAGCCGGTGTCGGTGCGCGAGGACCTGGCACTGCATCTCGCGTTGCATACGCTGTGGCCGTTCGCCGCGCTGTTGCCGGTGACGATCGTGCTGGCGCTGCTGGTGGTCGCGCGCGGGCTCGCGCCGATCGGCGGACTATCGCGCGCGCTGGTGACCCGCTCGATCGATTCGCTCGAACCGTTGCGGCTCGACGGCAGCGTGCCCGTCGAAATCAGGCCGCTCGTCGAAGCACTCAACGATCTGCTGCAACGGCTCAATAGCGCGTCGCAGGCGCAGCGCACGTTTATCGCCGATGCCGCGCACGAGTTGCGCTCGCCGCTCGCCGCGCTGAAGCTGCAACTGCAGGCGGCTTCCCGCGACGGCTCGCTCAAAGGCGAAGGACAGACGCTCGAGCGCGTCGAGCAGCGCGTGAATCGCATCATCCACCTGGTGCAGCAATTGTTGGCGCTCGCGCGCGAAGACGCGCATCCGGCCACGTCGATGGCGCCGGTCAGCCTGCGCCGCATTGGCGAGCAGGCGGTCAGCGATTTTTCGCTGCTGGCGGAAATGCGCGAAATCGATCTCGGCCTCGAATGCGAACGCGCGCGCGCGCCGAGCGACCCGTACACGGTGCTCGCCGAATCGCACGGGATGAGCGTGCTGCTCGGCAATCTGATCGACAACGCGATTCGTCACACGCCGGCAGGCGGCCGTGTGGACCTGGTGCTCACGCGCGACGGCGATCAGGTCGGCTTCGAGGTGGTCGATAGCGGCTCGGGCATTGCGCCGGCGGAGCTCGACCGCGTGTTCGACCGCTTCTATCGCGGCGAGGGGGCGAAGGGCGAGGGCAGTGGGCTCGGACTCGCGATCGTCGCGCGGATCGCCGGGCGTCATCAGCTCAGGCTGTCGCTGCGCAACAACGCCGGGCGCACCGGCCTGAGCGTCGCGGCATCGGGCCTGCGTGCGTACGATGCCGATCCGGCCGCGAGCGCCGCCAGTTGACCATTCACGAGCCGCCAATAGTTGTCGTAAGCGCGTTTGCACTCGCTGCTACAATCGCACCTTTACGAATCGACAGATTGGTTGTGCACTATGGGTTTCGAACAACTCGCTGAACTGAAGAAGCAACTGGCCGCCGCGCGTGCCGCCGCCGAATCCGCTGGCAAGCCCGATCGTAAGCCGGCTACGCGGCCTGCTTCGAAGTCCGCTGCCAGGCCGGATGCCAACGCGGAATCGCGCTCCGGGTCACGCCCCGACGCAGGCTCCGAGGCCCGGCCCGATTCGAAACCCAACGCCAAAACCGGCCCCCGGCCGGAGCGCAAATCCGGCGCCCGGCCCGGCCGCCAGCACGCGCAGCCGCGCGGCGCGGCGCCCGCCGCCGATGCCAAACCGGTGGACCCGGTGGTGCGCTCGATCGGCCGTCTGCAGAAACGTTTTCCGAATGCGTTCCCGAAGAATCCGGCGCCGAAGCTGCCGCTGAAAATCGGCATTTTCGAAGACCTGATCGTCCATGCGAAGGATCTGTCGCTGAGCGAAGCCGAGTTGCGCGACGCGCTCAAGACGTGGTGCCGTGGCGGCCGTTACTGGAAGAGTCTGGTCGAAGGCGCGCCGCGTATCGATCTGACGGGCGCACAAGCCGGTCAGGTCAGCACGCAGGAAGCAGCGGGCGCGCAGCGTCTGCTCGCGCACCGCGCGGCCAGGGGCGCGCAGAAGGCGGCCGAAACGGCGGCGAATGCGACGCCGAACGCGGCCCAACATGCGACGGCGAGCGTGGATGCCAGTGCCGCTACCAGCGCGGGCGCTGGCGCGCCCGATGCGCCGGGCAGCGAGTCCCCCGTCAGCGCAGCGGCAGTGTCCGGCAACGGCGAAGCGGTGGCCGAATCGGCTGACCAGCAGGCCGAAGCACAGCCCGCTGTGGAGCCGGCCGCACAGCCCGCCGCGCTCCCCGACAACCAGCCAGAGCCGCAAACCGCCGCACCCACTACGTCCCAGGCATAACTTCGCCAGCGGCCTCGCTCACGAGGTCTCCACGGGCGGCGCGGCCGTCAGACGGCTGCGCACGAAGCCCACATGCTCGCGTAGCACATAAAACCCATCCGCATACGCAAGCGGCATGCGCAAATTGTTCAGCGCCGCTTCGATCTCGTCGAGCCGCGCGAGCAATTGCGCACGCTCGTCGCCGGTCGCACCGGCAAGCGCATGCCGTTCGATCGCAATCAGCGAGCCGTAATAGCGATAGATGCGCGAGCGCACGCGCCATCGATAGAGCGCCGGAATCACGCGCATCGCGGGCACCAGCAGCACCGCGAGCGGCAGCAGCAGCACAAGCGTGCGGTCCCCGATGCTGGCAAGCCAGAACGGCAGCGTCCGATATAGAAAACCCTTGCCGGTACGGTAATAGCGCTGCGCGTCTTCGCTGATCGCATATTCATGCTCGACCGGATTCGGAAACTGTCCCGCGCGCTGCAGCAGACCCGCCTTGCCGTGCACTTCCTGCGCGGCCTCGATCAGCAGATCGGAAATCGCCGGATGCAGATTGTTGCGCGCGACCAGCTCGACGGTCGGGCTGATCAGATGCACGGTCGCGGGCGGAATGCGCCGTTTCAGATCGAGCACGCCCGGCGGCAGATCGATCTGATCGAGAAACGGGAAACGACGCGTATACGCGCTCGCTTCGCCGAAATTCATCACCGATACGCCGGGCACCCGCAGCAGCCGCAGCATCAGCCCGCGCGTCGCGGAGTCGCCGCTCAGGATGGCCGCGTCGACTTCGCCCGATACCAGTTGGGTGGCCGCCTCGAGACCGTCGCTTGCGACCAGCGTGGTGTGGCCGCCGGGCTCGATATCGTTCGCCGCGAGCAGTTGCAGCGCGAGCAGGCGCGTACCGCTGCCTTCGCGGCCGATCGCGATGCGTTTGCCGTCGAGCTCCGATAGCTGCGTGAGCCCCGCGCCGCGATAGAACACGACGACCGGCACATAGAACATGCTGCCGAGCGAAATCAGCGACGACGTGTCGATCCCCTCAGCGATGCCGCCTTGCACCAGCGCGAGGTCGACGTGCTGTTGCGGGTCCAGCAGCCGTTTGAGGTTTTGCACCGAGCCGTCCGATTCGAGCACGTTCAGGCGGATGCCGTTGCGGGCGAGAATCTTCCTG
This sequence comes from Paraburkholderia sp., assembly GCF_036488505.1. Lineage (GTDB taxonomy): Bacteria > Pseudomonadota > Gammaproteobacteria > Burkholderiales > Burkholderiaceae > Paraburkholderia. The sequence goes on along the minus strand of NZ_DASXHN010000010.1, from coordinate 537 downwards.
TACTGGTTGGCGGTGACGCTGAACGAGCTGTCGCGCGGACCCGCGCTGATCGTGATCGTGCGCGGCGGCGCCGGGTTGACGAACCAGACCGCCAGCACGGCCACGAACGCGACGAGCAGCGCCGTGGCGAGCCAGGGCAGCAGATGGTCGCGCCAGTCGGCACGGCTGTGCTCGCCATGAAACTGCGGGGGACGCGGACGCCGTGCTTTCATCAACACTCCGTGCCGAAGGGGGACCACGCATTGTCGCTGGTGCGCGGCGGCTTTGCCGTTGGCAGTTTGCTCTATTGACCGGACGCTGGCGGGTCTGCGGAGGTGCTCTGGCGGCTTTCTCGTGCGCGCGGCCGCCGCTGGGAAAAGCGCGGCACGTGGCATAATTTGCCGCAAATCGCGGTCTTGCAATTATCGGCCATCACTTCGCAGCCTGGCTGCCCGGCGCATGTTGAATCGTTGGCATCAGAAGATCGGCAGTTGGCTGGGGTTGCTCGCGATCCTGATGACGGCGCTCGCGCCCACGATCTCGCAGACACTCGCGGCG
>NZ_DASXHN010000508.1:0-3089 GCF_036488505.1 Paraburkholderia sp. | reverse complement strand
CAAACACGGTGTCGATGAGCCGCTGAACATGACCGTATGTGCCACCGACGGCGAACAGATCGTCGCGGTTCGCTATTCGAGCGAAGGGCAGTCGCGCTCGCTCTTCCACAGCACCTCGTTCCGGCATCTGCACGATCTGTATCCGGACGACCCGCGCATCGCGACAGCGGGTGAAGACGCCTTCCTCGTGTTGTCGGAGCCGCTGTCGGATTTGCCTGGCTGGTGGGAAGAGATTCCGGAGAGCACGGCCGTGGTCGCGCGGGGCGGGGAGATCGATCAGTATCCGTTCAGGCCGCAGCTGGCGTAGGCGCGCTAGCGCGTCAGCAGCATCGAACTCAACACCGAGAAGACCGTCGACGGCAATTCGGCCAGGCGGCTCACCACCACGTTGTGAGGATAGAAGTCCTCGACCGCGTCGGTCAGCACGCCGATCCCCAGCAGTTCGATGCCGCGTTTCTGGATCGCCGCGACGCGTTCGCGCAGATCGTGGCGCAATACCTGCGGATCGCCGTCGCCGGTCGACGGATAGCCGTCGGAGAACACGATCAGGATGCGCCGCTCGGCCTGATGATCCGCGAGCCGCGTTGCCGCCCAGGCGAGCGCCTCGCCGTCCGGATTCTCGTGACCGCAATCGATCGTGGCGATCCCGCTTGGATCGATCGCGCCAAAGCGTTTATAGACTTTCAGATCGAGTCGCTCGACAAAGCGGTTATAGCGCTGCAGATCAGCGCCGGCCGCGAGTTGCCGCTCATACAGTTGCCTCATCGGCGCGGACTCGAGCGAGCAATAACCGAGTACTTCACAGTCGAACGACAACTGCGTCAGCGCATCGCACAGCGCGGTCGCGCACAGACGCGCCAGCTCGATCTTGCGCCCGGCCATTGAACCGCTGCGATCGATCAGCAAGCTCACGGCGACGTCGCGCCCTTTGGCTGCCCGCTGCGTGCGAAACGGCGTGCGGTAACCGGGCGAGGTCGCCAGTTTGGCGAGCGCGGTGCGGTCGATCTCGCCGCGTTCCTGTTCGCGGCGCCAACGGGTGCGTTCGTCGGCGCTCAGCGCACGCTCCAGTTTCTCCTTGAGCGGCGCGGTGTCCGCGCGGGCCTGCGCGCGAAGCTCGCGCCATGTCGCGCTATCGCCTTGACCGGTAACGTCGGTGATCTCGTCGAATTCGGTGGCGAGAGGAATCGAGAGTCGCGCGCGAGTGGTGTCTGACGCGGTACCCGCTTGCCCTTCAGAACGTGCCGACGCTTGCTGCGCATCGGCTAGCGATTGCCCCATGCCCACCGCGTTTTCCGCTTGTGCGCCACCGCTTTTATCGGACGGCGGTGAGGCTGCGTTGTCCTGGTCGGGCAGGGTGGTGTCGTCGTCGTTGAGTGGCGCCGAGGAGGACGCCGCGGTTTCCGTGTCGATGTCTTCAACCGGATCCGCGGTGAACACCATGCTGTTGACATCGCCCGCCGATAAAGCCCGCACGCGCGCCACCAACGCCTGCGCGGCCGCGATGCTTTGCGCGGTCGAACGGCTTCTGCGCGACTCGTCCAGCAGATCCTGCGCGGCGTGCAGCGCGGCCAGCAGGGAATGGCTCGCTTCGGTCCGGGTCGGCTGTTCGTCCCACAGCGCGCGCTCCACCAGCCAGACCAGCCGGTCGCGCCAATGCAGCTTCGGCCAGCGCAGCCGCGCCTGCTCAGCGGCATGCACACGCAGTTTGCCGATGAACCAGCGCGCGCCCGGATACTCGTCGAGTAGTTGTACGCAGACGCGGCGATCCTCGATCACCTGCGCGAGATTCGCCGCCACGCCCGGCGACAGCGCGTCCATCTGCGCGAGCGACGAATGTTTGGCGCGTGCCACCAGCAGATCCAGATAGCCGATCAGCACGTCGCGCTCGACGCCGCCGCTCAGCTCGTAGTCGGGAATCACGATGCGGCCGGGTTCCACACGCGGCCCATCCGGGCTGAAGGCGACCGTCACGCCGTATTGCCCGGTCAGCACGCGCGCCACTTTGCTCAGCGTCGATTCAAACGCGAAGCTTCGCGTGTCGCGCATTGCGTGCATGGCGTTCATTTGCGTGTCGTGGTCAGTGTGCTGTGGTCACTTAGCGTCAGGCGGCCGGCGCAATGTGATGGCGAACGATGCCGCGAATCAGGGCCGCGTCCTCGGGACTGACCTTCGCATAGATCGCGGGACCGGCGGCGCGTTCAGGGTCGCCGGTGCGCAGCATCAACTCGGCCCAGTCGAGCAGGCGCCGCGTGGAGAATGCGCTCGACAGGTCTTCGCGAGCGAACGCCGCGCGGCAGTCGGCGGCAATGGCGGCGAGGGTGGTGGCGAGCGCGCGTGTCATATGCGGGGCGAGGGTGCGCATCAGCACGTCGGCTTCTTCGGCGGGCGTCAGATAGTCGAGCAGGTACACGCGCCAGCGATCGAGAAACGCCTCGTTCATCAGATTCGCGCCCTGATACAGATGACGGAACTGGCTCATCGCGCCGACCGCATTGGCCGTCGCGAACAGCCGGAACGCGGGATGCGGTGCGACGATCTCGTTGCCTTTTTCTTTCAGCACGAGACGCCCGTGCGGTTCGAGCACGGCGGTGAGGGCGGCGAGAATCGACGGTTCGGCAAAATCGATTTCGTCGACGATCAGCCAGAGCCCTTCGCGCATGGCCGTGGGCAGCACGCCGTCGACCCACAGCGTCTCACCGCCCTTGACCGTCCAGAAGCCGACAAAATCGCCGACGGTGGTCTGCCCGTTCATGTTCGAGCGCAACACGCCGTGATGCGAGCGCGCCGCAACCTGTTCAATCAGGCTGGTCTTGCCGGCGCCGGTGTGACCGATCAGCATCACGCGGCGGTTCTCGACGATGTCCTCGACAATGTCGTTAAAGCGCTCGGAGAACAGGTAGGCCGGGTTGATGCGCGGCACGAGCGGATTGTCGAAGCCGCAAGGCACGTTCACATGACCGATGCGCACGATCTCGCCCGTGCCTTCCAGGCGCCGGTGTTTCGCGGCCAAAGCCCGCGACGCGGCCCGCTGCAATTCGGGCATGAAGGCGACGCGGCCGGCTGCGGACTGCTCGCTCGCGGCGTCGTCT
>NZ_DASXHN010000445.1:0-9784 GCF_036488505.1 Paraburkholderia sp. | reverse complement strand
TCAGCACGATCTGACCGACGGAGAACCAGGTTTTTTTCACGTTATTAGCTTGTGCGAAACGACGACGACCAGGCCCAGCACTAGCACGTAGATGCCGAGATCGAAGATGGAGCGATGCCAGACGAAGCGGTAATAGCCGACGTACGCGAGCACGGTGCGGATCGCGAGGTTGATCAGATACGCGACCAACATCAGCACCAGCACGGCCGGCACGAATACGCCGAAGATATCGATTTCACCGATCATCGCGAGAGTTGGAAAAGGGCTGGAACGGAGGACGGAAACGGGCGCGATGAACAGCACGCACGACAGGGTCGATCACGCGGCGGCCTCCGGTTCGGTCGGCGTTGGCTTGGTCAGCGTGGCCGGAAACAGCGAAAGACGCAAGCCGACCAGCGCATGCAGCGCTTCGCGCAACTGGCGTGCCGAGGTGGACGAGGTCTCGCTCGGCGCGGCCGCGTTCGTGAGCCCTTGCACGGTGACGCGCGCGACCGCTGTGTCGATCGACGCCATCAAGGTCTCAGGCACCGGCTCGCGCTGGCGGCTGTCGATGCAGCGTTCGTAATATGTACGCACTCCATCGAGAACATGCTCGATCGCGCCCGGCGCTTCGCCGCCGAGCTTGCGCGCGAGGCGCCGCAGATCGAGCGCATTGAAAGCAATGCGCAGATCGCGGAAGCTTTCGATCGACGGATGGCGATGATCGTCGGTTGCACCCACGCGCGGGATCAGTTGCATCAGACGGTCGAGCATGCGCGCGGCGAGATTGCGCGGATCCTCGATCGGCCGCGTCGACGCGGTCAGCGCGACGTCGGCCCAACTCGAGCGCAGCAGCCGCGCCGCGGCGAGTTCGGCGCCGAACGGGCGCGTCACGCGGGTCCACAGATACGCATAGAGCAGGCCGGCCAGGCCGGCGAGATTCGCGTTCATGAATGTCAGGAAGTTCGCGTCATACGCATCCTGGATGCTGATGAACGTCGCGGTATTTACGGCGACCAGCACCGTCACCATGTTGAACTGCGGACGCGGGATCAGCGTGCCGACCAGAATGAACGGCGCCGAGAACAGGATCACCAGCATCGGGAAGTCATGCACCTGTGGCAGTACGACGAACAGATATAGACCCGCGGCCCCCACGCTGACGGCGGTCGCGAGAAAGAAACGGAATACGAGCGGCGCGGGTTCGTCGAGCGCCGCAAAGAAGCAGCAGGCCACCGCCGCGAGCGTGACCGCGCTCGCGCCATCGTTCCAGCCCGAGCTGATCCACAGTGCGCACGCGAAGACCACCGCGGCGGCCGCGGACACCGTCGCGAACAGCATCATGCCGCGATCGTAGAAACGCTCGGTGCCGCCGAGCCGCCAGTGACGGAAGTGCGGCCGCCACGACCCTTCCTCGCGCGTGATGATGATGCGCAGCGAGCGGCAGTCCTGCCACACGTCGATCACCTGCTTCAGGCGCCACAGCGCGGTCGAAAGCAGCGCGCCGTCCCAGTGCGCGAGCGCGGCGGCGGGCGGGCGCATCGCGGCAATGCGCTCGCGCAGCGCGTCGGCGGTTTCGTCCGGGTGATAGCCCTGGCTGACGGCGGGCAGCGGCTGGTTGAACCACTTGGTCACGTCGGCGAGCAGCGTGTCGAGCCCTTCCGGCCAGCGATGCTGGCCGTTGTTGTAGAGCGCGAGCAGCGGGTCGGCGAGCGACGACATGATCGGCAGCAGCAACTGCATGCGTCCGCGGAGTTGGCGCGCGCGCGCGAGCACGTCGGGCCGCGTGTGATCGTAAGCGAGCTGGCTCAGCAGCAGTTCGAGACCATTGACGGTGCTGGCGAGCCGCTGCCGCGCGCCGGAGATCGCCGTGCTCGCGATGCGGCCGGACAGTGTTTCGGTCGCGTAGAACGCGGCGTCGCGAAACCACGCGTCGGTACGTTCGATGATGGTGGGCGCGAGCCGGCTTGGAAACAGCGAACTGCCGACGATGCTCGCGCACACGATGCCGAGCGTGATTTCCTCGGTTCGGCTGACCGCGAGATCGAACACGGCGGTGGGATTCGTGACCGACGGCAGCGCGATGATCGGCATCGTATAAGCGGACAGCATGAATACATAGCTGCGCGCGGTCCGATCGGACACCGCGAAGTAGAGCATCGTGCCGACCCACGTGGCGACGACCACGCTGAACAGATACGGCGATTCGACGAAGGGCGGCACGAGCAGCACCGCGCCGGCCGCGCCGAGCGCGGTGCCGAGCGCGCGGTAGATCGCCTTCGAACGGGTCGCGCCGACGAACGGATTCGACACGATATAGACCGTGGCCATCGCCCAATAGGGGCGCGGCAATTCGAATGCGAGGCCGATGTAGAGCGCGAGCATCGCGGCCGCGAAAGTCTTGACCGAGAACAGCCAGTCGCGAAGGGTGGGATAGACCATAAACCGTTACGCGGACTCGGCGTTATGCGGTGCGGTTGCGCGCGAGCCGCGTTTGGAGGACTTGCTTGCGGTCGCGCTCCGCTGCGATTTGCCAGTGGTTTTGGCGGTGGATTTGCCGGTTGCGCCGGCGTTGCGAACGTCGCCGGTTTCGGCCGCAAGCGGCGCACGTCTTGCTGGCTTGCGCTTTTCAGGCGACGCGCGCTTTGCCGCCGCGTCACGCTTTACCGGCTCATGCTTCGCGGTTTCGACGCGCACAGCCTCTACGCGTTCGTCATGCGCATCGCGCCCGGCTCCCGGTTCGGCACGCCTCGCGGCGTCTGCCGTAAATGCGGCGAACACGCGCAGCGCGGCTTCCAGATCATCGCGCGATACCCGTTTGAGCGCTTGCGCGCGCAACGTGACCAGTTCGTCTTCCATCTTCGCGGTGACCGCGCGGCCTTCATCGGTCAGCGCGACGGTTTTCGCGCGGCGGTCCGCGGGATCTTCGTCGCGGCGCATCAGGCCGGCCGCGCATAACTGGTCGAGCAGCCGTACGAGCGACGGCCCCTCGATACCGACGTGATCGGCGAGCGTGACCTGGCGCACTGCCGAGCCGAGCCGGCTCGCGATCAGCAGCGGGGTTGCGCACGCTTCGGAGACGTTGAAGGCCGCGAGCACGCCATGACTCGTGCGCCGCCATTTTCTGGCAGCGACGACCAGCGTGCTGCTGACGGTGCGGCGCAGGGCATCGAGATTCGACATGGCCGGTATTGTATTTCCAAAAGATTCGCTAGCAAACTATTCAATTGGAAATGGCTATCGTGCCGCCTGGTTGGCGGCGCGAATGCGGCACACGCGCTTCACGCGGCCAGCACGAGCCGCACGGTGCGCGCGAGATCGTCGAGCTGGAATGGCTTGCGCAAGATCGTGCAGCGCTTGACTGCGAGGCCCGTAATGTCGACGTCCGCATAACCGGTGGCGAGTATCACCGGCAAATCGGCGCGCAGCTTGCGCGCCTCCGAGATCACGTCGATGCCGTTCATGCCGGGCATCGCGAAATCGACCATCAGCAGATCAGGATCGTCGTCGCGCAGGCGCATCAGGCCGGCCGGTCCATCGGCCGCTTCGGTCACCGTGTAGCCGAGCATGCGTAACGATTCGACGAGCATCGCGCGCACTTCGCTGTCGTCTTCGACGACGAGCACGCGCCTGTCCCCGGTGGCAGCCACTTCGGCACCTGCGATCACTTCGGGCCGCGCGGCCACGCGCTCGCGCCGTGGCAACCAGATCTGCACCGTCGTGCCCACGCCTTCTTCGCTGAAGATGCGCGCGGCGCCGCCTGCCTGCCTTGCGATGCCGTACACCTGGCTCAGGCCGAGGCCGGTGCCCTTGCCGACCGGCTTGGTCGTGAAGAACGGATCGAATACGCGCGGCACGACCTCGGGCGGGATGCCGGCGCCCGTGTCGGTGACTTCGATCACCACGTAACGGCCTTTCTTCAGCGTCGCGTCCGGCGCGTCGCGCGTCGTCACGCGGATGTCGAGACGGCCGCCGGTTGGCATCGCGTCGCGCGCATTGATCGCGAGATTGAGCACCGCCAGTTCGAGCTGATTCGCATCCGCCTGAGTCCACATTTCGCTGCTCTCGAACTCGTTGCTATAACGAATGCCCGAGCCGAGCGACACCGCGATGATGTCGCGCATGCCTTGCAGCATCGCGGCCACGTCGACGGCTTTGAGATCGGGATTGCTGTTGCGCGAGAAGGTCAGCAACTGACCGGTCAGCTTCGCGCCGCGTTCCGTCGCGCGTTTGACGGTGGCCGCCATGCCGCGGATGCGTTCGTCGCCGCTCACGCGCGCGATCAACTCCGCGTTCACCATGATCACGTTCAGCAGATTGTTGAAGTCATGTGCGATGCCGCCCGTCAACTGGCCGAGCGCTTCCATCTTCTGCGACTGCACCAGCACGGCTTGCACCTTCGCGCGCTCATGGATCTCGGCCATCAGCCGGTTGTTCGCGGATGCGAGTTCGTGCGTGCGCGCGGATATGCGGCTCTCCAGCGAATCGTTCAGCTGCACGAGCGCGTTCTGCGCGTCGAGGCGATCGGACAGCAGGCGCCTCGATTCGTATTGCCGCGCGCGCGCCCGCAACGACGACGCGACCGCGCGCCGCAGCGTCTCCGCATTGAGCGGCCGTTCGAGCACGACCACGTTGCCAAGCCGCTCGAGCACCTCGAGGCCGCGGGGCGACCGGCGGCCCAGGCTCGGCGCGGCGAGCACGATGAACGGAAAGTCGGACCATGCGGGTTGCCGCTCGAGCCACGTGAAAAGGCTCTTCGCGTGTCCGTTTGCGAGCGCTTCCTCGGTGAGCAGCGCGGTGCCGGCGCCAGCGTCCAACTGGTCGGCGAGCGCGCTGGCGTCGCCGCAGGTCGTGCATTCGCGTGCGTCGTTATGGAGGACCGCGGCGATCACATCGGCGTCTCGGCCGAAGGGCGCCAGAATCAGGACGCGCTCTTCCATCGCTTACCGCCCGGATGTTTCGATGAGCGGGCTCTCGGCACCGAGCAGCGCGGTGCTGCCGCGATACGGGGGCAAGCCCGACAGGACGCCCTCGAAGTCGCGTAGCGCTTCGCCGACCTCGAGACCCTCGGGGCCGAGGCGGAACTGATGGATCGTGCGTTCGTGCTCGTTGCCGCGGCTCTTCACGGTGGTCACCGCGGTCAGCACTTCGCCGTGATGCTCGAAGTAGCGGAACAACAGGACCACGTCGCTGAGATAGCTGATGTCGATATCGGTCTGCACTTCGCCGATCACGCCGTGCTGCCCGAGCACGAGCATCGTGATCACGCCCTGCTGGTTCAGATAGCCGAGCAGTTCGTGCATGTGCAACAGCAGATAGCGCTCGCCGGGCATCGCCTGCAAATAGGCGTTCAGACTGTCGATCGCCACGTAGCGCACACCCTGTTCTTCGACGGCGTTACGCACGTCATTCGACAACTGCCCCGGCGAGATTTCCGCTGGATCGATCTGCCGCAGCGTCAGCAGACCGCTTTCCATATGCGGCTCGAGCGGCATACCAAGCGCCGCGCAGCGGCCCAGCAAGGTAGCGAGCGTCTCGTCGAATACATAGTATGCGCAGCGCTCGCCGCGTCTGAGCGCGGCGATCAGACACGACACGACGGTTGTGGTCTTGCCGACCCCCGACGGACCGATGACCAGCGCATTGGTGCCCGGCAGCAGACCGCCGCCGACCAGCGCGTCGAGCCCCGGCGTGCCGGTAGTGACGGGCTGCTTCGCGAATTCGCTGTGATGCTCGGCCGCGACGAGGCGCGGATACACGCGCAGGCCGCCCGTCTCGAGCGTGAAGTCGTGGAAGCCCTCGCGAAACCTGATGCCGCGCATCTTCGCGACATGCAGCCGGCGCCGGTTGCCGCCGTAATCGTGCGCGACGTTCTCGAGCCGGATCACGCCATGCACGATGCTATGAAGTTGGACGCCGGACGGGCCGGCCGATAGATCGTCGAGCAGCAGCACGGTGCATGCGCGGGTCGAGAAATGACGTTTGAGCGCGAGAATCTGCCGGCGATAGCGCAACGGATTTTCCGACAGCAGGCGCAATTCGGACAGACTATCCAGCACGATACGTGCGGGCTTCAACCGGTCGGCCTGCTGGATCACGTTGCGCACGCTTTCGCCGAGTTCGACTTCGGCCGGGTGCAGCACGGTTTGCTCGTATTGCGGCCCGAGCCCTTCTTCGGGAAGCTGTTCGAGAATCGTGAAGCCGCTCAGGTCCCAGCCGTGGCTCTCGCCGATGGCGAGCAGCTCCGAGCGCGTTTCCGACAGTGTGATGTAAAGGCCGGATTGCCCTTCGGCGAGCCCCTGGAGTAAGAATTGCAATGCCAGGGTGGTTTTACCTGTGCCCGGCGCGCCCTCCACCAGGTACATGCGGTTTGGCGTGAAGCCGCCGCCGAGAATGGCATCGATTCCTTTGATGCCCGTCGTAAGCCGGGCGGGCGTCGTAGCGTGTGTGGTCGACATGATGTTGGGCGCGTGGCAATTATCGGTAAGGCGTCCGCGGTTACGTCAACGGGCCGCTGAGGGGCGGCGATGTCCGTGGGGCGGTCTCGACATGCAATTTGCGTGCCGCTCCCTTTGTCGGTGGTCACGCCGATGCGGCGCGGCATACAGTGTGCTCCGCCGAGTTACAGGTTCCTGCGAGCATTTCGCAGCGCTTGCGGACCGCCGACAGACTTTCGTTGCAACCCCCAACGCCACCTATGAAACACTATCGACTCTTCTCTATCGCGCTGGCCGCTGGATCGTTATGGGCGGTGCTGCCTTGCAGCGCGTCCGCCGATGATTCGCCGCGCCCGTGCGCCGCGCTCAAACGGATCGTGGCGGCAGCGCCGGAGGGCTTCGCGTCGCTGTCGCCCGGCGACGGCAACGGTCTCGCGCAACCCTATGGCGATGACGCGCAATGCACGGTGGCGCAACACGGTTTCCAATGCTCGTGGACGCCGCATCAGGCGGCGGGCTCGAACGCGGACGCGTTGCAGGCGCTCGCCGCGGACGTCGCGTCATGTTTGCCCGATGCGACGCACGATCAGAATTCGCCAGCACGTCAGCACTTTTATCTCGGCGCGAAAGACCGGCGCACCGAGATCACGTTGACGCCGCAGGGGGCGAATCGATTGCGGCTCGTTGTGTCTGGAAGGTAGCAAGCGACTCGTAGCCCAGGATGGTCGCGAGGTTGTGCGTTGCGCGGCAGACCTCGCAGCCAAGTACTCGCGGTGGTCTGGCTGCCTTGGCTTGCTGTCTCACACGCTGGTGCAAGGCCACCAGGTCCAGCCGCGCCGCGAGCGGCGCAATTCGATGACAGATAGCGGCGCGATCTCGATGCGCGAAAACACCGCGGGCGATGCGCCGAGCGCGCACACGATGGCGGCCCGCAGCAACGGCGCGTGCGTGATGGCGACGGTCGCGCGTGCGTGCGCCGACGCGTCGGCCGCCGGTGCTCCGTTTTCTTCTTTCGCCCCGCTGTTTTGGGCTTCGCCTGGCAGCGCTGCGTCGAGCCACGCACCGACCCGCTGTATTAACTGACTGAACGACTCTCCACCGGGCGGCGCGGCGTCGGGCTCGCGCGTCCATGCGGCGAGTTCGCGCGGCGCTTCAGCGGCAATGTCGGCGACACGTTTTCCGCGCCAGTCGCCGTGGTTCAGATCCGCCAACGCATTTACAGACGCTGCGACGAGGCCGAGCGCCGCGGCGGTCTCGCGCGCGCAGGCCGCCGGGCTCGTCAACACGGTGGCGTCGGCGGGAAGCACGAGACGCGCACCCGCGGCTTCGGCTTCAGCGCGGCCGCGGGCGTCGAGCGGTTCGTCGGCGGGAAAGCGTCCCGCACGCTGTGCGGACGTCGCCGCGTGGCTTATCAGTAACAGTCGCTTATCCATTGCATGTCTTCAGATTGCTGTCGCGCGTGGCTTCAGGGCTTCGCGGGCGGCCCGCGAGCGTTGATGAAGCTATCTCGGCGGCCGGAGCTTAGCGCGTAGAATGTGGCGCTGCGAAGCACGGAAGCCGGTGAGAGCCCGGCGCGGTCGCGCCACTGTAATCGGCATTGCAAGTCTAACGAGCCGAAAGCCAGACCTGAGCTTCGCAACATTCCTCTGCAATCTATTTCGGGGCGCGTTACCCCAGGAGATGTCCATCATGAACGAAGCTGCTTTCGATCCCGCTGTGCAGCCAGCGGCCCAGCCAACTCCGATTCCCTTACGCGAATTGCTGCCGTGGGTGGTGTTCGGCGGTTTGCTATTGTTGCTCGCGCTTTATTTCGTTGGTGCAGAACAGGGTGCCACGTCGCTCGTGCCAGGTATGTACGTGCACGAGTTCGTACACGACGGCCGCCATCTGCTCGGCTTTCCCTGCCACTAACGGAGTCTGACATGGTGGGTAAATTGTTGGTGCGCGGGATGCTCGCGGGCATCGTCGCGGGATTGCTCACGTTCACGTTTGCGCGAATCGTGGGCGAGCCGCAGGTCGATCAGGCCATTTCATTCGAAGAAAAAGCCGCCGCCGCGCGCGGCGAGGCACCCGAACCCGAACTCGTGAGCCGCGACACGCAAGCGGGTCTTGGGCTGCTGACCGGCGTGGTCGCGTATGGCGTGGCATTCGGCGGACTGCTCTCGCTGGTGTTCGCCTATGCGTATGGGCGGGTGGGCGCATTGAGCGTGCGGGCGTTGTCCGTGTGGCTCGCGCTCGGCGCATTCATTGCGCTTGTGATCGTGCCGAATATGAAGTATCCGGCCAATCCACCGTCGATCGGCGATCCGGAGACGATCGGCACGCGCACGGGTCTGTTCTTTCTGATGATCGCGATTTCACTAGCGACGATGGTGTTTTCGCTGAAGCTGCGCGGTCGTGCGGTGGCGAAGCTGGGCGCATGGAACGGATCGATCGTCGCGGGGCTCGTTTTCGTGGTGATTATCGCGGCCGTGCAATTGTCGATGCCGGTGATCGACGAAGTACCAGCTACGTTCCCTGCTGTATTGCTGTGGAAATTCCGGGTCGCGGCGATCGGCATGCAGGCCATCATGTGGACGACGATCGGGCTGCTGTTCGGCGCGCTGGTCGAGCGCAGCGCTTTTATGCGTTCGAATGCGCGCGTGACGAGGAAGTCGGCATGAACTGATTGCGAAGCGTAACCGTGCAGGCGGTCGCGCTTCGCGCGCAATACGCGAGAACGCTTTTATTTCAAGTACTTGGTACTGTTGTGGAGCGGTTATCCACAGGCTTGTTCCCATTTTCTGTGGAAAAGTCTGCGGAATGGTTTTCGCGACTTTTTCAATTGAGTACTTTCGAGTGCTTCTGCTGCTTTTCTGGCTCGCAGTACTTTTCCGCTGTATCGCCAGGGCGTTTGCGTGGTCTGCATGCGCCAGTGCGCACGTCGCTGGCTGCTTCATCGTTTGCCGGGTCTTTCTCTCCGACATTTCGTCAATCCTTTTCGGCTCGACGAGTGTGATGTCGGACTGGTCGCGTCTCTTCACGATAGTGCTTATTTTTTGAGCTCTGCAATTGTTCTAAAAATAAATGGCGCGAGGGGTTGACGGGGTACGGGCCGCATCGCATAATTCGCCTCCCGTTTGATGACGGACGCGAAGAAAGCAGAGCTTTCAAGCAAATGTTCTTTAAAAACTAACAGCCGATAAGTGTGGGCGCTTGATGCGGAATGCGGGCCGGTTCTTCGGGACTGGCCAGGGCAGCAGTATCAGAAGCCTCACACAGTAAAGAGGAAGGTTTGCCTGTTTAAAGACAGGATTAAATCATCGTAAGTACGTTGAGTGAGCGACCGGGTTCGAGAGAGCCCGAAAACAGTAACAGGTTTGAACTGA
>NZ_DASXHN010000486.1:0-22770 GCF_036488505.1 Paraburkholderia sp. | reverse complement strand
GCTCGGTGCGTTTCTCGTTCGTGCCGGGTCGCATGCAACAGATGGGCCGCTGGATGTTCCGGTGAAGACGCCGATGACGGATATCGCAAAGGCAAAGGTAGCTGCACACTATGTACTGGTGGACGACCGCTCGGGGCTACGCGTACCGGCGCAGCCTTACAGGGTTACGCTGGGCGACGGACAGGTTATCAAGGGAATCACGAGCGCGATTGGGGAGACGTCGCTGATACTCGCCGAAACCATGCAGATAGCGACGGTCGAGATTTTGCATAACGATGGCACCGGAGACGCCGCCGCGGTCTTTCAATCCATGATGACGGAGTCCACGGAGCGCAGTCAGCAATTCGAGGGCAGCCCGGATATCGCCTTCGAGAAGCGCACTATTCAGAGCCATAAAATCGGTTCAAGCAAATTGGAAACCAACGGTGATCAACCGTCTACTTCAGGATTTGATATTCACTATGCGCTTTGCAGCCCGTACAACTGGGGTTTGCGCTATTCCAAGGCGAACGACAAAAGGCCGACACAGTTGGAGTTCCCGGAAGCAAGGAAATTCGCAACGGCTATGCGCGGACTGTTGCTGGATGAAGTTCAGTGGGAAGAAAACTACTATGGCGCACAAGGCAAAAGGCCATCGCTTCGGCAAGCGTTTCCTTTGAACAAAGACTTATGCAATAAGCTCGCGGATCTTCTGTATAACGTCATCAAGTCGGCACTTACGAATCATTCGTCGGGCGCTTTCGCGCTTCCAGAAACATGTGTGCCCCAGGTGATAGTAACCACCGAACCATTGTCGAATAATGATTCGGGCACATTTGATCCTACGTCCTGGACGTTGAGCGTGAGTGGCCTCGCAATTTCCTCCCTTTTTGAGGCCCGTTCAAAGGATGTCGAGAACGTTGGGGTTACCGGTGCGGTAGCAAAGCTCACGGACTTCGTCGACACAATTTATCACGAGACGCGTCACTGCCAGCAATGGTTCTGGATGTTCGCAATGCTGCAGCAGCAGACCGCGAACTTCGGCGATACGCCAGACATTGGTAGATTGCCAGCGGCCGTGGCTGGGAGTGCGGCAGCGCGACACGCTGTCAAGATAGCTTCAACCCAGAAGATTCCCGACGATAACCTGGCGTTGACCGGTATCAAGCGCATGGCGGCCGGCATTTATCTTTTTGTGCTTGACAAGTATCGCCTTGTGAATGCACATCCGACTTATATATCAGACCATGGCTCGTTTGAAAGCGAGTACGCGAATGCACGCCAGCAGGCAAAGAAGCTATTAAGCCACGCAGGAGCTGGCGGAATGCCAATTGATGTGGACAGGATGCTCACGGACGGTATTGGACAGGGCTACATGAGCAGACCGTGGGAGGACGACGCCTTTTTCTGTGGAGAGCTGGCCGGAATCTATTGGACGGGACATGAACCTCAAAACATTGCTGATAATCAGTGCAGCCGTAAGTATGCACTCTCCTACAACGCAGGCCGCCTCAGTGAACTTGCGAGCGAACTCCCTGCGGAACAGCCCAGCCTTGACAACGGAGCAAAGTGACATGCCAGCGACGCCTCCCAAACAGAATATGACGGATGAACAACAGGCGCAGATGCTTCAGGCTATAAAAACAGGTCTGCGCTGGGCTGCCGGAGAAATTGCCTTTGACGAAGTACAGTGGACGCTTGCAAAGCCTCGCTACGGGCCTATCAAGCGAGGTATCGAGCGTGTCTATAGATATGAGCCCGCCGAAGCAACGCTGGAGTTTGCATTCAATGGCAACCAATCGGACGATAGCCACCATCCGCCCAAATATTTCCAGCTGCGGGTGAATGGTGACCTGACGACCCACATTACAAAAGAAAATTTCGAAAGCTACCTTGGACTCCATCGGCTCGTCTATGGCGAGTTGATAGACGGGGTGCGAAAAGAACAGGGACACTTCTTTAGTCCCGGCTTGGGAGACTTTCTCGGCAACCGCAATCGTGTTGGACTGTCGTATCGTTTGCCGTTGGCTGCCGACTCACTGTTCGATGTCTACGTGGACATCAGCTTTGAAGGTCGGAATGATCCGCCCGATTACGCCAGCCTCGAAACCGCCGACAATATGCGCTCGGTCACGATTACCCGCACTTACCTGACCCCGGCCGAGCTGGATGAGCGGCGCATGGCGGACCGTCAAAAGTAGGGGTGATCGAATTGTGGAGGGGTAGTCGATGCCCTGTCTCGGATAATGAATCGTGCGGAAGCGAGTATGCGAATGCGTAGTAGCAAGCCAAGAAACAATTAATCCATGCCGGGGCCGGACGGCCGCCAATCGACAGCACGCATACACATGGCCGGGCTAGGCTACCGGAGCCGGCCAAGGGAACCGACGCCTTTTCCGTGGAGGACTGGCCGGAACTCATTTCGTCGACTTGATCCGGCGTTACAACGCCAGGAGCCAGAACCGGGCCCCCCTGTTACCACATATTGCATCGTCCCCCGCATCAACCCGCGCCCATTCGCCCTCAAATCCCCACCACCCAGCCTCCGCCGGCCCCCGCCACGCCCCGACTCACCCGACATGTTGCACCGCTGTAACTCAAACCCTGCCCAAGCCAGTTACATTGGCGCATTCCGGCATTCGGGCGCACCGCCCGTTTCCTTACGTTCAGATAACAACGCATCCAGAGCACCGCGACTGATGACAACGCACGCGAACCATGGCACTTTTGCGCAGTCGCGTCAGCGGATGACTGTCGGCCCGATCATCCATACCCATATCCGCACCCGGAGATAAACATGAGCGAAACCGTGACCCCGCCGCCGAAGCGCTCCAGACGCGGGCTTCTCGTGGTCGCGGCGGTCGTGCTCGTGCTGATCGCGCTGGTGGTCGCCCATCTACTGACCCGCAAGAAGCCCGCGCGCGAAAACCCGGCGATCGTCGTCACCGTGACGCGTGCGACGACCGGCTCGATGCCGGTCACGCTGAGCGAACTCGGCACCGTCACGCCGACGGCGACCGTCACCGTGCTGCCGCAGCTCAGCGGCTACCTGACCGAAGTCGGCTATCACGAAGGCCAGGAGGTGCAAAAAGGCCAGTTCCTCGCGCAGATCGATCCGCGTCAGTATCAGATCAGCAAGCAGCAGGCTGAGGCGACGCTCGCGAAGGATCGCGCGTCGCTCGCACAGGCGCATGCCGATCTCGAACGCTACACGCAGTTGAACGAGCGCAAGTCGATCGCGCAGCAAACCTTCGCGGACCAGCAGTTCCTCGTGCAGCAGGACGAGGCGGCGGTCAAGTCCGATCTCGCCAACATCGCACAATTCGATCTCGACCTCGCTTATTGCCGGATCACCGCGCCTATCGCCGGCAAGGTCGGGCTGCGCCTCGTCGACCCGGGTAACTACGTGACGGCGTCGTCGTCGACGGGCATCGTCGTCATTACGACGGTCAAGCCGACCACGGTGCAGTTCACGGTGCCGCAAGATTCGCTCGCATCGATCGTTCAGCGCCTGAACACCGGCGCGAAGCTGCCCGTGACCGCTTATTCGAGCGACAACGCGCGCGAGATCGCGACCGGCACGCTATACGCGCTCAGCAACCAGATGGCGACCGCGACCGGCACCGTAACGCTGCGCGCGACGTTCGCCAACGACGACGAAGCGCTGTTTCCGAACGAATTCGTCAACGTGAAGCTGCTCGTCGACACGATGCAGAACGCGGTGCTCGTGCCGACCGCCGCGGTGCAGACCGGCGCGCCCGGCGACTTCGTGTATCTCGTCAATCCGAACAGCACGGTGTCGGTGCACAAGGTCAAGCCGGGCCCGAGCGACGGCAAGAATACGGTGATCCTGTCCGGCCTCGCGGTGGGCAACGAGGTGGTCACCGACGGCATGGACCGGCTGTCCGACGGCGCGAAGATCCAGCCGGTCAGCGCGAAGCCGGCCGCGGCCGCGGCGGCGAGTGGCGCGCGTGGCGAGCCCGCCGAGCCCGCATCCGGCGCGGCCGGCAGCGCCGCGTCGGCCGCATCGACCGAAGCGGCTTCGTCGTAACGGACCCCCGCGCCGATGAACATTTCCCGTCTGTTCATTCTCCGTCCGGTCGCGACGCTGCTACTGATGATCGCGCTCGTGCTGATCGGGCTGATCGCGATGCGCGTCTTGCCCGTGTCGTCGCTGCCGAACGTCGACTATCCGACGATCCAGGTGCAGACGTTCTATCCGGGCGCGAGCCCGAGCGTCATGGCGACCACGGTCACCGCGCCGCTCGAGGTGCAACTCGGCGAGATTCCGGGCCTGCAGCAGATGACCTCGTACAGTTCCGAGGGCGCGTCGGTCATCACGCTGCAGTTCGACCTGTCGCTGAACCTCGATATCGCCGAGCAGAACGTGCAGCAGGCGATCAACGCATCGAACAGCTATCTGCCCGCGGGTCTGCCCGCGCCGCCCACTTATGCGAAGGTCAATCCGGCCGATCTGCCGATCCTGACGCTGGCGGTCACGTCGAAGTCGATGTCGCTCACGCAATTGCAGGACATCGCGAACAATCGCCTCGGCACCAAGATTTCCGAGGTATCGGGCGTCGGCGTCGTGACCGCGAGCGGCGGCAACGTGCCCGCGATTCGTGTCGAGGCGGACCCGCACAAGCTCGCGGCATACGGGCTGAATATCGACGATCTGCGCACGCTGCTCAGCTACGTCAACGTCAGCCAGCCGAAGGGCAATTTCGACGGCCCCGATCTCGACTACACGATCAACGGCAACGACCAGATCACCGATCCGAAGGACTATCTGAACACGGTGATCGCGTATCAGAACGGCTCGCCGGTGTTCATGCGCGACGTCGCGCGCGTGAGCCAGGCCGCGCAGGATGTCGGGCGCGGCGCGTGGTACAACGGCTCGCCGGCAATCGTGCTGAACGTGCAGCGGCGCCCGGGCGCGAACGTGATCGCGACGGTCAACCAGATCATGAAAGAGCTGCCGCAGCTCGAATCGACGTTGCCGGCCGGCATGAAGGTGACCGTGGTGTCGGACAGCACCGGCGTGATCCGTTCGTCGGTCCGCGATGCCGCGTTCGAGCTGATTCTCGCGATCGTGCTGGTGGTCGCGGTGATCTTCGTGTTCCTGCGCAACGTACCCGCCACGCTGATTCCAAGCATCTCTGTACCGGTGTCGCTGATCGGCACGCTCGCCGTGATGTATCAGCTCAATTACTCGATCGACAACCTGTCACTGATGGCGCTGATCATCGCGACCGGTTTTGTCGTCGACGACTCGATCGTGATGATCGAGAACATCGTGCGCTATCTGGAAGAAGGCATGACGCCGCTCGAGGCGGCGCTCGAAGGCGCGGGGCAGATCGGCTTCACGATCCTGTCGCTGACGATTTCACTGATCGCGGTGCTGATCCCGCTGCTGTTCATGGGCGGCGTGATCGGGCGGCTCTTCAGCGAATTCGCGGTGACGCTGGCCGTCACGATCGTGATCTCCGCGATCGTGTCGCTGACGGTGGTGCCGATGCTGTGCGCGCGGATGCTGCGCGCGCAGGCCGAGCGGCATCCGAGCCGCTTCGAGCGCATCAGCGAGGGGCTGTTCGACAAAACGCTCGCCGCCTATGAGCGCGGCCTCGCGTGGGTACTCGATCATCAGATGCTGACGCTCATGGTCGCGGTCGGCACGGTGGTGCTGACCGGCGTCCTGTACGTGGTGATTCCGAAGGGCTTGTTTCCAGTACAGGACGTCGGGGTGATCCAGGGCATCAGCGTCGCCGACAACTCGGTGTCGTACGCGGCGATGGTCAACCGCCAGAGCGCGCTCGCCGACGCGATCCTGAAAGACCCGGACGTCACGTCGCTCACGTCGTACGTGGGTATCGACGGCATCAACACGACGCTGAACCATGGCCGCTTCCTGATCAATCTGCGCGATCGCGACGAGCGCTCGGACACCGCGCAGGAAGTCGCGCGGCGCCTCGCGCAGGAAGTCGCGCAGGTGCCGGGCGCGAAGCTCTATATGCAGCCCGAGCAGGATTTGACGCTCGACACGACGGTTTCGCCGAACCAGTACAGCTTCGTATTGCGCGGACCGAGCCAGCAGGCGTTTCAGAAGTACGTGCCCGACCTGGTCGCGCGGCTGAAGAAAATTCCGTCGCTCGAAGACGTGCAGAGCGACCTCAATAGCGACGGCCTCAGCGTGCAGGTCGAAGTGAACCGGCAACTGGCCGCGCGCTTCGGCATCACGCCGGCGACGATCGACAACGCGCTATACGACGCGCTCGGCCAGCGCATCGTCTCGACGATCTTCGAGCAGTCGAACCAGTACCGGGTGATTCTCGTCGCGAAGCCGGAAACGATGCCCACCGTGCAGTCGATCGGCAATCTGTATCTGCCGAGCCAGACCAGCAGCACGGGTCAGGTGCCGCTGTCGGGTATCGCGAAGATCGAGATCAGCAAGGCGCCGCTCGTGATCAGCCACCTCGCGCAATTCCCGTCGGTGACGATCTCGTTCAATCTCGCGAAGGGCGCGTCGCTGAGCACCGCGGTCAGGGAGGTACACGCGGCCGAGCAGGCGGTCGAGCTGCCGCCGTCGATCACGTCGTCGCTGCAAGGCGCGAGCGCGGCGTTCGAAGATTCGCTGTCCAGCGAGGTCTATCTGCTGATCGCGGCGCTCGTCGCCGTGTATATCGTGCTCGGCGTGCTGTACGAGAGCTTTATCCATCCGGTCACGATCCTGTCGACGCTGCCGTCGGCCGGCATCGGCGCGTTGCTCGCGCTGATGCTCGCGGGCAGCGATCTCGACGTGATCGGCATCATCGGCATCGTGCTGCTGATCGGCATCGTCAAGAAGAACGCGATCATGATGGTCGACTTCGCGCTTGACGCCGAACGCAATCACGGCAAGGCGCCGCGCGATGCGATCTTCCAGGCGTCGCTGCTGCGCTTCCGCCCGATCCTGATGACGACGCTCGCGGCGATGCTCGGCGCGCTGCCGATGCTGCTCGGCACGGGCACCGGTTCGGAATTGCGCCGGCCGCTCGGGCTCGCGATCATCGGCGGCTTGACGCTCAGCCAGATGCTCACACTGTTCACGACGCCGGTGATCTATCTGTTCTTCGACCGGATGGCCGCGCGCGTGAAGCGCCGGCGTGAAACGCGCAACCAACGCGACGGCGGCGACCGGTCGGATGGGCGTCCGCCTGAAGGCGGCGCGGAGGACGCGCCGTGAACATCCCGGCGCTCTTTATCCGGCGGCCGGTCGCGACCACGCTGCTGGCCATCGCGATCCTGATCTCCGGCACGCTCGCGTATTTCCGCATGCCGGTCGCGCCGCTGCCGAACATCGCGTTTCCGGTGATCGTCGTGCAGGCGAACATGGCTGGCGCAAGCCCGGACATCATGGCCTCCACGGTCGCGGAACCCCTTGAGCGGCGGCTCGGGACGATCGCCGAGGTCGAGGAACTGACCTCGATCAACAACGTCGGCTCGTCGCTGATCGTCGTCGAGTTCGGGCTCAAGCGCGACATCAACGGCGCCGCGCGCGACGTCGAAGCGGCAATCCAGGCCGCGCGCGCGGATCTGCCGACCACGTTGCGCAGCAATCCGACCTACCGCCAGTACAACCCGGCCGACGCGCCGATCATGGTGCTGTCGCTGACTTCCGACACGCTGACGAAAGCTCAGCTCTACGATTCCGCCGATTCGGTGATCCAGCAGCAGTTGTCGCAGGTGCGCGGCGTCGGGCAGATCACGCTCGGCGGCGGCGCGCTGCCGAGCGTGCGCGTCGAGTTGCAGCCGGGCAAGCTGAACAGTTACGGCATCGGCATGGAAGACGTGCGCGCGGCGATCAGCGCGGCCAATGCCGATAGCGCGAAGGGCCATCTCGATGTCGGCGACCAGCGCTACGTGGTCACGTCCAACGATCAGATCACGCACGCGGCGCCGTATCGCGATCTGGTGATTGCGTATCGCGACGGTGCGCCGGTGCAGTTGCGCGATGTCGCGCAGGTCAGCGACTCGAACGAAAACATCCGCAATGCCGGGCTTTTCAACGGCAAGTCGGCGATTCTCGTGATCGTCTACCCGATGCCGGGCAGCAACATCGTGCACACCGTGCAGCAGATTCGCGACGTGTTGCCGTCGATCGAGGCGACCTTGCCGAGCACGATTCGCGTGGGCGTGGCGATCGACCGTTCGGTGTCGGTCACGTCGTCGGTGGGCGATACCGAGCGCACGCTGTTCATCGCGGTGCTGCTGGTGGTGGGGGTCGTCTTTGTCTTCCTGCAGTCGCCGCGCGCGACGCTCGTGCCGGCGGTTGCGCTGCCGCTGTCGATCGTCGGCAGCTTCGGGCCGATGTATCTGCTCGGCTATAGCATCGACAATCTGTCGCTGATGGCGCTGACGATCGGCACCGGTTTCGTCGTCGACGACGCGGTGGTCGTGCTCGAGAACATCGTGCGGCACATGGAACAGGGCCTCAGTCCGAAAGAGGCCGCGTTGAAGGGCGCGGGCGAAGTCGGCTTCACGGTGATTTCGATGAGTTTGTCGCTGATCGCGGTCTTTTTGCCGATCCTCCTTTTTCCGGGCGTGGTTGGCTTGCTGTTCCATGAGTTTGCAATGACGCTGTCGATCGCGATCCTCATTTCGCTGGTGATCTCGCTGACCGTCACGCCCGCGATGTGCGCGTATGTGCTGAGCCGCAACAACGCCGGTCATTCGAAAGCGCGTTGGGCGCGGTGGATCGAACGGCAGTTCGATCGTTTCAAGGATATCTACGCGCGCTCGCTGACGGCCGTGCTCGATCATTCGCTGCTGGTGATTTTGCTGCTAGGCGGATTGCTGATCGGCAACGTATTTCTGTTCAAGCTGTTGCCGGCCACGCTCTTTCCTGAACAGGACACCGGCATTCTGATCGGCCAGATCATTGCGGATCAAAGCATCTCGTTTCCGGGGATGCAGAAAAAACTCGCGCAATTGCAATCCATCGTGCAGCGCGATCCGGCGGTCGAATCGGTCGCGGGCTTCACCGGCGGGCGCTCGCTCAATAGCGCGAGCGTGTTTATCGAATTGAAGCCGCTCTCCGTACGTCATGCGAGCGCGACGGAAGTCGTGAACCGCCTGCGGCCGAAGCTCAATGAAGTGTCGGGCGCGCGGCTGTTTTTGCAGGCGCAGCAGGATTTGCGCATCGGCGGGCGGCAGTCGGCCGCCGAATACCAGTACACGCTGACGAGCGACGATCCCGCCGCGCTCTTCAAATGGACGCCGGAGCTCGTCACCGCGCTGTCGAAGCAGCACGGCACGCTGCTCGACGTGAATTCCGATTTGCAGCAGCACGGCTTGCAGACCTACGTGACGATCAATCGCGCGACGGCTTCGCGCTACGGCTTCGCGCCGAATCAGATCGACAACGTGCTGTACGACGCATTCGGACAACGCACGGTGTCGACGATCTATAACCCGCTGAACCAGTACTTCGTGGTGATGGAGGTGGCGCCCGAGTACTGGCAGTATCCGCAGACGCTGAACCAGATCTATCTGAGCACGGCCTCGGGCAATCCCAGCGGCACCGCGGCGACTCAGATGCCGGGCGGCACGGTGTCGGCGACGAGCACGGCAAACACGGCAGAGGCGGCCAATACCAACGCGCGCAACGCGAACGCGCAGGCGAACGCGACCAACAACAGCATCGCCAATAGCAAGGGCGGCAGCTCGACCGGCAGCGCGGACAGCACGGCCGCCGAAACGATGGTGCCGCTGTCGGTGATGGCGTCGTATTCGAACAGCCATACGGCGACGCAGGTGAATCATCAGAGCGGTCTGGTCGCCGGGACGATCTCGTTCAACCTGCCGGCCCGCGGTTCGTTGAGCCAGGCGGGCGCGGCGATCGAAAGCACGATGCGCGAATTGGGCGTGCCCGCGAGCATCCATGGCTCGTTTGCGGGCGCGGCGGCGGCTTATTCGCAATCGATGAGCATCGTGTTGCTGCTGGTTGTCGCGGCGCTCGGTGTCGTCTACATCGTGCTCGGCGTGCTGTACGAAAGCTCGATCCATCCGCTGACGATCCTGTCGACGCTGCCGTCCGCCGGCATCGGCGCGACGCTCGCGTTGCTGATCTTCGGTACGCCGTTCTCGTTGATCGCGATGATAGGCATCATCCTGCTGATCGGTATCGTCAAGAAGAACGGCATCATGATGGTCGACGTGGCGATCCAGTTGCAGCGCGACGAACGGATGCCGGCGCGCGACGCGATTCATTCGGCCGCGCTGATTCGTCTGCGCCCGATCATGATGACGACGTTCGCGGCGGTGCTCGGCGCGGTGCCGCTCGCGATCGGCGTCGGCCAGGGCGGCTCGCTGCGTCAGCCGCTCGGTATCACGGTGATGGGCGGACTGATCCTGAGCCAGATGTTTACGCTGTACACGACGCCGGTGATTTATCTGTACCTCGACCGCCTGCGCGCGAGGCTGGTCAGATGGTCGGAAGGTCTGCGCTGGAACCGCGACGCGACGCAGCCGGGAGAACCTGGACGACCGGACACGAAGGCATGATGATGAAGATTTCCCTTGAAAGACCGAGGCCGAAAGCCGCGGCGACGCGCATTGCAGGTATTGAGCGCACCGCTTGCCTCAGCTTGCTCCGGCCGCCCGCCGCCGCGACGCTCGCCGTCGCGATGCTGGCGCTGTTCAACGCCGGCTGCATGGTCGGGCCGGACTATCACCGGCCGCAGGTGCGGGTGCCCGCGACTTATTCGGAACTGCCAGGCTGGACCCAGGCGGAGCCGAGCGCGAGCGCACCGAAAGGCACATGGTGGACGGCCTTCAACGATCCGCTGATCGACGAACTCGAACCGCTGGTCGCCGTGTCGAATCAGACCGTGCGCGCGGACTACGCGAACTATCAGGAAGCGCTCGCCGAAGTGCGCGCCGCGCATGCCAATCTGTTTCCGACGATCGGCGTGACCGGCTCGGGCACGCGCGAACGCGCGGGCAGCGGCTCGGTGAGTGCGGCGGGAACGCTGGTGAATGGCGGAGCGGCCCGGGTCATCAATTCGGGCTCGCTCGAAGGCAACGTCGATTGGGCACCGGACCTGTGGGGTCAGGTGCGGCGCACGGTCGAGGAAAACGCCGCGAACGCTCAGTCGAGCGAGGCGACGCTCGTGAATGCGACGCTGTCCGAGCAGGTCGCGCTCGCGACCGCGGTCATCGAACTGCGCACCACCGACGCGAACATCGACTTGCTGCAGAAAACGGTGGACGCCTATCAGCACGCGCTCGACGTCGTCGCCGAACAGGATCGCGCGGGCATCGTGCCGCCAAGCGACGTGATCACCGCGCGCAGCCAGCTCAATACCGCGAAGTCCGATCTGATCGCACTCGGCGTGTCGCGCGCGCAGTACGCGCACGCGATCGCGGTGCTGGTCGGCAAGAACCCGGAAGAACTGGCGGTCGCGCATAGCAGCGCGCTGCCCGCGCTGCCGTCGACGCCGGTGGGCGTGCCGTCGACGCTGCTCGAACGCCGGCCCGACATCGCCGCCGCCGAACGCAAGATGGCCGCGCAGAACGCCGCGATCGGCGTCGCGGTGTCCGCGTACTACCCGCAGATATCGTTGTCGGGCGCGGCCGGTTTCACGCAGTCGCCATTGTCCGGGCTGCTGAAAATCGCGAACTACGTGTGGTCGCTCGGCGGCAGCGCGAGCCAGACGCTGTTCGACGGCGGGCTGCGCAGCGCGGATGTCGACGCGGCAAAAGCGGCTTATGACGCGACCGTCGCCAACTATCGCGGCACGGTGCTGAGCGCGTTCCAGAATGTCGAGGACGACCTGTCGGGCTTGCGCATTCTCGCCGAGCAGGCCGACGTGCTCGATGCGGCGGTGCGCGATGCCGATCGCGGCGCGGAAATTGCGCTGAACGAGTACGAGGCCGGCACCGTCGACTACACGACGGTCGCAACCGCGCAAGCGACGCAACTGAGCACGCGGCAGACCGCGCTGAACGTGCAGGAGTCGCGCTTGCTGCACGCGGCTTCGCTGTTCGGCGATCTCGGCGGCGGGTGGTCGGCCGATCAGTTGCATGATCCGCGTCATCCGGCGCCGCCCGCGCCCGCCGATGCGGCCGCTGAAGCTGCTGGATCAACCCGGTCCACTGGATCCGCGCAAGGTGGCGCGGCCTCCGCGAGCACCGAAGAACAGAAGGTGCAATGACGGCGCTTGCGTAGCGTCACTGCGGCTATGATGCCGGCCAGTCGGAATCACCAACAATCACAAGCATGAGGCAGGACGAGCCGTGACCCACACCAGCCACGCAGACGACGCTCGCGACCCGTTGCCGATACGCGGCGACCACGCGCAATACGGCAGCCCGCCACCGGGTCAGATTACGTCGTTCGCGCTATTCCTGATCTTTGCGCGCATTGGCCTGACGAGTTTCGGCGGCGGGCTCAGCGGCTGGTTCATGCGCGAATTCGTGCATGACCGGCACTGGATGAGCGAAGACGAATTCCTCAACGGTCTTGCGTTGTCTCAGGCGCTGCCGGGCGTCAACGTGAAGAATCTGGCGATCTGGATCGGCTACCGGCTGCTCGGTTGGCGCGGTGCGTTGGCCGGGTTCTGCGGGATTATTTTCCCGCCCGCTGTCGTGATCATTCTGCTCGGCGTGTTCTTCTCGGCCATCGCTTCTTTTTCGCTCACGCATATCGCGCTCGCGGGGGCGGCGGCCGGCGCGATCGGGCTGTCGCTGTCGATGGCGATCACCGCCGCGCGTAGATTGCCGCGGCGCGTGTTTCCGTATCTGGTGTTGATCGCGACCTTTGCCGCCGCTGCGTTGTTTCGTGTGTCGCTGGTGTGGACGGTGTTGATAGCCGGTGCGCTTAGCATCGGCTATGAGTACATCAACTTGCGGCGCCAATCGTAATTGGCCTGATCGCCAGTAGTCCCGTCATTCGTCGAACTCCGGAAAAACTTCGCTCGTGTCCAGAACGCTCGTCACACTGTTTTCGGTTTTCGCGCCGCTGTCGATCGTCACGGTGGGCGGCGGCCAGGGAATCATCGCCGAGGTGCAGCGGCAGGTCGTTGACGTGCATCACTGGATGACGCATGCGCAGTTCGTCAGTGACTTCGCGATTGCCCGGCTCGCGCCCGGTCCCGGTTCGCTGCTCGCGACGCTGATCGGCTATCAGGTCGGTGGCATCCCCGGTGCGCTCGTCGCCACGCTCGCGCTATTTGGGCCGACCGCCTTTCTGATGTACGGCGTCGTGCATGTATGGAACCGGCACGAAGGCGCGCGCTGGCTGAACGCATTGCAGGCCGGGTTGCGGCCGGTCGCCGCGGGGCTGATTCTGGCGGCGGTCTATGTGCTGATGAAAGAACTCGAAGGCGGCTGGATTGCGTGGCTCACCGCCGCGATCGCGACCGTGCTCGTGATGACGACGCGTATCAATGCATTGGTGCTGATCGCGGGCGGTGCGCTGGTATTCGTGCTGGTGCACGTCGCGGGGTTGCTGTAGCGCGCGTGATGAACGACATCGTGAAGCTCACGCGTGAAGCGGTGGAGAAGCTGGCGCCGTAGATATCGTCGAACGCTGCTCCCGTTTGACGAACTGAAGGCCAAGTGATGACGCGCCGGTCGCTGCATGCAGCGACCTGGCGGTTTTTTGACGCTGCCGCGACGGGAAGCGGCGTGCTTGCACCGCATGCGTGCTCGTGCGCGCTTTGCGCCCGGCGCGGGCGTGGCGCTAGTCGGCGATGGGTTCTATTCGAATTGCCATATTCGACTTGCCGAATAAAAAATTTGATGTCAATACAAAAACTATTGGGCGTTTTCGTCATTCCGTAACATTGCCATTCATTTATTTGCACGCAAGCTCTCTACGGTTTGCCGTGCCTCGTGCGTTCCTTTCCTCGCGATTACTTCGATTGGGACATTGCAGACCACGCGTCGATTCATGGCCGCATCACGGCCTAGCTGGCTGATGGCTTCTAAACAGGGTCGAATTGCACATCTCCATGGGCATCTATCCTCTGATCATCTGCCTATATTGCGAATTTTTGCCGCATCTCAAAATATCAGCAAGATTTGACCTTTTTGGCTAAAAAGTACTGTTTTTTGTGGGCGCAAACGTTGGATCAGGGTACGATTTACCCCGGTCGCAGCAATTTCGGGAAAAAATTGCCGGAAAACAGTGGTTTGCTCCGCGATCGGTAAAACGGCCCGCTTCGCTTTTGGCGGCGGTCCTTCGCGCACCAGCATCCTGTCAATCTGAACCACCGCAAGAAACGGTTCGCGGTCATCGGTTCAATCGGACATTCGAAACGTGCGTTCACAGCACTCCAGGCAGTGGATTTTTAACGATTTGAAAGGATCGACTTTCAAAGCGTTGTAATTGCCTGTCCGAGCCCCGGCAAATTCATTTTCAGTTTTTTTATCGGGAATTTTCCCGACATTGGAAATCATTCGGCATGGTAAAACGACGTCAATTTATCACTGGCCTCACGGCGCTCAGTGCAAGCTATCTTCTGGCCGCGTGTGGCGGGGGTGGATCGGAGGCCGATAGCGGCAGTACTTCCGGTTCCAACGGTTCTTCTTCGGGCACGAGTAAGGCAACCCCGCGCGCGGCTTCGTCATCCTCGAGTGGCACCGCGATTCCGCCGGCGTCGTCGATCACGGACAGCAGCGGTGCCGTGTGGACGCTGTCGCAAGGTTCGGTCTACCGGAACGGCGCAAAAGCGCAGAACACCTACAACGTCTCGCTCATACTGTGGTACGCCGGCACTATTTATCACGAGGGGACCGGTGGCGAGTTTTACCAATGGACCGGCTCGGGCTGGGTGCACTGCAATGACCCGCGCATGGGCGGCACGTCGGCCGATGGCACCTCGCTGCCTACCTCGCCCTACATCATCGACAAGACGGGTGCGATCTGGACGCTGGTCAACGGTGTCATTTACAAGAACGGCTCGACGGTCGGCAACACATACAACGTGTCACTCCTGTTGTGGTACGGCGGCAAGATCTGGCATTGCGGTACCGGCGGGCAGTACTACGTCAATACGAGTGTGGCCGGGCAATGGCTGCCCTGCAACGATCCGCGCAAAGCGATCGCACCGCCCGCAGGCATGTTCTATGGAATGAACGGCCACTTCGACTACACGTACACGCCGGCCCAGCTCGTTTCGATCCTGAAGGGCATGGGCTGCACCAGCTATCGCGTCGGTTGCACCAGCGATCCGAATCAGTTGAATGCGGTGATCAAGATCGCGCAGGCTTTTCAGTCGGCTGGTATGACGCTGCTCGTGCTGATCAATCAAGGGGTCTACGACGCGAACAACAATCTGCTGAATGGTGAATCGGCCGCGTACAGCCGGGGTTACGCTGTGGCTCAAGCAGTTGCCAGTGCACTGAAGCCGTATGGCGTCACGCTATACGAGTGCGGCAACGAGTTGACCAGACAGAACGCGACCGTGGTCAACTTCTCATATGCGGGTACCAAGGCGTCCGACTTCAACAACACGAACTGGCCGGTGATGCGCGGCGTGATGCGCGGGATGATCGACGGCGTGAAGTCGGTGCAGTCTACCGCCAAATGCGGGATCAACTTCTGCGTGGCCGATATCGGTGCGTCAGACGCGTTGTGGGACGGCATGCAGCCCGATGGCAGCGGCGGTCACCCGACGGTGCGCTGGGACATCACGACGTGGCACAACTATGAGGTGTACGGCGATATGTTCTCCGTCGGCACGGACGGCGCGGGTCCTGGTTTCGATCTGCCGACCTATTGCAAGGCTCGATATGGCGTGCCGTTCATCATCAGCGAATGGAACACCGGGCCGGAGCAAACGGAGACTTACCGGGCCAATTACGTATCGACGAAACTCAGCGAGTTCTATCAGGCACGTAAGACGCACAACATCCAGAGTGTGATGTACTACGTGCTCGATAGTGGTAACGACACCTACGGCATCATGCTCAACGGTACTGCGGTGAATCCGACATACAGCGCCTTCAAGACCTTCACGTCGGGCAATCCGGATAACTGATCCGCGTATCCGTCGGCTAGCGGCGCGCAGCACTTCTTGCAGATCACCCGCAAGAAAGGCTGCGCGCCGCGCGTCTTTCCGGGCAGTTCCCGGTGACTGCGACGCGCGTCGCCGGCCTAGCCGGCTTCCCGCAGCCTGGCTTTCAACAGTTCGTACTTTTGCGGCGACGTATCCGCCAATGCCGCTTCGCGAGTCGAACGCGTATCGTCGTAGGGCACCGGTTCGGCGAACTGGCTGACAGTCAGATCCCATCGCCTGCCGTCGATCAGATTGTAGAAATGCGTGCCGCCCGCTGTCTGCGTCGACAGTATCTCTCCGCCGAAGTAATCGTTGACGATGAGCGACGTGATGCTGCAATGATTTTGCGCGGGATTCGATGGTGACCACGCGTTGGTCGGGCTCGACGTGTCGGCGGACCATACACGCGAAATCGCACGATAGAGATCGACGGGAGTCGCAAAGGTGTTCGCGGAATTCATTGCGTTCATCACCGCGTGACCCCGCTCGCCAATGCGGCCTGGGCCCGCTGCAACCACTCGCGGTTATGTTCGCGCGCATGGCGCGGCCAGTGCCGCGCGTCCTGCACGATTTCCGTGTAGAGGGTCTGCGCATGCTGGCGGTCGGCGTCGTGCGGTTGCGCGGCGAGCCAGTCCGCGAACAGGCAGCGCGGCGCGACGTCGCTCGCGCAGGTGAGCGCCTGTTCGAAGGCCGCGCGGGCGCCCGGTGCGCTGAGCGCCGCCAGCGTGCGCGCGTGCAGAAGCGCCGGCGCGCCCTGGTTGCGGGCCTGCGGATTGACGGCGAACAGATTGGCCAACGTCGAACGGGTGGCCGGGTAATCGCCGAGCGCGAACTGCGAGCGCGCGAGACCGAGCAGCAACGCAGGGTCGTTGGCGAAAGGACCATTCGCCGCGGCCTGGAAATGTTCGAGCGCTTCACGCGGATTGCCGGCCTCGAGCAACGCATCGCCGAGACGCATACGGTGCTGGACGGTCGGCGCGCGATCGAAATCGGCACGCGCCTCGCGCAGCGCGCGGTTCGGGTCGACGAACTGGGTAATGGCTTGCGTGGCCACGCGCGCGCCGCGCGATTGACGCAAGCCCGGCAGAAAGACAGCGAAGAAATACACGACGCTGCCGAGCAGCGGAAAAGCAAACAGAATGAAGAGCCAGTAGATGCCCTGGTTATGGCGCACCGCATGCACGGCAAAGAAAATTGCAACGAAGACGTGAAGACCAATTCCGGAATAAAGCATAACGATTCAACCTTCGAGCGTAAGGAAATGCCTGGCACCGATGTCCGCGCCAATGGCCGGCGCCAGTGTATTACAGCGCGCGTCATGCATGCGGGTTGCGGCTAGTGAACAGAGCCGACGCGCAACCACGCGAATAGCAGCGATAGCGCCACGACGATCGCGCCCGTGAGAACGACAAGGCGGTTAGCCAATAGTCGACGCATCGCAACTCTCCTAGACGAAGCTATAGCGTTCGGAATGGTACCGGACGCGCGGTACCTGCATGCCGCCGAGCGCCGTTTCGATCGCGTCCATCATCGGGTCGGGTCCGCAGATGAAGTACTCGTGATTCGCGTACCCGGGCGGCAGGTGACGCCGGAACATGGCCGCGTCGATACGTCCGGTTTCTCCGCGCCAGCCTTCGGGCGGGTTCGACAGCACGTAGACAATGCGCAGATCGAGCCGCGTTTTCAGCGTTTCGAGTTCCTCGCGAAAGGTCAACGAGTCCCAGTTCTTGCCGCCGTACATCAGCACGAGCGGACGCGTGTCGCCGCGATCGGCGAGTGTGCGGATCATGCTCATCATCGGCGTGATGCCGATACCGCCGGCGATCAGCACATGCATATCGGTCGGATGACCGATCGTAAAAGCACCGTACGGTCCGTCGAGATAAATCCGCTGTCCCGCTGAAATCGTTTTGACTTTGCTCGTGAAGTCGCCGAGGTTGCGGATCGTCATTTCGACGCGGCCATTCGCGGCTTCGGCGCTCGACGAGAACGAGAATGGATGCCCGGTGATGCGGAACGGAGAGCCCCACACATTGAGCCAGCCGAACTGCCCCGGCCTGAAGCGGAAACCAGCATGGCCGTCGGGGTCCATCACGAGCGTCGCGGTGTCGCCGCGCTCGACCCGCACTTCCGTGACCCGATACGGGCGTCGCAGCATAAAGAGCGGCTTGAACAGACGCACGTAGAGCAGCAGTGCGACCCAGAAGATCGTCATGCAGATCCACAGTGCGCGCTTGAATGGATCGGTCAGATAGAAGCCCCAGCCGATCATATGCAGCACGCCGCCGAAGATCGCGGTCAGCGCGAGCACGATATGCGACAGATGCCACAGTTCATAGGGGATTTTCAGCTGCTTGCGCCATAGCGCGGTCACCACCAGCACGATCACCGCGCCGATCGACAGGAACGCGAACCAGGCACCCCATGGAACCTCGCGCAGCGAGTCCGGCATCGCAAGCTTGTCCGAGCGGATCGCGAACAGGATCAGCGGGTGGACGACCACGAGGCCGACCGCGAGCAACGAAACGCGCCGATGGAAGTGATAGATGACGTCCTCGCCCCACGGCTCGGTCACGTGACGAAAACGCGCGGTGAGGCCGAATTGCAGACCCATCATCGCGAGGCCCGAATAGCCGAGCGCAACCGAGAATTCGGTGCCGAAATTGCGCGCCGGCGGCAGCGTGCCGGTCAGCAGCGCGAACAGTGGCGCGAGAATGAACAGCAGATAGATCGCCGACCAGATGGCCTTGCGTGCAAGATCCTGAGACTGCATGTCATGCCTCTCCGTATTGCAGGTGCTGCCGCGTCGGGGCAGGGCGCGTCGTCTGGTTGCCACGCCGCAACGACCGTTTGCGATTCACGCTGGCGTGCTGCTCAAACACAGGTGGTGAGCAGCAGCGCCGGCCCAAACGTAATCACGGTCGCGGCCAGCGCCGCAATCAACGTCCAGATCACGACGGTATGCATGAACGTGCTGATGCGCTCGGGACCCGGGTCGCGGATCGCGGCCGCGCGATAGCGCCATAGCCAGCCGATCGCGATCAGATGTAACAGCAGCACGAGCGCGAGGCTCACGCGCAGCGTCGTGGACGGCCATCCGAACGCGCAGCCGATGGCGTGCATCGCATAAAGGATCACGAACGCAACACACCAGATCGTGAAGCCGGCGGCCAGCCACCACAAACGCCGCGGCGAAAGCGGACGTTCGTTCATGGCCTCGCTCCGAGCATCGCGACGAGGCCGGGCAACGCGAGCACGAGGCCGAGCGCGATGATGCCTGTCATCAGCGTGTAATCGACCCACAGACGCGTGAGGCGCAGGTCGGTCAACCGTCGCGCGGAAATGAAGCCGGCGCCGACCCGCAGCATATTGCTGATCAGGAACAGCAAGCCGACGCCCGCGTGGATCGCGATATAGGTGAGCAGCGCGGCGGCTGTCGCGCCGAGCGCATGTTCCCGTGGATTCGGCGTCACGCCGTTGATCAGCATCACGTCGGCGACGAGCGCGACGATCAATGCAATCGCCGTCAGCGCCAGGGCGCCGTGAGGCTTGCGGCTCGCGGCGGCCGCGCGCAGCGAGCCGCGCGTCGTGGCCGCCGCAACCGCGAGCGCGACGGCCGTGACGAGCGCGAGCAGACGGCTCGGTTGCGGCGTGACGGCGGCCGGCCAGTTCGGCGCGGCGATCCACAGATAGAAGGTGCCGAACACGAGCGACGTGAACAGCGTGCCGTTTGCGACCAGCACGCAGATCATCGACAGCCATGACGGTGAGCCGGCCACCTCGGTATGCGGCGGCACGCTCACCCCGCGGCCGACCGGCAGCGCGCCGTAGTCTCGCGCGAGGCCTGCCTGTTGCCCCGCATAGATGAAGAGGCCGAACGTCACGAACGCGAACGCGACCGA
Source organism: Paraburkholderia sp. (assembly GCF_036488505.1). Lineage (GTDB taxonomy): Bacteria > Pseudomonadota > Gammaproteobacteria > Burkholderiales > Burkholderiaceae > Paraburkholderia. The sequence continues at coordinate 2,846 of NZ_DASXHN010000486.1, read as the reverse complement.
AGCCAGATAGAACTTGAACAGCATCGCGAGCACCGCCATGCAGGTCACGATCGCGGTGACGAGCGGCAGATAGGTCGCGTTCGGCAGCACGATCAATTGCTCCGGCTCGCCCGAGGTCATATGCACACCCAGCGTTTCCTGCCAGCCGTTACGGGTAAAGCCGAGATAGCCTTCGCCGCGAGCGAGCGAGGTCGCGAGCAGGCCCGGCGAGACCTTGTCGGTTTGCGCGTCCATGTGCGGGATCGACGCGAACGCATACGGCGCCGGCGGGGTCGGCATTGCCCATTCGAGCGTGGTCGACTCCCACGGATTGCGCCGCACGCGCCGGCCGAAGCGCACCTGCACGATGATGTCGATCACGACGAGCGCGAAGCCGATCGTCATCACGAAACTGCCCACCGATGAAAGCAGATTGAGCCAGTTCCAGCCTTCGTCGCCGCTATACGTGAAAACGCGCCGCGGCATACCGAGCAAACCCGTCAGATGCATCATCAAGAACGTCATGTTGAAGCCGATGAACACGAGCCAGAATGCCGGCACCGAAAGCCTGTGCACGGCGGTGCGTCCGGTCAGCAGTGGCAGCCAGTAATAGAACGCGGCGAGCATCGGAAACGCGAGTGCGCCGGCCACCACGTAGTGCAGGTGCGCGACGACGAAGTAGGTGTCATGCGCTTGCCAGTCGAAAGGCACCATCGCCAGCATTACGCCGGTCAGGCCGCCGCAGGTGAATACGAAGAAGAAGCCGAAGATATACAGCATCGGCACGTCCCAACGTGGCCGCCCGTGCGATAGCGTGGCGAGCCATGCGAAGAACTGGATCGCGGTGGGCACCGCGACGATCGCGGAGCCGGCTGAGAAAAACGCGAGCGCGAGGTGCGGGATGCCCACCGTGAACATGTGGTGAACCCAGATGCCGAAGCTCAGGAACGCGAGCGCGATGATCGCGACGACGATCGTGCGATAACCGACGAGGCGTCTTCTTGCGAACACCGGGATCATCGTCGACAGCACGCCCGCCATCGGCAGGAAGATGATGTACACGTCCGGGTGGCCGAACAGCCAGAACAGGTGTTGCCACAGCAACGGGTCGCCGCCGCGGGTCGGATCGAAGAACGGCAGGTTGAACGCGCGTTCCACTTCGAGCAGGATCGAGCCGAGAATCAGCGGCGGAAACGCGACGATCATCATCATCGCGGTCACGAGGATGTACCACGCGAAGATCGGCATGCGATCGAGCGACATGCCTGGCGCCCGCATCTTCAGGATCGACACGACGATTTCCATCGCGAGCGAGAGTGCCGAAATCTCGACGAACGTGATGCCGAGCAGCCACACGTCGGCGTTCAGCCCCGGCGTATAGACGTTCGAGCTCAATGGCGTGTACATGAACCAGCCGCCGTCTGGCGCGCTGCGCAGAATCAGCGAGACGGTCAGGATCGTGCCGCCGAACAGATAGCACCAGTAACCATAGGCGGTCAGGCGCGGAAACGCGAAGTCGCGGGTGCCCAGAATCTTCGGCGTCAGATAGACCGCGAAACTTTCCACCATCGGAATCGCGAACAGGAACAGCATCATCGACCCATGCATCGTGAAGACCTGGTTATAGGTCTCGACGTCCATGAAGGCCGCGTGAGGCGTCGCGAGTTGCACGCGCGTGAGCATGCCGAGAATCCCCGCGATTGCGAAGAACACGAACGAGGTGATCATCATGCGCATGCCGATCACGGTGTGATTGACCGACGCGAGCTTGCGCACGCCTTTGCCGGTGGCCCAGATCGCGGTGAGCTGGCGATGCAGGCGCAGTGCGGTCACGGCCTGCGATGGCGGCTCGATGGGCACACTCATTTCTTTACCTCTACGGTGGCGGCAGCAGCGTTTTTAACGGCGGCGGAAAAGTCTTCAGCACGGTCGACGATCACGGTGAAATGCATCTGCGCATGGCCGATACCGCAGAATTGATTGCATTGCCCCGCGTACTGGCCGGGTTGATCGGCCTGGAGGCGCAGCAGGTTCTCGTGTCCGGGCACCGCATCGATCTTGCCGGCGAAGCGCGGAATCCAGAATGCGTGCACGACATCCTTGCTGGTCACGGCGATATCGACGGGCCGGCCCGCCGGCAGATGCAGCACGCCGTCGGTTTCGACGTTGCCCTCTTCCGGATAGCGGAAGGTCCAGCGCCATTGCTGTGCGATCGCGTCGATACGCGCGGGCGCATGCGCGCGCAGCGGCAGCAGCAATTCGCCCGCGTACAGCGCATAGCAGAGCAACGGGATCAGAACCACAGCGGGCAGCACGAGGCCGCCGAGCACGACCCAGCGCGCGGGCGAAATGCGCGAACCCCAACCCGGACGGAACACCGTCAACAGGAACAGCACCAGCACCATCGCAAACAGGATCGCCGAGCCGGCGAGCATGACCCACCACAGTCCGGCGATCGATGCCGCCGCCGGGCCGGACGGTTCGAGCGTCGACAGCGGCCCCGCGCAGCCGGCCAACATCGCGAGCGATCCTGCTTGGACCGCCCCACGCGAGAAGCTATGATGGTTTGCAGAATCACTCATTCGACGAGAGGGCACTCCACCATGGCAAAGAACGGCAATTCCGGACCGGAAAGCAGAAGCGAAGTACTGCTGGAACTGTTGCGGCTCGACAAGGGATCGGTCGTTGCTCTCGTCGGCCATCCGATTCACGTGATGATGGTGCACTTCCCGATCGCGTTCGTCGTCGCCACGTTGGGCGTCGACGTGCTCTACTGGTGGACGGGCGATCCGTTCTGGGTGCGCGCCGGCCTGTGGGCCGCCGGCTTCGCATTCTGGAGCGGCGTGGCGGCGAGCGTGGTCGGCACC
>NZ_DASXHN010000449.1:0-6028 GCF_036488505.1 Paraburkholderia sp. | reverse complement strand
ATAACCATGTTCCCAGACCGTATCTTCTCCGGCATGCGGCCCACCGGGTCGCTGCACCTCGGCCACTATCACGGCGTGCTGAAAAACTGGGTGCGGCTGCAGTCCGAATACCCGTGCTTCTTCTGCGTGGTCGACTGGCATGCGCTGACCACGCACTACGAAACGCCCGAAGTGATCGAAAAGAACGTGTGGGACGTGCTAATCGACTGGCTCGCCGCCGGCATCGATCCGGCGCAGGCAACGCTGTTCATCCAGAGCAAGGTGCCCGAGCATGCGGAACTCGCGCTGTTGCTCGGCATGAGCACGCCACTCGGCTGGCTCGAACGCGTGCCGACCTACAAGGAGCAGATGGAAAAGCTCAAGGAGAAAGATCTGTCCACCTACGGCTTCCTTGGCTATCCGGTGTTGATGGCGGCGGACATTCTGCTTTATCGCGGCTCGCTCGTGCCGGTCGGCGAAGACCAGGTGCCGCACGTCGAGATGACCCGTGAAATCGCGCGCCGCTTCAACTATCTGTATGGCCGCGAGCCGGGCTTCGACGAGAAGGCCAATGAAGCGGCGAAGAAGCTCGGCGGCAAGCGCTCGAAGCTTTATCACGAGTTGCGCAATGCGTACCAGCAGGAAGGCGACGACGAAGCGCTCGAGCGCGCGCGGGCGATGCTGCAGGAGTCGCAGAGCCTGTCGATGAGCGATCGCGAGCGCCTGTTCGGCTACCTCGAAGGTTCGCGCAAGATTATCCTCGTCGAGCCGCAGGCGATGCTGACCGAGGCGTCGCGCATGCCGGGTCTGGACGGCCAGAAGATGTCCAAGTCGTATGGCAACACGATCGGCCTGCGTGAAGACGCGGAGACGATCACGAAGAAGGTTCGCACGATGCCGACCGACCCGGCGCGCGTGCGCCGCACCGATCCGGGCGACCCCGACAAGTGCCCGGTGTGGCAGTTGCATCAGGTCTATACCGACGAAGCGACGCACGAATGGGTGCAAAAGGGCTGCCGCTCGGCGGGTATCGGCTGCCTCGAGTGCAAGCAGCCGGTGATAGAAGGGATTCTGCGCGAGCAGCAGCCGATGCTGGAGCGCGCGCAGAAGTACATGGACGATCCGTCGCTGTTGCGCGCGATCGTCGCTGACGGCTGCGACAAGGCGCGGCGTTTCGCGACCGAGTCGATGCGCGACGTCCGCGACGCGATGGGCCTGTCGTACAACTGACGTGGCGTATCGCATCAGTGAGCGTAATCAGGTGAGCGTGACAGTGAGCGCGAGCGGGTGAACGGATGCCCGCGATGAATACGCCCGCCCCCGCGCATGGTCTCGGTGAGCCGTCGCGCTGGGTGCGCCGGTGGGCGCATCTGGTCTTGCCGGGCGGCGCGGTGCTGGACGTCGCGTCCGGCGCGGGGCGACACGCGCGGTTTTTCGCGTCGCGCGGACATCCGGTGACCGCCATCGACCGCGACATGGCCGCGCTCGACATGCTGCGCGACGCACCGCTTGTTACGACACTCATGGCCGACCTCGAAGGCGCGCCTTGGCCGTTGCCCAAAGACGCGGCGTTCGCCGCCGTCGTCGTGACGAACTATCTACACCGGCCGCTCTTTCCGCAACTGCTGCGCGCGCTCACGCCCGGCGGCGTACTGGTGTACGAGACCTTCGCGCAAGGCAATGAAAGCGTCGGCAAGCCTTCGAATCCGGCGTTTTTGCTCGCGCCCGGCGAGCTTATCGAGGCGGTCCGCGGCCAGCTCCAGGTAGTCGCATTTGAGGATGGATTTCTCGCACAGCCGCGTCCGGCCTACGTTCAGCGGATCTGCGCGGTTCGGCAGGCGGCGCGTCCAGACGATCCTGCAAAGGCGGTACTTCCTCCTTGTTACGAGTTGGCTGGCTAATCCGCTACAATCGCGGTTTACCTGATCAAATTCATGGCGTTTCATGACTAACGGCAACCAGAACGGCGTTCAGATCCGCGGCAGCATTCCTGCCATCATCACTCCGATGCTCGGAGACGGCAGCCTGGATCTGCCGGCGTTTCGCAAACTGATCGACTGGCACATCGAGGAAGGCACGGACGCGCTGGTCGTCGTCGGGACGAGCGGCGAATCGGCCACGCTGTCGGTCGAAGAACACGTGCTGATGGTCAAGACCGCGGTCGAACACGCCGCGGGCCGGATTCCGGTTATCGCTGGCGCGGGCGCCAATTCCACCACCGAAGCAATCGAACTCACGCAGCATGCGAAAGACGTGGGCGCCGACGCCACGCTGCAGGTCGTGCCGTACTACAACAAGCCGACCCAGGAAGGCATCTACCGCCATTTTGCGAAGATCGCCGAAACCGTCGATTTGCCGGTGATCCTGTACAACGTGCCGGGCCGCACCGTCGCGGACATGAGCAACGAGACCATCCTGCGGTGCGCGCAGGTGCCGGGCATCATCGGCGTGAAGGAAGCGACCGGCAACATCGACCGCGCCGCGCATCTGATCAAGTCGGCGCCGTCGCATTTCGCGATCTATAGCGGCGACGACCCTACCGCGATCGCGTTGATGCTGCTCGGCGGCCACGGCAATATTTCGGTCACCGCGAACGTCGCGCCGCGCGCGATGAGCGAGCTGTGCAAGGCCGCGCTCGCGGCGGACGCGAAGACCGCGCGCGAAATTCATCTGAAGCTCCTGTCGCTGCACAAGTACCTGTTCGCCGAAGCGAATCCGATTCCGGCGAAATGGGCGCTGCAGCAACTGGGGCGTGTGCAGGGCGGCATCCGCCTGCCGCTCACGCCGCTCGACGCGCGATACCACGAAGTGGTGCGCGGCGCGCTGCGCGAAGTAGGCTTGCTTGGCTGAGCGGGGCGCCCGCCCTACCGCCGGCGCCCCGCGCAAGACCGCCAACGGCATTTCCTTAACCGACGTCGCTTCAGCCCACGTTCCCGGCAGAAAGAACCAGGCATCGCGTTCCAGCATCACGAAGGACCTCATGAAACGTTCCGCACTTTCCCTCCACGCAACCCGCATGGCGGCGCTGGCGCTTGCGCTGACGACGCTCGCCGGCTGTGACACGCTGAACGACTGGTTCTCTTCCGACCGCGTCGACTACAAGAGCACGGCCAGCGCGCCGCCGCTTGCGGTGCCGAGCGATCTGAGCAGCACGCCAACCGATCAGCGCTATGTGGCGCCGGCCGCCAATCTGGCGCTGGGCGGCGCGACGACCCGCACCGTCACCGCTGCCGGCAATGCGATCGAAGGGCAGCCGACCGGGCAGGACCCGCTCGGCATGCATATCGAACGCGACGGCGACCGGCGCTGGCTCGTCGTCGATGGCCGCTCGCCGGAACAGCTATGGCCGCAGTTGCAGGAGTTCTGGCAGGAAAACGGCTTTGCGCTGAAGACGGACGCGCCGGCCACCGGCATCATGACGACCGACTGGGCCGAAAACCGCGCGAACATTCCGGACGACTGGTTCCGCCGTACAGTCGGCAAGCTGATCGACTTCGCCTATTCATCGGGCACGCGCGACAGTTTCCGCACGCTCGTATCGCGTGGTCCCGGCGACACCACGGACATCTCGATCACGCATAGCGCGATGGAGGAAGTGATGACGGGGCAGGACAAGACGTCGTCGCGCTGGGAGGAGCGTCCGCGCGATCCGGCGCTCGAAGCGATGTTCCTTGCCAGGCTGACGGAGAAGTTCGGTCTGACCGAAGCGCAGTCGAAGCAACTGTTGACCGACGCGCATCCGGCTGCGGTGCCGGCCACGATCGAGCAGAACGCGGGCGCCTCGACGCTTGATCTGCAGGAATCGTTCGACCGCGCATGGCTGCGCGTAGGCCTCGCGCTCGACCGCACCAACTTCACGGTCGACAACCGCGATCGACAGAAGGGCATCTATTACGTGCGCTACGCAGATTCGATGCAGGAGCTGAAGAAAGAGGGACTCTTCGGCAAGCTGTTCTACAGCGGTAATTCGGCACGCAAGCCAAGCCAGGAATTTCTTGTCAACGTGCGCGCGAAGGGTGACTCCGTTACGCAGGTGGCCGTGCTCGACACGACCGGCCAGATCGATACGTCGTCGGACGCGCAGCGCATCGTGTCGCTGCTGCACGCGCAACTGAATTAAGACAGGGCCGTGCGCTTCGCGAGTCTGGGCAGCGGCAGCGAAGGTAACGCGCTGCTGGTGGAGGCATCCAGCGGCGCCACGACGACGAGGGTGCTGCTTGATTGTGGGTTTTCCGCACGGGAAGTCGAGCGGCGTCTTACGCGGCTGGGCGCGAGCGTTGACGGCCTCGACGCCATTCTGATCACGCATGAACATGGCGACCATATCGGCAGCGCGTTGACGCTGTCCCGCAAGTGGTCGATTCCGTTGTACATGAGCTGGGGCACCGCGCGTGCGGTCGGCGCTGACGAAGCCGATGTCGACCTGCGGGTGCTGTGGGGCGAGGAGGCGGTGGCGATCGGCGACCTCAGCGTTCTTCCTTACACAGTTCCGCACGACGCCCGCGAGCCGCTACAGTACGTCTTCTCGAACGGCGCGCGCCGGCTCGGTGTGCTGACCGACGTGGGCACGTCCACGCCTCATATCAGCGCAGTGCTGAGCGGTTGCGATGCCCTCGTGCTGGAGTGCAATCACGACGTGCAGATGCTTGCGGGCAGTCGGTACCCGCCGTCGCTGAAGGCGCGCATCGGCGGCGATCACGGGCATCTGAACAACGATGCGGCCGCCGCGATTCTCGCTTCGCTCGACCGTTCTCGCCTTCGGCATCTGGTCGCCGCACATCTGAGCCAGCAGAACAATTCACCGCAATTGGCGCAGGCGGCCTTGGCGAGTGTGTTGTGCGCGGCGCCGACGGAAGTGGTGGTGGCGTCGCAAAGTGAAGGTTTCGCGTGGCTGACGGTCTGACGCTCGACTGATTCGATTGCGCTGTCAGGCCGGCCGACGGCGTCTTGCAATGAAAAAGCCCATAACGATTGCTCGTTATGGGCTTTTTCTTTCGACCGCCGCGTTGCAACTGCAGCGCGGTTACCCGGGCTTAATTGCGATTGCCGCCGAAAATGCCAAGCAGCGCGAGCAGATTGACGAACACGTTGTACAGGTCCAGATAGATCGCGAGCGTGGCGGTGATGTAGTTCGTCTCGCCACCATTCACGACGCGTTGCACGTCGAACATGATGTACACGGAGAAGATCACAATCGCCATGACCGAGACCGTCAGCATCAGCGCTGGCAGTTGCAGGAACACGTTCGCGACCGAAGCGAGCAGCAGCACGATCACGCCCATGAACAGCCACTTGCCGAGCCCCGAGAAATCGCGCTTGCTGACCGTTGCGATGGTCGCCATCGACGCGAAGATCACACCAGTGCCACCGAACGCGAGCATGATCAGCGATGGGCCGTTCGAGAAACCAAGCACGAATGCGAGGATGCGCGACAGCATCAGCCCCATGAAGAATGTGAATCCGAGCAGCACGAACACGCCTGCGGCACTTTCCTTGGTGCGCTGGATCGCGAACATAAAACCAAAGGCGATCGCGAAGAACGCCAGCATGCTCATTGCCGGGCTGGTGGCGGCGAACAGCGAGAAGCCCGTGGCGAGGCCGACCCAGGCGCCGAGCACGGTCGGAATCATGGACAGCGCCAGCAGCCAGTAGGTGTTCCGTAGCACGCGGTTGCGCGTTTCGGCCGTGCTCACCGCGCCGTTGCGGCCAAACATATACGGATGATCGTTCATGGTTTCTCCTTACCTCGGAACCGCGTTTGATGATGAATCGGCAATTCGTGAAGCGCCGGCAGGCGCCGCATCCATTCCTAAGATTAGCGCGGCGACGGGGAGTTTCAATACCTCAATCGCCCACAGCCCCTACGCTACCAGCATTCTGACTCTTTTGCGCGAAACCTTTCGGTATTGTAAGGGTTGCATCGCAATGATACACAGGGACATGCTATAATCGCGGACTCATTTGGATCAGTAACCTGTTAATTTTTTTGGAGTTTTTATGGCGATCGAACGCACCCTGTCGATTATCAAGCCGGACGCAGTGGCCAAGA
>NZ_DASXHN010000426.1:0-7352 GCF_036488505.1 Paraburkholderia sp. | reverse complement strand
CTGTTCCGAGAACGTTTTCAGAATGCGCGCGATGTCATGCGGCCGGTAATAGTCGGTGATCGCGATGCGCAGTTCGCCGTCGAGCGAGCGACCTTGCAGGTCGTCGAATGCCGCTTCGCTCATCGCGATGATGCGCCGTGCGTGCTCGCGCAGGCGTTCGCCCGCGGGCGTCGGGTTCACGCCTTGCCGCGTGCGCACGAAGAGCGGCTGGCCGGCGCGCTGCTCGAGCTTCTTCAACTGCTCGCTCACCGACGACTGCGACAGAAACACGCGCTCGGCGCCCGCCGATACGCTGCCGGATTCGGCGACCGCGACGAAAGTGCGCAACTGCGCAAGGTCAAAACCACGCTGGCTCATGATTCGGATATTCCGATGTCAGTGATCTGAAATTCCGGCTTTGCCGATGAAAGGCTCAGCCGTAGCATACCTCCAGAATCTTTGCGGAGGGTGCCATGGAAAACGGATCGACGACGGCGCCGCGCGGCGCGAAGCACCGCTGGAAGGTGCTCGGCGTGGGCTTTGCGGCCAACGCGAGCTTTTCGGCGGCGTTTTCGGGAATTCCGACGACCGCCGTGTTTCTGCGCTCGGGCTATCACCTGGGCAATGACGGGCTCGGCCTCGTGCTCGGGATGCTCGGCCTTGGCATCGCGGTCAGCGAATTGCCGTGGGGGCTGCTGACCGATCGTTGGGGTGATCGCCGCGTGCTGCTGCTCGGCTTGCTCGCGACGGCGGGCGCGCTCGCGGGCCTCGCGCTGTTCGTGTCGCCGGGCGGCGCGCATGTCCCGGGCGTCAGGTTGCTCGCGCTCGGTTTGCTGCTGGTCGGTTTGCTCGGCGGCAGCGTCAACGGATCGAGTGGCCGCGCGGTGATGGCATGGTTTGGCGAGGGCGAGCGCGGCCTTGCGATGAGCATCCGGCAGACCGCGGTGCCGGCAGGCGGCGGACTCAGCGCGCTCGTGCTGCCGGTGCTCGCGTCGCGCGCTGGTTTTGCGAGTGCGTACGCAGTGCTGGCGCTCGCGTGCGCGATGACCGCGCTGTTTGCGTGGCGCTGGCTGCACGAGCCCGCGCGTGCGGACGATGCGGGGACCGTGCAACCTGCTCCCGGCGCGCGCTCCACGCTTCAGCCGGGGCCGACAGCGAAAGCGCCGGCTGCGACCGTCTCACCATTGCGGGAGCTGCGCATCTGGCGTGTCGCGCTCGGCGCGGGCGCGCTGTGCGTGCCGCAGATCGCCGTCATCACGTTCGGTACCGTGTTTCTGCATGACTTCAGCCGTGCCGGCGTGCTGGCGATCAGCGCGACGATGGCGGCGGTGCAGACGGGCGCCGCTATCGCGCGGGTCTGCAGCGGCGCATGGACCGACCGGCGCGGCAACCGCCGCGCGTATATGCGGGCCTGCAGTCTGCTGACCGCCGTGCTGTTCGCGTCGCTGGCGTTGGCGACGGGCCTCGCCGGCATGCATCACGCGGCGCGCGCCGGGTTGTTCGCGGTGGTGATCGTGCTCGGCGGCGTCAGCGCGTCGGCGTGGCACGGCGTCGCGTTCACCGAACTCGCGACGCTCGCCGGCACCAACCGCGCCGGCACCGCGCTCGCGATGGGCAACACCTGCGTCTTCCTCACGCTATTCGTGACGCCGCTTGCGATTCCCGCACTGCTATCGGTGGGCGGGTGGCCGCTGGTGTGGACGGTCGCGAGCGCATGCGCACTGATCGCGCTGCCGGTGCTGCCGCGCGCCGCGTCGACGCGGGCGATGCGCACGGCTCGCGCCTGCGATGCGGCGTGAACGACTACACGAATGGTGGCGTGAGACGCTGTACGTGATCTAACCGCGACGCGATACCAGTTTTCGAAGCGGATTCGGAACGCTCCGATTTTTGCGAAGTTGTACGGGTGATTTGATGGCTTGTCCGGCATGGCGATCGGCTGCCGGCGACGTGAATCAACCCCCAACAACGGCGATCAACATCTTGGCAAATCTTCGAATCATTCTGGCTGACGATCACCCGTTCGTTCTGCTTGGCTACAGATCGACGCTGGCGACCTGCGAAGGCGTCGCGATCGTCGGCGAGGCGCGCACGTCCGCCGAATTGATCGCGCTATTGGAAAGCACGCGTTGCGACGTGCTCATCAACGATCTGTCGATGCCCGATCCCGCCGGCGTCATCGAAGACGGCACGAGCCTGGTGCGACGTATTCGCCGTGACTGGCCGGCGCTGCGCGTCGTCATTGCGACCGGGCAAACAAACGCCGCAATGTTGCGCGGGGTCGTCGCGGACGGAGCGCTTAGCGTGTTCGGCAAGCCGGACTCGCTAAACGAACTTCCGGACGCGATCTTCGAAAGCGCGCGCGGCGTGCGCTATCTGAGCCGCTCTATCATCGCCCTGCTCGCGCAGGCGCCGGTGCTGCCCCAGCCGCAGGCGCAGCGCGCGGCGCCCCACCTGTCGGCGCGGCAAATCGAAATCGTGCGCAGGCTCATATGCGGCGAATCGATCGCGCAGATCGCCGCGGCGCTCGGCTGCCATCCACGCACGATCAGCCGGCAAAAACGCGCGGCGATCGCGTGTTTCGGGGTGACCGACAGCGCTGGTCTCTTTTCGCGTGTGCGCGCGAGCGGAATGTTCTCGCGCGATCAAGGTAGCGAGGCATGGGCCATGGATGATTCGCTTGCCATTTCGGAGCGTTCTTATGTCCTTCGGATAACAAACACTCAACCATTGCGCTAGCGTCATTCATACGGAAGAAGGTCGAGGGAAATGAAAAGCATGAGGAGCGCCAGACAATGAACCCCATTGCCGCGGCTGCCACGCCCGTTCGAACCATCATCGCGGACGACCATCCGCTGGTGCTACTGGCTATCGAACATCTGATCGGCAGCTATCCGGGCTTGCAAGTGGTCGGTCGCGCGACGGACGTCGCCGAACTGTTTCTGGAGGTCGACCGCAGCCCGTGCGACCTCGTGCTGATGGATCTCTATATGCCCGGCGGCATCGACGAAAGCGGGTTCGGCGCGGTCAGACAGTTCAAGGCACGCTACCCGAATGTCGCGCTCGTGATTCTGACTATGGAAACCGAGGCGGCGACGCTGCGCCAGTTGATGTCGCTCGGCGTCAACGGCCTGCTCAGCAAGCGCGACCGCATCGATCTGATTCATGTGGCGGCCGTGATGGCACTCGCGCACGAGTGCTACGTCGGGCCGGCTGTGCGCACGCTGCTGACCGAGATGTCGATGAGCGCGCAACTCGATATCGTTCGCGCCGTGCTGTCGCGCCGCGAGCTCGAGGTATTCACCCAATATGCGTCCGGGCTCGGTGTCACGCAGATTGCCGAGCGCCTTGGGCGCAGCGTGAAGACGATCAGTGCACAGAAGTGCATGGCCATGCGCAAGCTCGCGCTCAATAGCGACGCCGAATTGTTCCGTTTCGCGCTGGAGCACGGGGTTGTGAGCGACGGCCGTAGCTGGGGCTGGGGCTAGGGTTGCAAGGAACCAGCCTGACTGCTCACGAGTGGTCAGCGAGCAAGCTGAATGGCAGCGATGTGCGGCGCGTACGCGCGGCGGTCGTCTCAATATCGGCATCAGGGGGACGCACGTGAGTGCTCTGCATGCCGGTCGACAACACAATAAGAAATGGCAAAGAAGATTCATGTCGTCCTGGCGGACGATCACGACTGCATTCGCGCGGGCGTCAGATATCTGCTGCGCGAGCGGCCGGATATCGAAATCGTCGGCGAAGCGAACGACACGATCACGCTCGAGCAACTGCTCGACGTCCGCGCGTGCGACGTCCTCGTGGCCGACATCGGCATGCCCGGGCTCGGCGGCGACGGCAACGCGGTGCCGCTGTTACGCCGCCTGCTGCGTCGTCAGCCGCATCCGCAGGTCGTCGTGCTGACGATGGTCAGCCACGCGAACATGCTTTCCGGTCTGCGCAGTATTGGCGTGACCGGCATCGTCGATAAACGCGACGCCGCCGCGACGCTGATCGACGCGATCGAAGCGGTCGCGGCCGGCCGGATTCATCTGTCCGAGCAGGTGCGCGCGGTGCTCGATGCGGCGCACCCCAGAGCGCCGTTGGGCGGCGGCGCGATGAGCGCGCGCGAGTGGGAAGTGTTCCAGCTCTATGCGCGCGGCCTCGCGGTGCACGAAATCGCTGGGCGTCTGCGACGCAGCGGCAAGACCATCAGCACGCAAAAGCGTAGCGCGATGCGCAAGCTCGGTTTGGAAACCGAAGGAGATCTGATCGACTACGCGAATCGGATTGGGCTGATATGACCCGGTGCGGTCGTTGAACGGATCATTAAGGAGATGATCGGTGATCTAGGAGTTCTCTGATTGGCGCGACCAGGACGGCACTCAATAATCGGACGTTGGCCCCGACTTCGTAGTGCTCGTCTCGCATGCAGTCGGTCTGGTCATTTCAAATCGGAGCACGAATGGTCACGCTGGGCAAGCGATTGTGGAGTGAGGGCGTGGGCACTGCGTGGCTGGTCTTCGTCGGATGCGGCAGTTCCGTGCTCGATACCGCCGGCGTGCTTCAGGGCAGCGGCGCGCTGCAAATATCGTTAGCGTTCGGCCTCGCTTTCGCCACCGCGAGCTATGCGTTACGCAACATCTCAGGCGGGCATTTCAATCCTGCCGTCACCATCGGTTTCACCGTCGCGCAGCGCTTTCCGGTCGGAGACCTGTTGCCGTACATCGTCGCTCAGATCGTAGGCGCAACGCTCGCCGCCGCATGTCTCGCCTATGTGGCGAGCGGCCGGCCAGGCTTTGAACTCGGTGCGAGCAATTTTGCCGCCAACGGCTTTGGCGCCCATTCGCCGGCCGACTATCCGTTGCACTCCGCGCTCGCCATCGAGTTCATGCTGTCCTTCGTCTTCGTCATTGCCTGCCTGCTCGTCGCCAACCGGAAGGAGATCGCGCCGGTTGCGCCGCTCATCACCGGCACCTGTCTGATGCTTTCCTACCTGCTGTCCATTCCTGTCACCAACGGCGCGCTCAATCCCGCTCGTTCCACCGCGCAGGCGCTTTTCGTCGGCAACTGGGCGCTAGACCAGCTCTGGCTGTTCTGGGCCGCGCCTTTTTCGGGCGCCCTCGTGGCCGGTGTGCTGTTTTCCTTTCTGAACGGCAGTGCCGATGCGTCTGCACGGTTGGGCGACGGACGGGGCGATATCGGGTGAGTTCATTGTTTCGGGCCGCTTTTGTTCACCGCCTTGCGATCGCGAACGGGTTGCGATGTTTGCTGCAAGGTCTGCTCGCGCTAAGCCTGCTCGCGGTGATGCATGCGACCTGCATGGCCGAACCGTCGGGGCGAGTACAACAGGCGCGCGTTGTGTCCGTTGTGGCTGCTACGTCTGCCAGTCCGTCCGTTCCTTTTCCCGGCAAACTGACCGTCGGCATGCTCGCGGATGGCTGGCCACCGTTCGACGTCGTACGCGACGGCCCCGTGGCCGCAGTGAGCGGTATGAGCGGCGATCTGCTGCGCGCGCTCGTGGGGCCGGACGTCGTCATCGAGGCGAAGACGTTTCCCGACATGAAGCAACTGCTCGCGGCGGCTTGCGCGGGGCACGTCGATCTGCTGATGAGCATTGCCCGCACGCCTGCGCGCGAGCGTTGCATCAGTTTCACCGCGCCATATTTCCGCGCGTTCGCGTCGGCTGTCGTGCGCCGCGACGATCATCGCTACACGAACCTGGCCGGCCTCGCAACGGCGCGCATCGCGATAGAACGCGGCTTCGCGCGCGAGCGACTGTTACGCGACGGTTTTCCGCGTGCCGGCATCGTGACGTTTGCGACCACGCGCGAGGCGCTGGCGGCGGTTTTGCACGGCGACGCCGACGCCTACATCGGCTTCGCGCCGGTCGTGCATGTCGAACTGGCCAGTGAAGCGTTTCGCGGGTTGCGCGTTGCGTTCGAGCACGGCGGCAAGGCATTGGATTTGCGCTTCGGCGTTCCGCTCGACCGGACCGAATTGCGAGATCAACTGAATCGCGCTCTTACGTCGCTTAAACCCGCCGAGGCTGCGGCGATCCGCGCGCGCTGGCTCTCCGGCAAATTCGGCGCCGCGGCCATGCCGGCCGCATCCGGATTGACGCTGACTACAGACGAAAAGAACTGGCTTCGTTCACTACCGCCGCTGCAAGTCGGTTTCGACAGCGACTCACCGCCATTCAGCTATGTCGACGACTCAGGCCGTCCGGCCGGGCTGAGCGCCGACTATCTCGCGCATCTGAGCAGCACGCTCGGTGTCGTGTTCAATCGTGCGCGGACGGTCGACTGGGCGGCCACCGTCGAAGCCTTCCAGCGCGGTGAGATCGCGATTCTTTCCACGATGTCGAGCCACGACCTGCCTGTCGAGGGCGCCGCACATAGCCGCGCGTACGAACAAGACCCAATTGTGGTGGTCGGCCGCAATGGCACGTCTCCTGCCTGCCAGTTCGGCCAGTTCACGGCCTGCCGCGTGGTCGTTCCAGCCCATCTCGCCGGCGCGCTTGCGCTTTCGTTCGAGGGCGTGCCGGCCGACGAAATCGTGATCGCTCCGAGCCTCGCCGCCGGGCTGCAAATGGTCGCGCACGGCGAGGCCGACATGCTCGCAGCTAACGCGGCCGCGATCAGCGTGCAGTTGCGGCGGCACTATGCGGGCGTGCTGAAGGTGTTAGGCACACTCGGCGAAAGCGAGTCGCTGTATTTCGCGGTGCGCGAGGATCTGAGTCCACTCGTTGGGCTCATCGACCGTGCGTTGCAGGCAATGCCCGCGGCCGAAAAGCTGCGCATCCGGCAGAAGTGGGTGAGTCCCATTGCACCGAACGAGCGCATGTGGAGCGTGAGCGCGCTGCATCTGCTGCCGGTGTTGATCGGCATCGGTGTTGTGCTGCTGGTTACGCTGCGCGCCTACGTGCTGCTGCAGCGTGAAGTCGGGCTGCGCAAGCGGACCGAGCGCGAACTCGCGCTACAGCTCAATTTCCAGCAGACGATGATGAAGACGGTGCCCTATCCGCTCGTCGCGAAGGATCTGGATGGGCGCTACATCGCGATCAACGAGGCCTACGAAAAAGCGTGTGGAATGAGCCGAGAGGCCGTGCTCGGCCGGACCACGGCCGAAGTCGGCACATGGGGCGATGCGAACGGCCGCAAGCTCGACGATATGACGCGCGAGTTGCTGCGCGGCGGCAACCGCGCGCAGGTCGAACTGCAGTTCAACGACAGGGCGGGCGAGCGGCGGCATGGACTGTTCTGGACTAGCGTCTGCAATGGCGACGACGGGCAGCCGGTTTGCGTGCTCGGCACGATGGTCGACATCACCGACATCCGGCGCGCCGAAATGCTGGCGCGTGAAACCGAGCGGCGTCTGTTCGACGTCAC
>NZ_DASXHN010000414.1:0-4829 GCF_036488505.1 Paraburkholderia sp. | reverse complement strand
CAAGGCGATCAGCTATCACGTCAGCAAGGGCGCGCTCGGCGATGCGCTCGGCTCGGCGGGCAGCGAGAATGTCCAGGGCGAGGTGCAGAAGAAGCTCGATATTCTGTCGAACGAAATCCTCCTCGAAGCGAACGAATGGGGCGGCAATCTCGCCGGCATGGCTTCCGAAGAGATGGAAAAGTTCTTCCCGATTCCCGCCAACTATCCGAAGGGCGAATATCTGCTGGTGTTCGATCCGCTGGATGGCTCCTCGAATATCGACGTCAACGTGTCGATCGGCACGATCTTCTCGGTGCTGCGCTGCCCGGACGGCCAGCAGGCGACCGAGCAGTCGTTCCTGCAGCCCGGCACCCAGCAGGTTGCGGCGGGCTATGCGGTGTACGGCCCGCAGACCGTGCTGGTGCTGACCACCGGCAACGGCGTGAACTGCTTCACACTCGATCGCGAACTCGGCTCGTGGGTGCTCACGCAAAGCGATATGCGCATTCCTGTCGAGACGCGCGAGTATGCGATCAACGCGTCGAACGAGCGTCACTGGTATGCCCCGGTCCAGCAGTACATCGGCGAGCTGAAGGCGGGCAACGAAGGGCCGCGTCAGGCCGACTTCAACATGCGCTGGATCGCGTCGATGGTGGCCGACGTGCACCGTATCCTCAATCGCGGCGGCGTGTTCATGTACCCGGCCGACAAGCGCACGCCGGACAAGCCAGGCAAGCTGCGTCTGATGTACGAGGCCAATCCGATGGCGTTCATCGTCGAGCAGGCCGGCGGCGCGGCGACCAATGGCGAGAAGCGCATTCTCGACATCCAGCCGAAGAGTCTGCATGAACGCGTCGCGGTGTTCCTCGGTTCGAAGAACGAGGTCGATCGCGTGACCCGTTACCACCTCGAAGCGAAAAAGTGATCCCGGAACAAAGTGTATTCGGGGACTTGCCAAGTTGATGAACTAGTCCCTATAATCTCGTTTCTCCTGATGCCGGAATAGCTCAGACGGTAGAGCAGCGCATTCGTAATGCGAAGGTCGGGGGTTCGATTCCTCTTTCCGGCACCATCAAGTTTCAAGCAAAAGCCCAGTCCTCACGACTGGGCTTTTTCTTTTGCAGCGACGCATTCGATACGCGTGATGCGGGGCGAAACATCATACCGGCCACGATAACCGGCACGCGTCGCGAGGCCGGCTAACGACCGACGCTGCTCAGCCGCTCGCAACCGAGCTGTCTTACGGCCCCGTCGTCGTTAGCTTCCTTGGGACCACTGACGCTTTCCGTCCCAACCTCCGCCGAGGAACCACGACTCTCGTGATCCGCAGCCCCGTCATACGCATGCGTGGTACACCTCACGCCCGACGGCGAACATGGCTTTGCGACAGAAGCAGTAGAGCGCCCGATGATCTGCATCAGCCGCCGACGTTTGTCACAAAAGCGCGGTAAATGGTTTGCCAGCTAACTGTCGAGCGCGAATGCGCGGACGACAATTCATTAAATAGTGTCTGGCGGTCAACGAAGTCCACGAGACGCCGTTTACAAAAGAAGCAGCGGTGGATCGTTCGATCGGAAAATACGAACGTTCAGTCATAAACGGCGGAAAAAGCGTGCCCATGCGGCATTGCACAACGGTGGTCATGATTGCGCGAAGCGAAATCCGTCAGACGGATAGGCGACAAATTATTGAAACGCTCTGCGCCGGTGTGTGCTTGTGCCGTTAAAGCAACAGAGAGCATGCGACTTGATATCGACACTGGTGTGTCGACCGTACCGCGGCAGATAATCGGTTTGTAAAGGAGAAACATCATGGATGCGAAACCACCGAAGATTCCGACCCCGGACAAAGTTCTCTACCCGGATCCGGAACCCGTGGCCGTCGAGTTTCTGGATGCCGTACTGCCTGAGCACGTTCGAGCTTTTTTCGACGAACAACGCAAGTCATGCGACCCGAAGTAACCGGGCGTTCGCGACGCGCAGCATCGCTGCTGGTGAATGCGGCGAGCGGTGAATGCACGCGCCCGGGTCGTCCAGCGTCCACGCCGACACAGTAAACAGGCCATCTGATCGTATATCGCCGGAACGCGTCGATCAAACGTGCGCGTGCGCGCGTGCGTCAGACGCATGGCGCATGACACCCTCGCCGCCGGCGGCATCCCGCCGGCCTGGTGCACGCGGCCTGCCGGGCATCATTTATTCTTGTGCTTTTTCGTCAGCGGTCGCCCGGCCACCTCCATCTCATGAATCGTTCGCCTCGCATCGCCGCGTCATGCGCGCTCGCGCTTGCCGCCGTCAGCTTTGTCTTCACACCTGCCCCCGCCCTCGCCGATGGCGACGACACCGCGCTCACCAATCTGATCGCGCTGGCGTCGCAGCGTCTTGCGCTCGCGGAGCCGGTCGCGCGCTGGAAGTGGGCGCATCGCCAACCCATCACCGATAGCCCGCGTGAAAATGCGCTGCTCGCCGATGTGGAAAAGCGTGCGGCGGCGGCGAACGTCGACCCGGCGTTTGCCCGGGCATTCTTCCAGGATCAGATCGACGCGAGCAAGGAGGTGCAGAACGCGCTGTTTGCCACATGGCGCAGCGGCCAGCCGCCCCAGGAACCGGCGCCCGACCTCGTGACCAGCACGCGACCGCAACTCGACAAGCTGACGCAATCGCTGGTGGCCAGCCTCGCGCGCGTGCAGCCGTTGCGCGCGTCGGCGGATTGCCCGACGCGCGTCGGGCAGTCGCTTGCTAACTGGAAATCGCTGACGCGTTATGACTCGGCGCGTTCGACCGCCTTGACCCGCGCGCTCGGTCACGTGTGCGAAACGGGCGGCGTCGGCGCGACAGGCTGATCGGTTCGCGCCGGGTAACGCGCACCGCTGCGCGGCGGCTAGACGAGGCTGGACTCGGCCGTGGCGCTCGACACGCTCAACGGCATGACGCGCAGACCGCGTGCGAGATGGGTCTGCAGGATCCGATACGTCGACAGTTCGAACGATCCGGCCATCACCGACGCATGTAGCTCGGCCGCCTGCGCGAGCGACAGCGCGTGTCCGAGATAACGCCAACGATCGACGACGTGGAAGACGCGCTGCGCATCCTCACGCTCCTCGAAAACGATCGGCCCCGCGAACGGCCACGCCGCATCGGCGGGATCGCTCTTCGTCACCTTCGGCAGCCGGTTCTGGCCGGGCCGCAGTGTCGCGATCCATTGCGCCTCGGCAAGCATCGCGCCCAGCTCGCCGCCGGTCGCACGCCATTCGACGCGGCGCACGCGCTGTGCGAGCCGGATATCCTTCGATGAACGCCGCTCACCGGTCAGATGTGAGCGCAGCCGCTGGCGCACGCGCACGCTTCGCCCGACGTAGAGCGGCGCATCGGCTTCGTCATAGAACGCATACACACCGCAGCCCGCGGGCGCGGTATCCAGCAGATCCTCCGTGATATCGCCGGCCAGCCGGTAGCGCCGCGTCGTGCGCTCGATCTGCGTGCGCAATGCATCCAGCGGAACGAGCGCATGCAGGCGCTGCCAGAACTGCCAGATCAGATCCGCGTCGGCGAGCGCGCGATGGCGGTCGGATGGCACGAGCGCGTGACGTTCGACGAGCGCATCGAGGCCGTGACGTTTTTCGGCCGGAAACAACGCGCGCGACAACCGCACTGTGCACAGCACGTCGGGATCGAACGCGAGCCCGATGCGGCGAAACTCGCTGCGCAGAAATCCACGATCGAAACTCGCATTGTGCGCAACGAACAGCTTGCCGCTCAAGCGCGCGAACAGCGCCGGCGCGATCGACTCGAAGGTCGGCGCGCCGCGCACCATTTCGTTGGTGATGCCAGTGAGCTGCTGGATAAACGACGGAATCGGCTTCTGTGGATCGACCAGGCTACTCCACCGCGAAACGCCCGCCGGCCCTATCTCGACGACGCCGACCTCGGTGATGCGATGCTCGGTAGCGGAGCCGCCAGTCGTTTCAAGATCGACGAAGACGATGGGTACATCAAGGGCCGGTTCCGGCGAAATCTGTTCGGACATTGAATAGGGGGTTTCGGACGTGTGAGTTTGCGGCAAGTATGCACCAGCTTGACTCCGCGCATCCAGTTTGCGCCGGGCAAACCGGGCGGAACGTCCGTCACGCGCTGATCGAGGGCCCTGGTTCAGGGCCCACGTCCGAGGTGATGAAGCCAAAGCCTTCAGCATCGTCGAACCCTTTGACGATACCGGTTTCCATTGGCTGTTTCCGCTGTCCATTTATCGGAGTCGCGCATTGCCATCGAGTCCATCAAATCCCGACTTCACCGGAAATCCGATGGCAGGAGACGCGGAAAAGCAAAATCAGCTAACGAAATATCGTTTTGCCATTCTCGAGGTAACGGAAAAATCGTCCTCCAGTGCACCATTGCACGCGCTTGGCGTGTAATTCGATATATGTAAGTCCTTGCCAAACTCGAAAATCCGTCGATATTACTCGCCAAGATTTTATCGGGCCGCCGGGCGGAAAATCCTGCCTTGGGGCTCTACCCAAAGGTGTAACCAAGTCCTCCTTTAGGTAAGTGTTTGTCCGACTTGTTGCCCTCGTTTGACGATCGCATGATCGAACGCAGTGGTAGCAACGTGCCTTAGGAGGTTGCCATGCTGTCGAACCACATCCGCCGCCTTTTCAACTGGCTCGCTCATTCCCCCGCCAAGGCCGTATCCGATCAACCCACGCTAGCCGCCGATAACCCGTCGGTCTTCGACTTCGATCCGATGTGGCACGGCGATCACTGGCAGAACCTGCTGTCTTCGCCGATGGACGCGCGCCGTTACGTGATCGAAGACTGGAGCTTGCCGCCGGCAACCGGATGGGACGATGCGGA
>NZ_DASXHN010000429.1:0-3272 GCF_036488505.1 Paraburkholderia sp. | reverse complement strand
TGATCCTGTTGAGTCTTAATGTTGCCAATATGATGCTCAAAAGTATCAAGCGCGAGAAGGTTCGCTTAAACCCGACCTTAAGCCCGAGGTTAAATATGTCACCCCCACTCGATTGGCTCAGCCGCCTGCTCGGCATGATGACCGTGCGCGGCCAGCTTGAACTTCGATGCGCGTACGGCGCGCCGTGGCAGGTCGTCTACAGTGATTCAGCCGCGGGCGAGATGCCGTACCACATCATCCTCGGCGGCTCGGCCGTGCTGGAAACGCCAGGCACCGGCAAGCCGCAAAGTCTTTGCGCGGGCGATATCGTGATGCTCACGCACGGTTCGGCCCATATCCTCGGCGACGGCGGCGGCGCGCGAGCGAAGCCGGCACGGGAGCGCGAAGAACTGAATCTGGTCATTAGCGAAAACAACGGCAGGGGTCCGCGTCTGGACATGCTCTGCGGACGGATCGTGCTCGCGCCACCGCACGATCGCTTTATTCGCGCGTACCTGCCGGCCCGGCTCGTGATCCGCACCTCGGCGGAGGAAGCGCGTCGCGGCGACGCGCAAGCTCAACTGGAAGGTCTGGTGGCGCTGATGCGCACAGAGTCGAGCGCCGGCAACCTGGGCGGCTACGCGATGATGAATGCGCTATCGGCGGCGCTTTTCGCGCTGGCGCTGCGCGTGGCCGGCGAAGCAGCGGGACGCGGAGAGGGGGGCGAGAGCCCGACCGGACTGCTGGCTCTCGCTGGATATCCGCGCCTGGCCCCTGCGCTGGCGGTCATCTTCAACGAGCCGGCGCATGCGTGGACGCTGACCGAGCTGGCCGAACTGTGCAGCATGTCGCGCGCAACGTTGATCCGCCACTTTCAGGACAAGCTGGGGCGGTCCCCCAATGATCTATTGACGGACGTGCGAATGGCGTTGGCCGCCAACGAACTGAAAAGGCAGGGCGTTTCCACCGAAGCCGTGGCGGAAAGCGTCGGCTACCAATCGGTGGCGGCGTTCAGACGCATCTTTACGCAGCATCTGGGGATGACACCCGCTGACTGGCGACGCGCGCAGACTCAGGCACACACACAGACACAGCACACGGCCGATTAGCGGCGCCGGTGCTTCACTGCAGTCCGTCGAGCCGCGCGAAAGTATCGCCATTGCGCATCCGCCGCAAGCGGTTGCGTCAGGCGCCGTTGTTGAGCGCAGCAAGCATTGGTTGGGCAGATGCAGCGGTGGCCGACGAGTCGGGCCGCGACGACGCGCGTCGTCGCGGCAACACCAGCAATTGGCCGAATCAGTCGATATAACGCAAGCCCAGCTTCGCGAGCGGCTCGCGCATCTGATACATGTCGAGCCCCAACACGCCCGAAGCCAGCTTCGCGCGCTTGTGCGCTTCGTTTGCCTCGCGCGCGCTTGCACTGTCGAGCGTTTTTTCCGCCATCGCCCGCGGTACGACCACCACGCCATCCCGGTCCGCGACCACCACGTCACCGGGCGTGACGAGCGCGCCCGCGCATACGACCGGCACATTCACCGAGCCGAGCGTCGCCTTGATCGTGCCTTTCGATGAAATCGCCTTGCTCCACACCGGAAAATTCATTGCTTCAAGCACGCTGACATCGCGCACGCCCGCATCGATGACGAGTCCGCGCGCGCCGCGCGCGTTGAAGCTGGTCGCGAGCAAATCGCCGAAATAGCCGTCGGTGCACTCGGCGGTGACGGCCGCGACCACCAGGTCGCCCGGTTGAATCTGTTCGGCGGCGACGTGCATCATCCAGTTGTCGCCGGGGTGCAGCAATACGGTGACGGCAGTGCCCGATGCCAGCGCGCCGGGATAGATCGGGCGCATATAAGGCTGCATCAGCCCCACGCGTCCCATGGCCTCGTGCACGGTCGCGCTGCCAAGCGTACCGAGTGCGTCCGCGACACGGCTATCCGTGCGCGCGATATTGCGATAGACGACTCCGAGTTCGTACATATCAACGTCCTTGTGCTTTAAGTGCGGTGTCGAGGCGCGGGTACACGCGTCGCGCGTTGCCTTCGTAAATCTTGAAACGCTGCGCGGCGTTCATATCGGCAGCTTCGATATAACGCTTGGTGTCATCGAAATAGTGCTGCGTATACGGATCGATGCCGCGCACCGCGCCGATCATTTCGCTCGCGAACAGCACGTTGTCGACCGGAATCACTTTGGTTAGCAGATCGATGCCCGGTTGGTGATACACGCAGGTGTCGAAGAAGATGTTGTTCAGCAGGTGCTGTTCCACTGGCGGCTTCTTCATCTCCTGCGCGAGCCCGCGGAAACGGCCCCAGTGGTAGGGCACCGCACCGCCGCCGTGCGGAATCACGAAGCGCAGCGTCGGGAAGTCCTTGAACAGGTCCGAGCTCAGGCATTGCATGAATGCGGTGGTATCAGCGTTGAGGTAATGCGCGCCCGTCGTGTGGAAACACGCGTTGCAACTGGTGCTGACGTGAATCATCGCCGGCACGTCGTACTCGACCATCTTCTCGTAGATCGGATACCAGTATCGATCGGACAGCGGCGGGCTCGTCCAGTGACCGCCCGATGGATCGGGATTCAGATTGATCGCGACATTGCCGTACTGCTCGACGCATTTGACGAATTCGGGAATGCATGTCGCGATGTCGACGCCGGGACTTTGCGGCAGCATCGCAGCGGGAATGAAGTTGTGCGGAAAAAGCTGGCTTACGCGATAGCACAGCTCGTTGCAGATCGCAGCCCATGTGCTCGACACCTCGAACCCGCCGATATGATGAGCCATGAAGCTTGCGCGTGGACTGAAGATCGTCAGATCCAGTCCGCGTTCGCGCATCAAACGCAACTGGTTGGTTTCGATCGATTCGCGCAACTCGTCGTCGCTGATCTTCAATTCCGACGGTTTGGGACTGTTCGACGGATCGCCGAGCGCGGCGACCTGGCGATTGCGCCAGGTCTCCAGCGCTTTGGGCGCGGTCGTGTAGTGTCCGTGGATATCGATGATCATGGGTCGCTCCTTGCAAGTTCGGCGCGTGCATCGATCACGCGCGCACGGGTATGAATTCGTCAGGCTAGAAGAGAACGTCGATACCGACAGTCACCGCCGTCTGACTGGACGAGCCGGTCGGATTGAGCGTGCTGACCACCGCGTGTTTGTACGACGTGTAATCGACCGCGCTATAGAGCGTGGTTCGCTTGGAAAGCAGATACGCGAGCGACACCATTGACAGACCGCGGCGGCTCGCTTTGTCGGTCGACACCGTGGTCTGATAGTAGCCGCCGCGCAGAATCAT
>NZ_DASXHN010000222.1:0-3984 GCF_036488505.1 Paraburkholderia sp. | reverse complement strand
TTTCAGCGGCGACCGCGGTCCATTCGGGACCGTGCAGCGAGAAATCCGCACTTCCCGACAACACCGCCGACAACGCCGCGCTCGGGCTGCCCGCAGTCTGCTTGGTCACATCCAGACCTTGCTTCGCGAAGAAGCCGCCGTCGATGGCGACGTACAGTGGCAGATACAGCATCGACTGGAACGCCTGCGAAATAACAGCTTTTTTGTCGGCGGCCACGGCCGGCGTGGCGCTGCTGACGATCGAAACAGCGACCGCTGTTGTCAGAGCAGCCAGCATTTTTCGAGCGATGATTGCCATTTTTCAGGTCCAGAAAAAGGTTGGATTAGCGGGTGCAAAGCAAACACTTCGACGTTGTCGGCGACGACGTCAAACCCGCAGCGTCGGTGCATTCAATACCTGTCGCCACGGCAGCAGCTTGCGTTCGACCAGGTCGATCAGGAAATACAACACGAAGCCAATCGCCATCAGTACGAAGAGGCCTGCCCACACGGTATTCAGATCGTAGAGACTCGAAGCGGTGAAGATCATGTGACCCAGCCCTTTCTCCGACGAAATGAATTCACCGACCACTGCGCCGACCAGGCCGAAGCCGATGTTGATGCGGAACGTCGAGATCACGTAAGGCAGCGTGAACGGGATGACCACTTTCAGGAACACGTCGTTCTTGTTCGCGCCAAGCGTGACAAGCAGCGCCTGCAGGTCAGGATCGGCCTCTTTCGCTGCCTCGTAGGCGGCTATCAGCGCGACGATCGCCGTCAGCGAAATCGCCAGCGCAACTTTCGAAACCAGCCCGGTGCCGAACCAGAGAATGACGATCGGGGCGAAAGCAATCTTCGGAACACTGTTGATCGCGACGATAAACGGCTCGATCAGCCGCGCGACGAATGGCGAATACCACAGTGAGAGGCCGCAGACCGTTCCAGCCGCCGTGCCGAACAGAAAGCCGAGCATGGCTTCAAACATGGTGTAGCCGATATCGACGAAGAGCTCGCCTGATTCAGCGGAGCGGGCAAGGGCGTCGTAGATTTTCGTCGGCGAGCCGACCAGGAAGTTCGATACCCAGCCAAGCCTCGCAGCGCCTTCCCATATCGCAAAGAATGCGATGACTGCGATCAGTTGCAAGACCGTGCGGCCCCACCCGGTGTTCAGCACGGGGCGAGCACGCGTCGGGCTGCGCATCGTAGAGACTTTCGCGCTATTGATGGATGCGGGCCGGCTCATGCTGCTTTCACCTCGGTCTGGATGTCGAGTTCCGCGCACAGCGCGTGGAAGTACCCGGCGAAGTTCGGATCGCTGCGCGCACCGATTGGCGAACGCGCGCCGATTTCGATGTCATAGACCTTTTTGACTTGCGAAGGCCGCCCGCCTAGCACCACCACACGTTTGGACAACGCGACTGCTTCGTCGATGTCGTGCGTGACCAGTATCACTGTCTTGTGGAAGGTGTCGACAGCTTCCATCAGCACCCCTTCCAGATACAGGCGGGTCTGATAGTCGAGTGCTGAAAACGGCTCATCGAGCAGGATGATGTCGGGATCGTTGATCAACGTGCGAATCAGCGCAACGCGCTGGCGCATGCCACCAGACAGCATGCGGGGATAAGCGTTTTCGAAACCCGCAAGGCCGTAGGTATTCAGGTATTCCATCGCCATTTCGCGTGCTTGCGCAGCGGGCATGCGTGACAACTCGGGCCCGATCAGCACGTTCTGCAACACGGTGCGCCACGGCAACAGCAGGTCGCGCTGCATCATGTAGCCCACTTTGCCGCGCAAGCCGGTGACCGTTTCGCCCCGATAGGAAATCTCGCCGCTGTCGGGTTCGAGCAGGCCGGCGATCACGTTGAACACGGTCGTCTTCCCGCAGCCCGACGGGCCGATGATGCTGACGAAATCCCGTTCGTTGATGTCGAACGACAGGCCACCTAGCACCTCGACCGAGCCATGCTTACCCGAAAACGATTTTCGAATGTTTCGTAACGCTAGTTGAACTGACATGCTGGTTCTCGTGCATAACTGGAATCACCTCGCCCTGCGCTGACATGCCTGCTCCGCACAGCGTCGGCCTACGGTTGGCTGACGCTGATGAAGCGTGGATCGCCGGGGAGCATCAGTTGGAGGGCGTTGGCTGTCGGCAAAATAGGTGCAAATTGCAATATTTGCGCTGTCCGCATTTATCCTGTTTGCATGAAGCGTGCCATCGCGCGGGAACCCTTATACAAAGGCGAATGGAGTGTTTCCGCGTGCAAGTGGAGGAGCCTGCCAGGTCCTGGAAATGTGCAAATCCGCGCGATGACGGTGCATCGAGCCGGACAGCAATCGGCGGCGCACCGCCTCTGTGCTGAACGCCGGCGTTCGGCGGCCGAAGGCCAGACAGTCTATGTCGCGGCGGCTTGCGAGCGCGCTGATGGCGGCGCGTTGGCAGTTCGGCTGCTTGCCGGTTAGCGAAGGCAGCCGGGTGGCAAGCATCCGACTTATCCTTACGTATAGCAGTCGCTATACGATGGTATGTTTCGTGCGCTAAATGCGTGAATCCATATGTTGCAGTTTGCAACTGAACCAAATAGCTGAATGGGAGAAGAGCATGTCGAAGGCGCCGTATCCAAGACTGGGGCATTTGAATTTCCGCCTCGACGTACTCAGCGAGCTGGCCAAGGGCGTGGCGTCTGGTCTCTATGAAGCCGAATGCGATGTCACCCTGCGCGACCTGCGGGTGCTGCGTTTTGTCGGTATGCAGCCGGGTATCTCACTTGGCCCGCTGATCGAGCTGACATACCTCGAAAAGACGCTGGTTTCGAAGCTGGTCACCACGCTAGCCAATCGCGGCTTGCTGACGCGCTCGACCGGCACGACTGACGCACGTGTCATCCACCTGAATTTGACCAGCAAGGGCAAGACAATTGTCCGTAAGTGCGATCGGATCGGCGAGTTCTTCGACGCGCAACTGATGTCCGTTCTGTCAGCGGAAGAAAAGCGGGTGTTTTTTCGCTGCGTGGACAAGCTGACGGAGCACGTTGAGGAGGGCGGTGAGTGGACGGTCCCACCAGCACGGCGCAAGCGCACAGCCTGAAATTTTTGTCATCGATTGCGCACGCACCGAGGTCGTTGCGCCCGCCAAACGACGCTCATGCGCGTTTAGCCAAATAGGCATCGGCCAACGCGACGAGCCGCTCTCGCCCGAAGCTGCCGTCGTGTCCGGCGTGCACGACCTGCACGGGTAATTCGCGCAAGCGCTTCATCGTGCGCACATAGGTTGCGATATCGGCGCCACCGATTTCATCCAGAAGGGGCCCATCGTAGATCGCATCGCCGGAGAATAGCGTGCCGGATGCCGCCTCCCATAGACCGATGCTGCCGGGTGAATGGCCAGGCAGATGCAGTACCTCGAAGTGCCGGTTGCCGAGGTCGACGATATTGCCTTCCTTGACGATTTCCGTAACTGTCGCCGCCCGTACCTTGTAGTCGGACATCAGGTAGTCGGCGCTGGGAAGCGCCGTGATCAAATCGCCGTCGAAAGGATAGCCCGCTTCACGGTAGCGGCGTATCGCGTTCTCGCCCAATACCGATGCGAGCAGCGTGCCGCGCTCGCGCGGCGAAGCCAGGTTATCGGCCTCCAACTCGTGCACCAGCGTATGCGCAAACTCGTGATGTCCGCCGATATGATCCGAATGCGTGTGCGTTGCTACCGCTGTCACGTGGTTTTGCAAAAGATGCCGGGCCGCCTCACGCAGGCTGGCGATGCCCATCCCGGTATCTATCATCAGGTCGCGGTCGCGACCGCGTATGTGCCAGATATTGCAGCGCATCAGTGGCACGACATGAGGCTCCCATAGCAGGGTAATGTCGTCGCTGATACGTTTTGACTCGAACCATCGGTCGGCAATCGGTAGCATGGTGGTCCTACGTCGGTAGAGTTCGAAGCGCTACTCTGACACAGTCTGCTGCGCGCATCCAGAGCCGGCTGAGCGGGTTATCTGTCGCACACTG
>NZ_DASXHN010000207.1:0-8084 GCF_036488505.1 Paraburkholderia sp. | reverse complement strand
CGCGTGTATCCGCACGAGCGCGAGATCGTGATCGTGGCCGCGATCGTGCTGGCCGGCGCACAGTTCGTCACGCACCACGTCGTTCGACACATCAATCGGCACTTCACCTGGCCTCGCGTCGCGCGGATGCGCTTAGCGGATCGCGAACGTGTAACAGCATGTGTCCGTCATTGCATGCCGCCGGGTTCGCGTGGAATGTATGGGACGGCGAATGCGGGTGCGATCCGGGCATCGCGGGCGGGCGAAAAAAAAGCCCCGCGTCAGCGGGGCTTTACGAGGCGTGCCGCGCCGCGACGGCCCGGCATCACGCCATCAATGGCAGCGCTTTTCCCAGTGATGATGAACGCGCACCTTGTGGCATTCACGATGATGCTCATAAGCTTGAGCGGGAGCGATCGCGCTCAGGGTTACGACGGCTGCGGAAATGGCGAGAACGATTTTCTTCATTACAGAACCCTTAAGTCAATGTTATAGAGCAAGCGATGCAGCACGGTGCGTGCCGCATCGGCGCGTAAGCATGCCACATTGCGCGGTCGAAAACAGTCACAACGTGCGCATCCGTGCGTCGATGCAACAGGAAAAACGCTGCAAAAAAAGTGTCAACAGCCCGGATGGAATGGGGGCGGATTCCCGCGGCCTTTCGCATATTGCGTTGACGTCTTTTGACATCGACGCAACAGCCGCGCGCGAATCGCGCAGGCGGGATTGCATGCGACGCGCCGAAGCGGCTACGCTTTCAAAACGATGACGTGCGCGACGCTGTCATCGGTTCATCGGGCCACAGGAAGGAACCACCCTGCGATGGAAGACTCCGAGGAATTGCTGCTGCAAGTGTGGCGAGCGAATCTGGTACTGCTGACCGGCGAGGTCGGTGCCGCGAACCGGCTCGCGCGCATGATGACTTTTTCCGCGAGCTATCTGAAGCTGATGCTCGCGGGCCAGCGCGAATTCAGCGAGGAATTCGTGCGCGGCGTGGAAGCGGTCACCGGCTTGCCGGCTGGCTGGATGGATGTGCCGCATGGCGGGCACGAAATTCCACCGAATGCGCGCGACGCGATCGACAACGAGCAGCCGCTCGCGCGCTTTCGCGGCACCGCGCATCCGGTACGCAAGAGAACGGTGTTGCGGCCCGAGCCGATTTTCGGTCAGCCAGCCTCTCCGCGGCGCATCGAGGATGACACGCTCGACGTCGAAGCGAACCGGCGTCACGCGCATTTTCGCAAGGTGCGCGAGCTCGCGACGCAAGAAGTCCGGCGTTTCGAGCGTCATCTGCTTCACGCGCCGGTGGAACTGTCGACGATGCGCGCAAAAGTCGAGGACGTGATCGCCGCGGCCGAACTCGACGAGCGCACCGTCGCGGACCTGGCCGGCCGGCTCGAACAGATCGACAAGCATCGGCACCTGCTGCTCAGGCATGTGGAAAAGTTGCAGACGTTGTTGAGCCAGCTTGACAGCGGAGATTGACGTTGATGACGCATGCTCGCGCGAGCGCCGGAGGCGATGCGCGGATCGCGCCGCGAATGCGCGTTCTCGCACTGCTTGCCGTGTGTCTCGTCGCGTTCCCCAGGTTCGCCGCCGCCGACGAAATGTCGACGGTCAGCGACGAGCCCGCGCCGTCGACGATCGAGCGCGACGTCCATCTGTTCGTGATCCAGAAAGACGGCTCCATCGAGGAGCACGACGACACCGTGCTGCGCGCCGATACCGCAAGCGGTGTCGACGATATCGCGCAGCGCTACGTGTGGTTCAACAAGGACATCGAACAGGTGCAATTGCTGGCTGCCGACACGATCGACCCGGACGGCACCGCGCACGCGGTCGGCCCGGAAGCGATTCGCGACGTGCAGGAGCCGCGCTCGGCCGGCGCGCCCAGTTTCGAGGATGGCGTGTTGCGCACGGTGATCTTTCCTGGCGTCGAGCGCGGTTCGCGTGTGCATCTGGCATTTCGAAAGACCCGTGCGAAGCCGTTGCAGGCCGGCACCTTCGCGTATCTGGTCGAACCGTCGCGCGAGCCGGTCGAGTTGCAGCGGTTGATCTTCGAGCTGCCCGCCGACGTGCCGCTTTACGCCGATGCGCGCGGCTACGTCGCGTTGCCGCCGGTCACCGCGAACGGCCGCACCCGCTATGAGTTCGACTACCGGCACGGCCCGTATGCGCGGCTCGAAGCGGGCGCGGTCGGTTACGCGAACTGGGGCGACCGGCTGATGGTGTCGACGGTACCGGACTTCGCGAGCTTCGCCGCGCGCTATCGCGAACCCGCGAGCCGCGACGCGACGCGCGACGATCCCGCGATCGTGGCTCTCGCGCAGAGCCTGACGGCGGGGCTCACCGATCCGCGCGCGAAAGCCCGCGCGCTGTACGACTGGCTGCGTATGAACATCCGCTACGTCGCGCTGTTTCTGGGCGAGACGGCGGCGATTCCGCACAAGGCCGCCGATATCCTGCGCAACCGCTACGGCGACTGCAAGGATCACGTCGCGCTGTACGGCGCGCTGCTCGCCGCGGTGGGTATCCGCAGCGAGCCGGTGCTGCTCGATCTCGGGCCGTACTACAGCTTGCCGGGGGTGCCGGGCTACGGCGCGAGCGCGATCAATCACGCGATCATCTGGATTCCCGAGCTGTCGCAGTTCGCGGATACGACCGCGGGCGGCACCGAATTCGGCTATCTGCCGGCGGGCGTGATGGACCGGCCGGTGCTGCTCGTCGATCAGGGCGTGCTTGCGCGCACACCGGCCACGCAAGCGCGCGAGCGCAGCGCGCGCGTGCAGGTCGATATCGACGGGAACGGCGCCGCGCATTACGCGTATCGCGTCGAGGATGCGGGCTATACGGCCGAGCTCGAACGCAACATGTTCCGGCGCGCGACGCGGCAGCGCGCACAACAGATCGCGGCGAGCCGTCTGTTGCAGACCGGCCTGCATGGCAGCGCGCAATTACAGACCGACGAGGTCGGGCTAACGGGCGGGCCGTTCGCCACGTCGATGCAGGGCAGCGTGCCGCATCTGCTGTGGCGCGACGGCACCACCGCGGTGCCGGCGTTGACGAGCCTGTCGGGCGGAATGGCGTCGCAGCTCGACACGTGGCTTGCCGAGCCGGTGAGAACGCAGCCGTGGGCGTGCATCGGCGGCGAGTTCGACGAGACGCTGGAAATGACGTTGCCGCGTTTCGCGCGGGTCACGGATCTGCCCGCCGACAGCACCGTCGAGGACCCGATGCTCGCGTTTTCCTCGCATTACGTGTTCGATCCGGCGACGCGGACCTTGCAGGTGAGCCGTCACCTGCGGGCCGCCTTCGGGCATCAGATGTGTTCCGCCGACGAGTTCGCGGCGATCCGCGACGACCTCGTGCGCATCGAGCGCGATCTCGACGCGCAGGTGATCGTGAAGCCAGCGGTGACATAGCGGCGCGCTGAAACGGCGCCGCGGCGGCGGCCCTGCATCGGCTCATCACGGTGCAGCGCGCGCTCGCCCCAGCGGATACCGCTTGCCGATCAGGTGCCGCTCTTCGTGACGACCGGCACCCACGCGCCGTTCTTCACCTGATACAGCGTCGATGCACCGCTCTTCAACGCGCCGGTGCTGTCGAACGAAATCTTGCCCGTCACGCCGTCGTAGTCGATCGCTTTGAGCACCGGACGGTACACGTTCGGCGAGTCGGACTTCGCCTTCTGCATCGCCCTGATCGCGACCCACGCACCGTCGTAGCCGAACGGCGCATACGACAGGATATCGACGCCGAACTCCTTCTTGAACCTCGCCGAGAAGTCCTTGCCGCCCGGCAACTGCGCGAGCGGGCGGCCATATTCCCAGGCCATCGCGCCGTCGGCCGCGTCGCCGGCGAGCTTGATGAAGTCCTCGTCCATCACGCCGCCGCCGCCGACCAGTTGCGCGCTCAGACCGAGCTGCTTCATGCGCCGCGCGAAGCCCGCCGCCTGGCTGTCGAGTCCGCCGAAGAATACGAGATCCGCATTGGCGCCCTTGAACTTGGTGATCTGCGTGCTGAAGTCGACCGCGTGGTTGTCGGTGTAATCGCGCGCGACGATCGTGCCGCCGTGCGCCTTCACCGCCTTCTCGAATTCGTCGGCCTCGCCCTGACCGAACGCGGTGCGGTCGTCGATGATCGCGATGCGCTTGGCCTTGGTCACGTCGACCGCGTACGCGCCCGCGTTGCCGGCGTTCTGCGCGTCGGTCGAAATCACCATGAACGCGTTGGCGAAGCCGCGCCCGGTGATGATCGGATTGGTCGCGGCCGGATCGAGCATCGGAATGCCGGCCTGTTCGTAGACCTGCGAGGCCGGAATCGTCGTGCCGGAGTTGAAGTGGCCGACGACCACCGCGACGCCCGAGTCGACCAGTTTCTGCGCGGCCTGCACGCCGACGCGCGGGTCGGCCTGATCGTCTTGCGAGACCAGTTCGAAATGGGCGATCTTGTCGCCGATCTTGATCTTCTTCTGATTGGCTTCGTCGATGGCGAGCCGCACGCCGTTTTCCAGGTCTTTGCCGTAACCGGCGTTGGCGCCTGTCAGCGGCGCGGCAAAACCGATCTTGACCGGCAGGTCGTCGGCGAAAGCGGCGAGCGGAGCGATGGCAAACATCGCGCCAACGAGCATGGCGACGGGTTTGAGCGTGTTCTGAATACTCATGGTCTCTCCTGGCATCGACGGTGTGATGAAATCGGCAACACAGCAAGAAGCAATGCAAACAGATAAGCCCGTACAGCAACGCAATACAACGCAGGAAGCCGAAGCAACAGCCGCGTATCGACAGACTACGAACCATCGGTCGTTGGTCACAATGCTGGAATACGCGCAGTGGCGTTGTGCTTTGCAACGTGTCCGCGGTCGATCGATCTGCGGCGAATATAGGAAGCCAATTTGCGGTCGTCTTGGCAGTTCGCGGCGTTTTGGGTGCGCATTACGGCACAGCTCGCGAGGCGCCCGTCGGGCGCACAGGGAATGTACGTACGGCGTAGGTGCTGGCTTGCCGTATCGGGCTCCGCGTGGGGTGCGGATACGGCATATGCTTAAGAAACCGGCGCGAGCGCGCCGGCCGGGACAGTGCGGCGCTGCTGCTTACCGCTCGCCTTGCTGGCGCAGCAGTTCTTCACGCAGACGCAGCAACGGCGCCTGGGTGTCTTCGTCGGCCCATGTGTCGAGATCGTCGATGGCGCGTTGGCAACCATCGAGCACGACGTCGAGATCGACCGGCACGCCGTTGTTCACAGCGAATTCAATCGTTTCCGCGAACTGCTGGCAGTCGTCCTCGCCGTACGAGATGTCGAGATTCTCCGCGATGATTTCGGCGATGTTGCTGCGCGCTTTGTCGTCCGGCGTCACCATGTCGACGATGCCGCGCGCGACGGCCGGCGAGTAGTAGAGCGCGATGTCGAGCCACTGCGCGGGATCGAAGTCGGGCTGCTCGAACTGGTTCTCGAAGAACTCGATCGCTTCCTGTTCGTGCGTTTCGTCCGCGTCGACGCTGATGCACAACTGCTCAAAATATTCTTCCCGCTCGCTGCGGATATGACCGTCCATCGATGCCTCGTCTGCTGAATGCCGGGTGCCTGAAAAGTGCGTGGGACGACGGCGGCTGAGTCGCGTCCACGCGGCTCGCATTATAGGACGCGTATCGGAGCGGTGCCGGCGAACGCCGAGCGGGCGCCGCAATCAGCGCGACCGGGCGGGTCTCCGGTTGCGATGCCGGGGATGCCGCTGGCCGCAAACAGCGGCGGCATCGGGTACCGGCATGCGGTGGCGCCCACGGCAAACATCCGCGGCATGTCAGCGGTAGTGTGGCGGCATGTGAGTGCCACCCAGGCGAGCGCGTTCACGCGGTGTCCGCGACCCACGCGTCGAACCACTCGCGCGGCTGCGCGATTTCGTTCTGCATCGCGACTAGTTCGAGTTCGTAGCGGCCGGCTTGCCAGGTCGCCTTCACCACCGCGTTCACCGCGGCGAGCGTGTGTTCGAATGCCGCGCGGACCGAATCGCCGAGCAGCGTGCGCGCGACGAACACCGCGCTCGTCAGATCGCCGACCCCGACCGGCTGCCGCGCGAACGGATAGAGCGGGCGCTGTCCCATCCATGCTTCGCGCGCGGTGACGACGAGCATGTTGAAGCGGTCGGCGGGACTGTTGCGATCGAGCAGATGCTTGACGAGTACGAGCTTCGGCCCGCGCGCGAGCACTTCACGGCACGCCGCGACCGCTTCTTCGAGCGTTTCGATCTCGCGGCCGACGAGGCGCTGCAACTCGGTATGATTCGGCGCGATCGCGTCGGCCACTTGCGGCATCTCGCGCACCAGAAATTCCTGGATGCCCGGCTCGACATTCGAGCCGCCGGAGTTGCCCATCACCGGATCGCAGAAGTACCACGCGCGTGGATTGACGGCCTTCACGGTCTTGACGATTTCGACCACCGCGCGCGCCTGTTCTGGCGTACCGAGATAACCCGAGAGCACTGCGTCGCAGCGCGGCAGCATGCCGATCGCGCCGATGCCCTCGACGAGTTCTTCCATTTGCGCCGCGTCGATCGCGCTGCCGCTCCAGTGTCCGTACTGCATGTGATTCGAGAACTGCACGGTGTTGAGCGGCCAGACGTTGACGCCGAGCCGGCGCATTGGAAACACGACCGCGCCGTTGCCGGCGTGACCGAACACGACATGGGGCTGAATGCTCAGAACGTTTTTGGCCATGGTAAGACTCGCGCAACCGGTCTGGCGCGATCAACGAAATACGGAAAGGGGCGCTGCGTGGGCGGGCTAATGATCGAGCGCCGCGTGGCAGAGATGTCTGATCCGGCTATCGCAGGAAAAATGCCTGCCCTGCACCGTCCGGTTAATCGACAAACAATACAGGAGTTCGGGCCGGTGCGAGTCGATCGCACGGATCGCTGTTGCGTCGAACCGTCACACGCCTTTCAATCTTTACGAAAGCGGGCGATTCGCACGGCCTGGGCGTCAGACGAGTTCCCGGTAAAGCGCGAGATAGCGTTCGGCGGAGGCGCCCCAGCCGAAGTCCTGGCGCATCGCGCGCCGTTGCGCGGCCTTCCATTCGGTGCGCCGGCCATAGAGCGCGAACGCGCGCCGGATCGCCGCCGCGAGCCCGCTCGGCTCGAAGCGTTCGAACACGAAGCCGGTGGCGAGATCGTCGGCGAGATTTTCCAGCGACGCGTCGACGACCGTATCGGCGAGACCGCCGACGCAATGCACGAGCGGCAGCGTCCCATAGGCGAGCGCGTAGAGCTGCGTGAGTCCGCACGGCTCGAAACGCGACGGCACCGCGACCACGTCGCTGCCCGCGATGATCGTATGCGCGAGCGTTTCGTCGAAGCCGAGTTCGACCGCGACCGATTGCGGATGCGCCTGCGCGACCATCCGGAGGCCGGTCTCGAGCGCCGGGTCGCCGGTGCCGAACACGACCAGCTGCCCGCCGCGCCTCACGATCTCGGGCACCGCACCGAGCAGCAGATCGAGGCCTTTCTGCTCGGTCAGACGGCTCACGACGCCGAACAGCAGCGCGTCGCTTTTCTGCGCGAGCCCGAAGCGTTTTTGCAGCGCTTCCTTGCATGCGAGCTTGCCGGCGAGGCGCGACGCGCTGTAGTGCGTCGCGAGCAGCGCATCGCTGGCGGGATTCCACACCGTGTAGTCGACCCCGTTGAGTATCCCGCTCAGATCGTGCGCGCGATGGCGCAGCAGCCCGTCGAGCCCGCCGCCGTGCGCGAGCGTCTGGATCTCGCGCGCATAAGTCGGACTGACGGTGGTGATACGGTCGCTGTAGTAGAGCCCCGCCTTCAGGAACGACAGCTGGCCATAGAACTCGACGCCGTGCACGCTGAAGAAGTCGGCCGGCAAACCCAGCTGGCCGAACTGATGCGCGGGAAAAACGCCTTGGTACGCGAGGTTATGAATCGTGAACACGCTGTGCGCGGGCGCGCGGCCCTGTTCTCGTTCGGCCGCTTTCAGATAGGCGGGCGCGAGCCCCGCATGCCAGTCGTGCGCATTGACGATCTGCGCCGACCACGCCGGGTCCAGGTGCTGCGCGAGTTGCGCGGCGACCCAGCCGAGCAGCGCGAAACGCTGCGCGTT